>JBHHYV010000160.1:0-6143 GCA_046757685.1 Myxococcota bacterium
CTGGGAGGCCTGCCGCCGGGGATCGCCAACCAGTGCCAGGCGTACGTCGGACCGTAGGGGGGCGAAGGCGCCTTCGAGTCACGCAACGCGACGGCCTGAGTCCGCTGCACAGCGGAGTGTTCGGTGCGCCCCTCAGGCGGGAGCGATCCCTGACGCCTCGCCGCGCAGCCAGTCGCGGAGGGGTCGCATGCCCAGCGTGCGGATGCTGCGGGACCGGAGCTCGCGCTCCATCGTGCCCTCGGAGTAGAGCTCGGCCTCCTCGGCGCGCTGTCTCCACGAGTCGGGGGTGATCTTCGCGAGCTCTGCTCCGCCCTGCGCGCAGTGGGTGATCAGGTAGCAAAGCCCGGGGCCCAGGCCGTCGAGGCGCTTCGTGTTGTGGGCGAGGCCGCGACCCGGCTCGAAGTGGAGCGAGTCCGCATCGAAGCCGTCGAAGACCGGAAGACCGTCCGCCTCGGCCTGGGCGATCCGGGCGCGCATGCGCTCCAGGCTGTGACCGAGCCGGCTCCGCTCGACCTGCTCTCGCGAGATCCGGGGCAGGAACGCCGGCAGCCGGTAGTCGCGCGCGAGAGCGAGGTAGATCTCGACGAAGCGCGCGTGCAGCACCGTTCCCATGTGGCTGTCGATGTGGGTGACGTCGATCCCGGCCTCGAGCGCGCGGTCGATCTGGGCTCGCAGCTCGCGCTCGACCTCGCTCTCGCTGGCATGCTCGATCACCTCGGCGGTCGTGCGCCACATGCCCTGGTCGGGGCTGGTCAACCCCGGCACGTCGTCTCGCAGCGGCCCCCAGCGATGGGTCTCGTACTCGGCGTTGAGCGTCAGGTGCACGCCCAGGTCGAGGGTGGGCCGCTCGCGCGCGACCTGGGCGATCGCCTCGAAGGCGGGACAGGGCACCATCACGCTTCCGCAGGTGGCCGTCCCCTCGAGGGCCCGCAGGGCGCCCGCGTTGGCGGCGTCCGACATGCCGATGTCGTCGACGTGGACGACCACGACGCGCTCTCCGTCCGCGAACCCCAGGTCTTCCAGCAGCGACATGGCCGGAGTATGCCAGGCTCCCGCCCGCGCCGGCAGCGAATTCGCCGGGGAGGGTCGCGCGTCGATCCCCGCGTGCGATCATGGGGGCATGGAAGGCGGTCGCACGATCCGGGTCAGCCCCGCGCAGGACGGGCTTCGGCTCGACGTGGTGATTGCGCGGGAGTGCCGGATCTCTCGGGGATACGCGCGGCGGCTCCTGGCACAGGGCGTGGCTCGGATCGGGGGACGCGTGGCTCCGAAGGGGACCTTCGTCCGCTGCGGCGAGGAGATTTCGGTCGGCGAGTTCCGGCATCCCGACCGCGGACCCCGGCCGGACGCGACCCTCTCGCTGCCGATCCTGGCAGAGTCGTACGGGCTCGTTGCGGTCGACAAGCCGGCGGGTCTCCCGACCGCACCGCTCGACTTCGACGAGACGCGTACGGCGCTCGGCTGCGTGCTGGCCATGCGGCCGGCGATCGTGGGAATCGGCGACGGGGGGCTGCAGTCGGGACTCGTGCACCGTCTCGATACCGGGACCTCGGGCGTGCTGGTGTTCGCGACGTGCGAGGCCGCGTGGCAGCGTGCCCGCGTCGCGTTTGCGACCCGCCGGGTTCGAAAGGTCTACGTCGCGCAGGTCCACGGCCGCTTCGAGGCAACGGAGTGCTGTGCGCTCCGGCTGGCGCAGCGCGGCGACCATGTGGCCGTCGTCGACCACGGAGGCCGCTCGAGCCTGACGACGATCGAGCCCCTGCGGCCCGGAGACCGCATCTCGCTCGTGCGGGTGCGGCCGCATACCGGGACCCGGCACCAGATTCGCGCGACGCTCGCGCACCTCGGGCACCCGATCGTCGGCGACGGCCTCTACGGCTCCTCGATCGAGGTCGGTCGCCACCTCCTGCACGCCGCGTCGATCGGGATCGGTCGCTTCGAGGCCTGCTCGCCGGTGCCCGAGGCGATCCTCGAGGAAGCCGGATGAGAGGGATGCTCGCCATCGTCATCCTGGTCGCGCTCGCCGCTCCCGCCCCCCCCGCGCGCGCGATCGACCGCAACGGGTTCCACCTGGACTCTGCAAGCGTTCCTGTCGAGGAGATCCGGCCGGGAGGCCCGCCCCGCGATGCGATCCCTGCGCTCGACTCACCTCCCACCGAGAAGGCGAGCGCGACCTCGTGGGGCGACGACACGCTGGTCCTCGGCGTGGCGCTCGGAGGCGAGGCGCGAGCCTACCCGGTGGCGATCCTGAACTGGCACGAGCTGGTGAACGACCGACTCGGGGGACGCGAGATCCTGGTCAGCTACTGTCCGCTCTGCGGCACCGGCCTGGTGTTCGACCGCGATCTCGAGGGTGGGGTTCGACACTTTGGTGTGTCGGGTCTGCTCTATCGCTCCGACGTGCTCTTCTACGACCGCGAATCCGAGAGCTTGTGGTCGCAGATCGAAGCCCGGGCGCTCACGGGTCGCGCCCGCGGCACGCGGCTGCACCTGCTGCGCTCCCAGATGACCCGGCTGGCTCTCTGGAGGCAGGCGCACCCGGAGACGCTGGTCCTCGCCCGCGATACCGGCTACGAGCGCGACTACTCGCGCAATCCCTACGGGAGCTACTCGACCTCGACGAGCGTCATGCTCCACACCAAGCCCGACCCGCGGTATCACCCCAAGATGCCGACGCTCGGCGTGCGGACGACGTCGGGCCGGGCGCGCGCGTACCCCGCAGTCGAGGTCGCGCGCGCCGGGGGAAAGGTCGAGGAGCGCTTCGCCGGCCGGCGGGTGTCGGTCGCCTACGATCCCGAAGCGCAGCTCTTCCATGTCGAGGCGGATCCCGAGCTCGAGGTGGTCGAGGGTTACTGGTTCGCCTGGGCCGCCTTCCACCCCCAGAGCGAGGTCTTCACCGCGCCCGCGACTCCCTGATGCGCGGGCTCGGCTTCCGCCCGTCGGGGCGGAGCGCCGAGCGACCGAGAGGCGCGCGCGACGGCTCCGGAGAGCCGCCGCGACCCTGGAGCCTCAGACGTCCTGGGCTCGCAAGGTCTTGCGCCGGTTGTCCAGGGCCCGACGCTCGGCATTCTGGATCAGGTCACGAACGGCGGCCTCGAGCGCCGGGTAGAACTCGGCCCCCACGTTGCACTTCTTTACCGCCGCCTTCACGCGGCTCTTGGAGATGATCATGGCGCCCCCGGCGGCCTTCTTCGTCGCCGTCTTCCGCCTCGGCGCTGCCTTCTTCCTCTTCGCCACAGTCGTCTCCCCTCTGGGCCTGGATTGGCGCGCGGGATCATAGTCGGCGCGTCGCGTCCGTCAATGTCGTACTCTCGAGATCCGCGCCCTGCCAGGCCCTGTCGGGCCGAAGGGCCGCTCCGCGATCGGGCCGATTCGCCCGAGGGGCCTGTCGCGGAAGAGGCCGGCGGGCCGGTCAGCGGACGGATCCGGGGGCTCGATGGCGCAGTGTCACACAGCAGGCCGCCTCGCGGTCCTCGTCCTGGTCGCCGTCGGCCTGCTCGGGATCGACCGGGGCGCCGACGGCAGCTTTGGCGAGCGGCGCTCGCTCCACTTCGTGGTCCTCGAGGATGTCGCGATCGACGGCTACGTGCAGAGGCGACGCTTCCAGCGCCAGGTCACCGCGGTCCTGGAGCACGCCTACCGCAGCATCGGCGACGTGCTGGGCCTCCGGCCCCGGGGCAAGGTGCGGGTCGTCTTGTACGATCCCCGCGCCTTCGATCGTCTCTACGGTCGTCTCTTCGGGTTCCGTGCTGCGGGCTTCTACGAGACGGCGATCCACGTGCGAGCGGGAGTGCGGGTCGACCTGGCACTGGCCCGCACACTTCACCATGAGTACACCCATGCCGCCCTCGCCGCGGCGGCCAGGGGTTACCGGCCCCCGGGCTGGGTGAGCGAGGGGCTCGCGGAGTGGTTCGAGGCTCGCTCGGTCGGCCAGCGCGCGCTGGGCCGCGGGCAGCGACGCCGGCTCTGGCTGGCGGCTCGCCACGGGGGCGTGCCCACGCTCTCGGCGCTGGGGGCACCGAGCTTCGTGGGACTCTCTGCGGAGCAGGCAGACGTCGCCTACCTGTGGAGCTATGCGGCCATCGATCATCTCGCGCACCGCGGTCGGTCCGCCCAGCTCCGGCGCTTCGTCGAGATCCTGCTCCGCAGCCGAAGCCCGGGGATCGCGCTTCGGCGCGTCTACCGCCTGGACCTGGATGCACTCGATCGCGAGCTACGGCTGCGGCTCGGTGCTCTTCCAGCGGGAGCCGAGAGCCCCCGAGCAGGCCGGCTATAGAACTGCACTTCCGGCGTCGATCCCTCGGGGTAGCGATGGCCGACCGGACCCTGGACGCGACGCAGACCCTCGCCGAGAAGATCCTCAGCGATCCCTGCTTTCGCCTGCTGTCGTCGCTCTCCGACGACCTTCGTTCGCCCCTCGCCGTCATCCTGGGACAGGCGGAGCAGCTGGCGGACTCCAAGCTCGACTCCGCCCAGCAGGGCGCCGTCGAATCGATCGAGAGTCACGCGCGACGCCTCCTCGAATCGGTCAGCGACCTGCTCGCGCTCGTCGCCCTGGCGGCCGACGAGGGCGAAGCCGAGCCTCTCGCTCTCTCGCCCGGCTCCGTGCTGGAGCGGGCCGTGGCGCGGGCGCGCGAGCGAGCGAACGAGCGGGCACTGCTCTTCGCCCTGGTGATCGAGCCCTCGGTGCCCGAGCGGCTCTGGATCGACGGGCCCCGCCTCGAGCAGATCGTGCGCCACCTCGCGGACAACGCCGTCAAGTTCACCGCGAGCGGCTCCGTCATCGTCCGCGCCGATTTCGAGCCCCCCGACAGGCTGCGTATCGAGGTCGCCGATACCGGGCCGGGCCTGTCGCGCGCGGAGTTCGAGCGGCTCTCCGAGCCTCTGGCCCTGGGCGAAGATGCGCTGGGTCGGCGGCAGCGAGGAGCGGGTCTGGGACTGGCGCTCGCGACCCGGCTGGCCAAGGTGCTCGGAGCCCGCATCGAGTGCTCCGGCGGCCCGGGGCGAGGCACACGCATCTCTGTCGATCTGCGTGCCCCGCTGGTCGTCGAGCGGGAGTCCGATGCACTCGCCCGCCCCGATCCCTCGGGCACCATCCTCGTCGTCGACGACGGTGCCGACAACCGGCGACTGCTCGCGCGCATCCTCGAGCTCGACGGGATGCGCGTGGCGACCGCCTGCGACGGCCGTCAGGGGGTCGCGCGCGCTCTCGAGGGGGACATCGACCTGGTCGTGATGGACATCCAGATGCCGGTTCTCGACGGCTACGAGGCCACGCGCGAGCTCCGGCGGGCGGGATTTCGCAGTCCCGTCCTGGCGCTCACCGCGAACACGGCGCCCCAGGTCCGGGACCTGTGCCTCGCGGCGGGCTGCGACGGCGTTCTCTCGAAGCCGATCGCTCGGGAGACGTTGCGAAAGGAGGCGCGAAGACTGCTCGCTCGCGTGCAGCGGCCGGATCCCGGCGCCTCTCAGAAGAGCGTGTAGATGAAGGCGCTCTCGTCCTCGCGACCGATCATGAGCAGGATCAAGAACAGCCCCACGACGATCGCGAGAGGGGCGATCCAGTAGAGCGCGTTGCCTCCGCGGTGAGGCGGTCGGGGCGGTGCGTCGGCGGGATCCCCGGGGGACGAAGCCATCGGGGGCAGTTATATCCCGGCCCCCATGCGCCCGCTACACTGCTCGCGCCGATGGGCGAGACCGCGCCTCCAGTTCGCCGCAGCTTCGTCCAGGCCCACGAGATCCCCGGGCTCCTGGTGGGTGCGCTGCGTGGCCGGCCCGAGGCCCTCCGCAGGATCCTGGGAGCGCGCCGGGGCGGCCGCTACGGCGCGTTGCTGCTGCTCGCCGCGGCTCTGGTCGCGACCCCTCCCCACCAGATCCCCTGGCTCGCGGGGCTCTGGATCGCGCTTGCCGTGGGCTCCTGGCGGCTGCAGCGACCGCGTGATCTCGGTCTGCGCCAGGTGCTGCGGGCCTCCCAGTGGACGGCGGCCCCCCTCGTGGCTCTCGCGACTCCCCTTCGTGCCGTGGATGGCATGGGCCCGGTCGACGCGAGCGGGGTTGCCGTCAGCCTCGCGCTCGCCCTCTCGACCCTGCTGCTCCATCGCCATCTCGGCCGGGCGGCGGGCCCCGCCGGCGGCCGCGCCTAG
>JBHHYV010000161.1:0-6060 GCA_046757685.1 Myxococcota bacterium
TGCCGATCAGCGCGGGCCGGGCGACCGCGAAGCCCACGCGCAGCCCGGCCAGGCCGTGGATCTTGGAGAAGGTTCGCAGCTGCACCAGGGTCGCGCGCTCGGCGAGCGCCGCCTGGGTCCTTGGAAAGTCCTCGCGCCGCACGTACTCCAGGTAGGCCTCGTCACAGACCACCAGCACCCGCTCCGGAACCCGCCGCAGCAGCTCCCGCTGCTCGAGATCGGAGACCGAGGTTCCCGTCGGGTTGTTCGGGTTGGCCAGCACCAGGAGCCGCGTGCGCTCGCCGACGGCGCGGGCGAGCCGGTCCACGTCGGCCCGCAGGTCGCCATCCAGGGGGACGGGGACCGGCCGCGCTCCCGCGCCCCGCGTGACGATGGGGTACATCGCAAAGCCGGGCCACGCGAAGACCACCTCGTCTCCCGCGCGCAGGAACGCCTTGGCCAGCACCTCGAGGATCTCGTCGGACCCGGCCCCCAGGAAGAGCCAGTCGGGCGGCACCCCCAGGTGCAGGGCGAGCGCCCGCCGCAGCGCAGAGCTCGAGCCGTCCGGGTAGCGGTGCACCTCGGTCGCCGCGGCGCGGATCGCCGCCACCACGCGCGCCGACGGCGGAAGCGGCGACTCGTTCGACGCCAGCTTGACCACGTGCTCCAGGCCGTAGTCGCGCTCCACCTCCTCGATGGGCCGCCCTCCCTGGTAGGGATCAAGGTCGCGGATGTGCGGATTGGCGAGATCCTCGACCTTCACACTCACGGCGCAGCCCTCGGATAGCTCCCGAGCACCTTCACGAAGTCGCAGCGCGGCTCCAGCTCGGCAATCGCCGCCGCCACCTCGGGATCGCGGGCGTTGCCCTCGAAGTCGCAGAAGAAGAGGTACTCCCAGGCGCGCGCCTTGGTGGGGCGCGACTCGATGCGCGTCAGGTTGACCCCGTGGCTCGCGAAGGGCTCGAGCGCGTGGTAGAGCGCCCCGATCTGGTCTCGCTTGATCGAGAAGAGCAGCGAGGTGATGTCGCGCTCGGTCGCGTCGGGAGGCGTGGTCGAGATCACGAGGAAGCGCGTGGTGTTGCTCGCCCGGTCCTCGATCCCGCGGCGAATCGCACGCAGCCCGTAGATCTCGGCTGCCACGGGGCTCGCGATCGCAGCCGCGCCCTCCTCCCGCGTCACCCGCTCGGCCGCCGCCGCGGTCGAGGCGGTGGAGTACTGGGAGACGCCCGGAAGGTTCAGCGACAGCCACTCCCGGCACTGCGCCAGCGCCTGGGGATGGGAGTAGACGGCCCGCACCTCGTGCAGATCGGAGACGCGCGAGAGCAGGTCGTGGTGGATCGCGACCTGGATCTCGGCGGTGATGGTGAGGGGAGAGTCGACGAAGAGGTCGAGGGTGTGGCTCACGACGCCCTCGGTCGAGTTCTCGACCGGCACGACGCCGTAGGCGGCCCGCTCGGCCTCGACCGCCTCGAAGATGTCCGCGATCGTCGGCATCGGCTCCAGCTCCACCATCCGCCCGAACTGCTGGATCGCCGCCTGGTGGGTGTAGGTCGCGGCGGGTCCGAAGTAGGCCACCTTCATGCCCTTCTCCAGTGCGTAGGAGACGGAGATGATCTCCCGAAAGACGTTGCGCACGCCCTCGGCCGGAAACGGGCCCGAGTTGCGCGCCTCGAGGCGCTCGAAGATGTCGAGCTCACGGCCCGGAACCAGGACCGGGCCCCGCGAGCGCTCCTTGAGCTGCCCGATCCGAAGGGCGGCGGCCGCCCGCCGGTTCAGGAGCTCCAGGATCGACTCGTCGATCGTATCGATCGCGCGCCGCTCTCGGGCGATCTCGTCGGGATCCTCCGCCAAGCGCGCGACTATAGCATTTCCCCTGAAACTCCAAGGGGTTCGGTCGCTGGGCTAGACTCCTGGCGAGATGCCCGATGCCCGCCCCGGAAGCCTCGTCGTCGGCCTGACCGGCGGGATCGGGACCGGCAAGACGCGCGTGGCCGACCTGCTTGCCGAGCTCGGCGCAGCCGTGGAGTGCTCCGACCGGATCGTGCGTGAGCTGCAGGCCCCGGGCGGGGAGGTGCTGCGCGCCATCGTGGGGCACTTCGGTCCAGAGGTCCTGACGCCCGAGGGCGAGCTGGACCGCCCCCGGCTCGGCGCGCGCGTCTTTCGCGACCCCGAGGCGCGCCGCGCGCTGGGAGAGCTGATCCACCCGGCCGTCTATCGCCAGCTGGCCCGCCGCGCCGAGGAGCATCGCAAGCGCGGGGTGCCCGTCATCGTCCTCGACATCCCGCTGCTGCTCGAGGGGCGCGCCTCCGGCCGGGGCTCCGGCGCGAAGCTGCCCTTCGACCTCGTCGCGGTCGTGTGGGCGCCTCCGGCCGTGCAGCTCGAACGGGTCATGACGCGCGATGGCCTGCCGCGCGAGCAGGCTCAGGCCCGGATCGACGCCCAGATGCCGATCGACGAGAAGGTGCGGATGGCCGACGTGCGAATCGACAATGCCGGCGACTGGGATGCTACCGAACGCCGGGTGCGCAACCTCTACCGCCGCTGGCTCGGGCGAGCGGGGCGCTGAGCCGGGGAGCCTCTCGGCGGGACGACGGCCGGGACGGGCCTAGCCGCTGCGCGCGCCCTCGACGGCGAGCCGGAGCTCGCGCACGAACGAGGCGGCGGCCGCGACGGCGTCCTCCGCTCGCGAGGGGGACGCGACTCGCTCGACCAGGGCGCTTCCGACGATGATGCCGTCGGCGATCCGAGCGACGCTCGCGGCCTGCTCGGCGGTGGAGATACCGAATCCCACGGCGACCGGCGTCGCGGTCACGCCCTTCAGGCGGGTGACCAGCCCGGCGAGGTCTTCCGGAAGTGCGCGCCGCGCGCCGGTCACGCCCGTGACCGACACGCAGTAGACGAAGCCCCGCGAGCGCGCCGCGATCTGGATCGCCCGCTCGGGGGGGCTCGTCGGCGCGACCAGCAGCACGCGATGCACGCCCTTCGACTCGCAGGCCGCCTGCAGGTCTCGCGCCTCTTCGTAGGGCGAGTCGGCTACGATCAGCCCGTCGACGCCCGCCGCCACACAGGCGTCGACCAGGCGCTCCTCGCCGAAGGCGAGCACGTTGTTCAGGTAGCCCATCAGGAGCAGCGCCACGTCGCTCGCCTGGCGCAGCCGCACCACGCACTCCAGGATCCGCGGCAGCGTCGTACCCCCCGCGCGCGCGCGCGCGCTCGCCGCCTGGATCGTCGGTCCCTCGGCCACCGGGTCGGAGTGCGGGACCCCGAGCTCGACCACGTCGGCTCCCGCCTCGTCGAGAGCCATCACCAGCTCGGCGGTCGTGTCGAGATCGGGATCTCCCGCCGTCACGAAGACGATCAGGGCCGCGCGGCCCTCGGCGCGCGCGCGCTCGAACGCCCGGTCGATGCGGTTCACCGCTGCGCCTCGAGCAGTGCCCGGGCCTCGGAGACGTCCTTGTCCCCTCGCCCCGAGAGGTTGACGATCACGCGCGTCCCGCGCGCCAGGCTCAGAGCCCGCCGGCGCAGCTCGGCGATGGCGTGCGACGACTCGAACGCGGGGATGATGCCCTCGCGCTGCGAGAGCCAGACGAACGCGTCGAGCGCCTCGGCGTCGGTCACGGGAACGTACTGGGCCCGACCCGAGTCGCGGTAGAAGGCATGCTCGGGACCGACTCCCGGGTAGTCGAGACCCGCCGAGATGGAGTGGGCCTCGAAGATCTGCCCCGCATCGTCCTGGAGCACGTACGAGAAGCTCCCGTGCAGCGCGCCGGGGCTCCCGGCCCCAAGCGAGGCCCCGTGCCGGCCCGTCTCGATCCCCTCCCCTCCCGCCTCGACGCCCACCATCGCGACGCTCTCCTCGTCGTAGAAGGCGTGAAAGAGGCCGAGCGCGTTGCTGCCGCCGCCGACGCAGGCGATCAGCAGATCCGGAAGACCGCCCGGGTCGCGCGCGAACTGCTCCCGCGCCTCGCGACCGATCACCGCCTGGAGGTCGCGCACGAGCATCGGGTAGGGGTGCGGCCCCGCCGTGGATCCGATCACGTAGTAGGTGTGGCGGACGTTCGTGGCCCAGTCACGCAGCGCCTCGTTCATGGCGTCCTTGAGCGTCCGGCTGCCCGAGCGAACCGGCCGCACGCGCGCGCCGAGGAGCTCCATCCGGAAGACGTTCAGGGCCTGGCGACGCGTGTCCTCCTCGCCCATGTAGATCTCGCACTCGAGCCCGTAGCGCGCGCAGGCGGTCGCGGTGGCGACCCCGTGCTGGCCCGCCCCGGTCTCGGCGATCACCCGGGGCTTTCCCATGCGCCGCGCGATCAGCACCTGGCCGATCGCGTTGTTGATCTTGTGGGCGCCGGTGTGGGCCAGGTCCTCGCGCTTCAGCCAGACCTCGATGCCGAGCTCCGCGCTCACGCGCTCGGCGTGGTAGAGGGGCGTCGGTCGACCCGCGTAGCTCGCCAGCGCCGCGTCGAGCTCACGCGCGAACCCCGGATCCTGACACAGCACGGCGTAGGCCTCGGTCAGCTCGTCGAGCGCGGGAATCAGCGTCTCGGTGACGTAGCGGCCGCCGTAGCGACCGAAGTAGCCGGCGGCGTCTGGGCGCTCCCGAGGGCCGAGCGCCGAGCGGGCGGCAGTGACGAACGCGCGCACGCGATCGGGGTCCTTGTGCCCAGGGCTCGACTCCAGCGCCGAGCAGGCATCGACTCCGTGCGGGCGGGCCGCGCGCACTGCATCGGCCACGTTCTCGGGCCCGAGGCCCCCCGCGATCCATACCCGCCGTCCGCTCGCAACCAGGGGACGCGCCAGCCGGAAGTCCCAGGTCTTCCCGGTCCCGCCCCCGGCCGGGTGGTCGAGCAGCAGGTCTGCCGATGGATAGCGCTTCGCGTCCGCCAGGCTTCCGGGACCCGCGCCGAGCGCCTTCAGCACCGGCAGCTCGAGCGACCTGACGAGGTCCGGGGCCTCGTCGCCGTGCAGCTGCACGACGTCGAGGCCCACGGAGGCGGCCCGGTCACGAAGCTCCCGCGGATCGGGGTCGCGAAACACTCCGACGCGCACCACCCGCCCGCGACATACGCGCGAGATCTCCCTCGCGCGCTCCGGCTCCAGCGCCCTCGGAGTTTCGGGAACGAAGTTCAGGCCGATCGCGTCCGCGCCAGCGGCGATGGCCAGCTCGGCGTCATCGGCCGAGGTGATCCCACAGATCTTCACCTGCATGAGCCCTCTCCCCGAAGCTCGCGCAGCGCCCTTCCCGGATCCGCCGCCTCCATCAGGGCACCCCCGACGAGGAACGCGTCGACCCCGCAGCCGGCGAGGTCCCGCAGCGTCGCGGCGTCCCGCAGGCCGCTCTCACTCACCACGCAGCAGCCGGCGGCCAGCGGAGCGAGCCGGCGCGAGAGCGCCACGTCGACCTCGAAGCTCCCGAGATCGCGGTTGTTGATGCCCACGATCCGAGCTCCCGCCTCGCGCGCCGCCTCGAGCTCCTCGCGGGTGTGGACCTCGACCAGGGCTGCCAGGCCCAGCTCGCCCGATGTCGCGAGCAGCTCCGCCAGGCGCGCGCGATCCAGGGCGGCGACGATCAGCAGCACCGCATCCGCGCCCGCCCCGCGCGCCTCGAGGACCTGGATCGGATCCAGGATGAAGTCCTTGCGAAGCACGGGCAGCTCGGCGCTCTCGCGGGCGCGCCGCAGATCGTCGAGGTCGCCCGAGAAGAACTTCCGATCGGTCAGGACGGACAGCGCCACCGCGCCCGACTCTGCGTAGGCGCGAGCCACGCGGCCCGGGTCGGCCTCCGGGCAGATCGCTCCCCGCGAGGGCGACGCGCGCTTGAACTCCGCGATCACCCGCGGCGGTGGCCCCTGCTCCAGGGCCCCCGAGAAGTCCCGCGGCGGCGGCGCCTCGCGCGCCGCGCGCAGCCACGCCGCCTCGGAGCGGGTGGCTCGGAGCTGGCGCACCTCGTCGCGCTTGTGCTCGAGGATCGTCTCGAGAATGCTCATCGCTCCCTCTTCTCGGCGCCGGCCAGGAACCGGCACCAGCACTCCAGCAAGGCACGCGCCGCGCCACTGCACAGGCGCTCCCGCGCGAGCTCCACGC
>JBHHYV010000162.1:0-6044 GCA_046757685.1 Myxococcota bacterium
CCCCTACCTCTGGGCCGACGGGCTGACCTCCCGCAGCGACGGTCTCACCTGGAGCTGCGCGGACCTGGAGGCGGACGGCACCCATCCCTCGATGACGGGCGAGCAGAAGGTCGGAGCGCTGCTGCTCGACTTCATGCTGGCCTCGCCCTACGCGGTGCCATGGTTTGCGGCCAGCGGGGGCGCGCCTGCGGTTCCAGTCCTGACTCCCTCGGCCGGGATCGCGCTCGCCCTGCTGCTCCTCGCGGCGGGCGGAGCGCTGCGATCGCTGCGCGGCCGAGGGGCCTGAGAGGCGAAGCGCGGCGCAGGTCCCTGGGGCGGGGGCCGGTGTATCCTTGCGGGGATCGTGCGGGCGTCGGGTCGCCGAGGGCGGCCCCCGAGTCGGGGAGAGCCCTTCGGTGGTCAGAGTCGTCAAGCTGGGCATTCGGCGACCCGTCACCCACGGGCTGCTCCCGGATCCGGAGCCAAGACCCGTCCGCTACACCTTCATCTCGGTCGACGACCACCTGCTCGAGCCGCCCCATACCTTCGAGGGCCGACTGCCGCGCAAGCTCCAGGCGCGCGCCCCCAGGGTCGTCGAGACCGAGGAGGGCCACCAGGTCTGGGAGTTCGAGGGCCAGCCCTACTTCCAGGTAGGCTTCATGTGCACGGCGGGACGCCCGCGCGAGGACTGGCGGCTCGAGCCCTCGCGCTTCGACGAGGTGCGACCCGGCTGCTACCGGATCGAGGATCGCATCCGCGACATGGACCTGGGGGGAATCTGGGCCCAGGCGAACTTTCCCTCGGGTGTGGTCGGGTTCAGCGGCACGCTCTTCGCCGAGACGAAGGACCGCGAGCTTGCGCTGGCGTGTGTGCGGGCCTGGAACGACTGGCTCTCAGAGGAGTGGCACGCGCCCCACCCGGAGCGCGTGATCCCGATCGGGATCACCTGTCTCTTCGATCCCGAGGAGGGCGCGAACGAGATCCGCCGGAATGCGGCGCGCGGGTTTCGCGGCGTCACCTTGCCCGAGCGGCCACACCGGCTGGGGCTTCCGAACGTATTCTCCGGCTACTGGGACCCGATCATCGAGGCCTGCGCCGAGACCGAGACGGTGCTGTGTCTCCACGTCGGCTCTTCGGGGTTCGCGGAGATCCCTCCCGGCTCGCCCTATCTCGAGCTGGGTGCCAGCCTCTTTGGCCAGCTGGCGCTGCAATCGTGCGCGGAGTGGCTGTGGAGCGGCTACCCGGCGCGCTTTCCGGGGCTCAAGCTCGCGATGAGCGAGGGGGGGATCGGCTGGGTGGCCATGCTGATCGACCGACTCGACAACATCATGAGCCGCTCGGGCTACGGGCAGGGCTGGCCGGACCCGGAGCTCTCGCCGAGCGAGGTGCTGCGGCGCAACTTCTGGTTCTGCATGATCGACGATCCCTCCACGATCTCGACGCGCCACGTGATCGGAGTCGAGAACATCTGCTTCGAGTCCGACTATCCGCATGGCGACGGCACCTGGCCCGACACCCAGCAGGTGATTCACGACGTGCTCGGCAAGCTGCCCGTCGAGGAGATTCGCAAGATCACCCACGAGAACGCCGCCCGGCTCTTTCGCCATCCCCTGCCGGAGCGGTGCGTGCCGTGAGGTCGAGCGCAGGACCCTGCCCCGACACGCCGCACCCCTAGCCATCCTTCACGAGGGAGAATCCGCTTGAGAGACGACCGTACGCCCGTGCTCGTAGGCGCGGGGCAGCTGGTTCAGCGAGACGCCGACCCGCGGGAGGCCCTGAACCCGATCGCCATGGCCAAGATCGTGGCTCGCGCGGCCGCCGAGGATGCGGGCGCGGGTAATCGCGCGCTGCGCGAGATCGATACCATCGGGCTGGTCAACCTGGACGTACGCAGCATGCACAACCCGGCGCGCCTGGTTGCCGACGCGGTCGGGGCGCATCCGCGCCGGGAGTACATCTCCGAGATCGGTGGCCAGGTCGGCGTGACGCTCGCGAACTTCATCGCGCAGAAGATCGCGCGCGGCGAGACGCGCAGTGCCCTCATCGCCGGGACGAACAACATGCGCACGCAGGCAAAGGCCCGCAAGGCGGGCATCGAGCTCGACTGGCCGACCGGGGGCGAGGGTGAGCCCGAGCTGCTCGGCAAGTTCCAGCCCGGTAGCTCCGAGCGAGAGACGCGCTACGGCATGCGCTCGCCCCCCGACATCTATCCGATCTTCGAGAACGCGCTGCGCGCGGCGCGCGGGCTCGACCTCGAGACGCACCGCCTGCGGATGGGAGCGCTCTTCAGCCGCTTCAGCGAGGTCGCGGCGGCGAACCCCTACTCCTGGTTCCCGACCTACCGAAGCCCCGAGAACCTGACCACCGTGACACGAGAGAACCGCATGATCGCCTACCCCTACCCCAAGTACCTGAACGCGGTGCTGGCGACCGACCAGGCCGCGGCGCTGCTGATGATGTCGGTCGAGGCCGCGCGCGCGCTCGGGATTCCGGAGGAGCGCTGGGTCTACTGGTGGGGCGGGGCTCAGGCCCAGGAGCAGGCCTGGTGGCCGAGCGAGCGACCCGACTTCAGCCGCTGCCCCTCCATGCTCGACGCCAGCCTGGGAGCGCTCTACAACGCGGGCGTCTCGGTCGACGAGATCGACCTCTTCGACTTCTACAGCTGCTTTCCGGTCGCCGTCGAGGTGGCCGCCCAGCAGCTCGGCCTGAACGAGGACGATCCGCGAGGCTTCACGGTGACCGGAGGCCTGCCCTACGCCGGCGGGCCCGCCAGCGCCTACTGCCTGCACTCGATCGCGAACATGGCCCTTCACCTGCGCGAGCGTCCGTCGGCAAAGGGCCTGGTGACCGGGAACGGCTGGTACCTGACCAAGCACGCCGCGAGCGTCTGGTCCTCGGGTCCTCCCGAATGCGACGCGCTGTCCGCGGAGCTTCCCGAAGACCTGCCCGCGCCGCTGTCCCCGCCGGACTGGGAGCGAGCTCCGGCGCCCGCGGTCGAGAACCCGAGGGGCAAGGGCACCGTCGAGGCCTATACGGTGATCTTCGACCGCGAGGGCGCCCCGGTGCGGGGGATCGTGCTGGGTCGCACCGAGAGCCAGGAGCGCTTCCTGGCCAATACTCCGGCCGACCGCGACCTGCTCGAGGCCTTCGTGACCCGAGAAGAGGTCGGCCGCGTCGGCCGCCTCGGGGAGCGAGACGGCCTGGCCTGCTTCGAGCCCCTCTGACCCCAACGACGAACGCTCTCGCGGCTTCGCCGCCGGAGCGCGAGAGGAACGATCGATGACGGAGTCCGCCGAGATCCACGGCCACTGCGACCCAAGCTTCGCGCGCGTGCGAGATGCGTTTGCCGGCGCCTTCGAGAGCAGTGCCGAGGTCGGAGCGGCGTGTAGCGTGCAGGTCGACGGCGAGGCCGTCGTCGACCTGTGGGCCGGCTGGCAGGACGCTTCGCGCACGCGCCCCTGGGAGCGGGACACCCTGGTCAACGTGTTCTCGACCACCAAGGGAATGACGGCGCTCTGTGCCCACCTGCTGATCGACGAGGGGCGGCTGGACCTGGACGCTCCGGTCGCCGCGTACTGGCCCGAGTTCGCGGCGGCCGACAAGGGCGCGATCTCCTTTCGTCAGCTCATCAGCCACCAGGCGGGCCTTCCCGCGCTGCGCGATCCCCTACCCACCGAGGCCCTCTTCGACTGGCAGACCATGACCCAGGCGCTCGCCGCGGAGACTCCATGGTGGAAGCCCGGAACGCGGCACGGCTACCACGCGGTCACCTTCGGCTGGCTGGTGGGCGAGGTCGTACGGCGCATCAGCGGCCAGAGCCTGGGAGCCTTCTTCCGGGAGCGGGTCGCGGGGCCGCTGGGAGCCGACTTCTACATCGGCTTCGGGCCCGAGCTCGACTCGCGCGTGGCCGACCTGATCCAGGGCCCGGTCCACGCCGACGACGGGGCGAGCTTCTTCGAGGAGATCCTGAAAGACCCCGAGAGCATGGCGGCCCGTGCCTTCATGAACCCGCCCGTGATGGGAGACGTCTCGAGCTCGCGGGCCTGGCGTGGTGCCGAGATCCCCGCCGCCAACGGCCACGCCACGGCAGCCGCTCTCGCGCAGGTCTACGGACAGCTCGCGTGCGGCAAGCTGCTCTCTCGCGAGGGCATCGAGCGCGCGCGCGAGGAGCAGGCGGCGGGTCCGGACGCCATCCTCCCGCTCGAGACCCGGATCGCCAACGGATTCATGCTCGCTCCCCAGAGCGAGCCCTGCGGGCCGAACCCGCGCGCCTTCAACCACGGCGGTGCAGGCGGCTCGCTGGGCTTCTGCGACCCGGAAACGCGGCTCGGCTTCGGCTACGTGATGAACCACATGCACATGGGAGCCTGGCTCATCGACCCCAGGGCGCGAGACCTGGTCGGCGCGGTCTACGAGTCGCTCTAGGATGCAGAGCGGGCCGGAACCCGGGACCCGGCCCTCGAGACCAGCGCCCGGTGGAGCTCGACGAGGGCCAGTGTGTCTCGCTCACAGTAGGCGAGGAGCTGTCGGCGGAGCGTCTCTGCGCGACCTGCGTCGAGAGCGCCGGCAACGATCGAGGTGAAGGCGGACGAGGCGGCGGTGCCCTCTGCGATGCCCTCGAGGTCGTCGTAGCCGAACCCCGCCGAGAGCGCGGGGACGACGTTCTTGATCGAGTACGAGAAGTCGAAGTCCCGCAGGTAGAGGTTTCTCCGGACGATCGGCAGAAGGTCGACCAGTCGCTCCCGGATCGCCTGGAGCGCGCACGCCAGGTCGGGCAGGTGCGCGGCCAGGTCCCCGAGCACGGAGGACTCGAAGGCCGAGTAGACCAGGATGGGCGTGGGGTCGTCCTCGCCGGGGGCGGGGGCCAGCGCAGCGAGCAGGGTCTGGGCCAGCTCGCGACGCGGATCGAGGTCGCCCTCGGCCAGGAACGCGTGGTGGTGGAGCGAGCCCGA
Source organism: Myxococcota bacterium (assembly GCA_046757685.1). Taxonomy (GTDB): domain Bacteria; phylum Myxococcota_A; class UBA9160; order SZUA-336; family SZUA-336; genus JBHHYV01. The sequence continues at coordinate 4,932 of JBHHYV010000162.1, forward strand.
CGTGTCGACGCGGTGCAGGGACCACTGGAAGGGGATCCGCTGGTAGGGTCGCGTTCCCGGGTAGAAGGGAATCGCAGGGTTCATGGTCTCGAAGTCGAGGTAGGCCGTCGGCGGCCCCAGCCCCGCGATCTCGGCCGGAAGACCTGGCGAGACGAAGGGTCGGCCCCGCCTCCACACCTCGCGAATCCGCTTCTGCGTGTCGCTCAGGGGAAAGCCGTCGGGGATGTCGCGGATCCGCTCGACTCCCTCGGCGCGCAGTGCGTCGAAGGGACCGTCACGCAGCCGGGGCAGCCGAAAGACCCAGTCGTCGGGCCGATCCCGGGTGCAGTGCCCCCAGAACTCGCAATCGTAGGGCTCGAAGCAGTGCGCGGAGGGCTCGACGCTCGGCGGCCGATCGCGAGCCACGATGGCCTGCATCTCGGCCACTCGCCCGCGGATCTCGCCGGGCACCCGGCCGACCTCCTCGGTCACGTCTTCGCGCACGAAGAAGCGTCGCCAGTCGATCGGGCCCTTGCCGCGCACGAAGTTGCGGTCGACATGGAGGAGCTCGACGGACTCCACGGGGATACCACAGCCCTCGAGCACGAAGCGCTGGACGGCGCAGTCTTCCAGGTGCACCGGCTTGACCCGAGTCGAGGCCTTCACCTCGCGCAGACCGAAGGAGCCGCCCGGCAGGCGCTCGAGCACGTCGACCCGGACGCGGACTCCGTCATGGACGAAGGCCGCCTCGAAGAGCGCCCCGACCGCAGGATCGGCCAGGACACGGCGGGTATGCTCGACGGCTCGATCGTGCTCGTACGCCTCTTCGGCGATCAGGACTCCCCCCGGAAAGAGCGCGTGCGCCCTCCGGCCGACCTCGTGACCCAGGTCCAAGACCGCCTGCAGGCCACCTCCGGGAGGGGTCGCGAGCTCGGGCGCGCGGCAGCTCAGGTAGAGCCGCCTCGGACACTGGCAGCCCGCCAGGAACTTCGACTTGGAGAGGGTGAAGCGCTCGACCATTGTGAGGGCCTTCGACTCTCGAGCTCCCGCGGCTCGAGGAGGGAGACTCCGGGAGTATAGAGAGGCGGTACGTCAGATCCGGTCCCCCCCTGCGACCGCCGAGGTCCCTGCACT
>JBHHYV010000163.1:0-6005 GCA_046757685.1 Myxococcota bacterium
GGTGATCGAGCGCCTTCGCGACCCTCGGGCCATCTACGAACGCCTCCGCGACCGCACTCGAGTGAAGATGGAGGATCCCGGGCCCGACCTCGGCCCGTGCGCAGAATCCGTACGCCATCGCACTGACTACGACCGGATCTGACGCACCGCCGTCCTAGATTGCTCGCAAATGGCGTTCGGGCGGCGGCACCGGTGGGCGCGTCGAAGGCTCCGTGCGCGCAGCTCCTTCGGCGGAGTCCCTGTCATGACCACGCTCGATCAGACGACCCGTGACTACGTGCGCAACCTGGTGGTGGGAACCCGCCTCGGCCGCGACCTGCGCGATGCCCTGCGGAGCCCGCGCGCACTGAAGCGCTTTCCGGGGGGCGAGCCGGGCTACCTGGATGCGCTCCGGCTCCTGGCCCCGGCTGGCGACACCCTGGGCGACGCCCCCTGGCTGCATGCCGTGAGCCGAAGGGTCGCGCGCTGGGGCGGCCGGCCTGCTCCGCGCGTGCGCGTCCCCCCGCTGCTGCGGCGCAACCTGCGGCTGATCGCGCGCGAGTTCCGGCTCGACCCCCTCGAAGCGGCCCTGCTCCAGCTCTGCTGCGTCCTGTCGATCGAGCCCTCGATGCAGGAGCTCGGGACGCTCTACTTCGACAAGCTCGACCTGTCGGCCGCAACCCGGGTCGCCGCGAGCGCGACGGCCTCCGATCCTCGCCAGGTCGCGCAGCGCCTGAAGCCCGACTCCACGCTGCGCTCCACCGGTCTGATCGAGACCCTGCCCGGGCTCACCGACCTGACCGACAAGCTCAAGGTCTCGGAGAGGGTGGCCGACCTGGTGCTCCGCGAGGACCTGGATCCGCACACCCTGCGCGAGTGCTTCGTGCCGCTCGCGCCCGAGCGCCACCTCACGCTGGCGGACTACTCCCACATGGCCGAGCCCGTCGGGATCGCCCTGCGCACCCTGGAGCAGGCGCTGGCCCGGCGTCTGCGGGGAGTCAACCTTCTCTTCTACGGTGAGCCCGGGACGGGCAAGAGCGAGCTCGCCCCCCTGCTCGCGCATCGGCTCCGCGCGCGCCTGCACACCGTGCCGGGCGAGGAGCCCGGAGGCCAGCGGGAGGATCCGGCACAGCAGAGACTTCGGGCGCTGGCCCGGGCGCAGCGCGTGCTCGCCGCTCGACCCCGAACGCTGCTGCTCTTCGACGAGATCGACGACCTCTTCGGTGGCGCCATGGGGATGCTGCGCGGCGACGGCAACCGCGCGCTCTCCAAGCGCACCATGTCCACCCTGCTCGAGCGCAACGCCACGCCCACGATCTGGACCACCAACCACGCCTGGACCCTCGAGCCCGCCTTCCAGCGACGCTTCCAGTACACCATCCGCTTCGACCTGCCCCGAGCCCAGGCGCGCCGCGAGCTCTGGCAGCGGATCACGCGCGGTCGCATCGACCCCGAGACCACCGACCTCGACGCCCTGGCCGAGCGCTACCCTGCCAGCCCCGCCCTGATCGAGAGCGCCACGCGGACCGCCGCGCTGCTCGCCCCCGACCGCCTGCCCACCCAGACCGAGATCGAGAACGTGCTCCGCCCCAGCCTGGAGCTCGTCACCGGCCGTCGCCTCCCCCGCTCACGCCCCACCCCCCGCAACCGCTACCGCCTGGAGGTTCTGAACACCGACGTCGACCTCGCCGAGCTCGTCGCGCAGATCCGCACCCTCGCCCGCCCTCTCAAGCGGGGCCTTTCGCTGTGCCTGCACGGCCCGCCCGGCACCGGAAAGACCGAGTTCGCCCACTACCTGGCCCGCCAGACCGGCCGCAGCGTCGTCGCCAAGGCCGCCTCCGAGATCCTGAACATGTACGTCGGCGGCACCGAGCAAAACCTCGCCGGCGCCTTCGACGAAGCCGAGCGCGACGACGCCCTCCTCCTCTTCGACGAAGCCGACTCGTTTCTTCGGGATCGCGCCCAGGCCCGGAACTCGTGGGAAGCGACGATGGTCAACGAGTTCCTGCGCCGCCTCGACGACTCGCGGGGGCTGGTAGTGTGCACGACGAACCGCGTCGACGACCTCGATCCCGCGGCGCTGCGCAGGTTCGTGTTCAGGGTGGAGTTCAGGTGGCTGAGGGCGGAGCAGGCGCGGGTGTTGTTCGAGGACTTGTGTGAGGAGGTGGGGGCGCTGGGGGAGCAGGCTGGAGGTGAGGTCATCGAGCGGCTCTCGAGAATGAAGGTGCTCGCGCCTGCGGACTTCTCGGCGGTGGGGCGGCAAGTGCGGGCTCTGGGGCGTCGGCCGACCAGGGGCGAGATCGTTGCGGCGATCCGTGGTCAGGTCGCCATGCGTCGAAGAGGGAGCGAGAGAATCGGATTTAGGTGTTGCCAACCGAGTTCTCAGAGCTCCCGGTGATGCGGCGGAAATATGAGTCTGCACCTACCGAGGGTCCTGACGTGGTACTTACACTCCCATTCGCTGTGCTGTAGCCTTTTGTAGTTCGTCAAGACGCTCCCTCTCGCGATGCTCTAAGCGGCTCACGAGGGGGAGTTTCCTCTTGGAACTCCCGGAACTGTCAAACTTCGACTGCCTCCCCGGCAGAGCCGGGGGGACTCCCGATGGGGCTAGGATCCCGCCTCGGGATTCCCTGGTCGAGTTCCCCGGCTCTCTTCGCGTAGCGCGCGACGATCTGGAGAAGATGGATCCGATCGATCGGCTTCGTCGCGAAGTCATCGCAGCCGACCTCCAGGCACCGCTCGCGGTCTTCCGCCATCGCGTGAGCGGTCAGGGCGATGATTGGTAGATCGTAGCCCGCGCGGCGCAGCGCCGCAGTCGCGTCGTAGCCGTCCAGCACGGGCATCTGCATGTCCATCAGGATGACGTCGTATGGGCGGTGCGCATCGCGCTCGAGAAGCGCGCGTTCGAGAGCGTCCTTCCCGTTCTCCGAGCTATCGACCTCGACCCCGGCGCGCTCGAGGATCCTCCGAATCAGGCGCGCGTTGTCGGGCGCGTCCTCCGCCAGCAGGACGCGACAACCCTGCGTGGCATCGAGGGTCCTGGCCACGCGGTCCAGATCACCTTCGCCGTGATCCAGCCTGACCTCCGACGGGTCGGCTACGAGTGGCGTCCCCTCGTCGAACCAGGCCGGGATCACTACGCGAAAGGTGCTCCCCTGACCCAGCTCGCTCTCGACCTCGACGGTCCCGCCCATCGATGTAACGAGCCGATGACAGATGCTCAGTCCCAGGCCCGTGCCGCCATATCTCCGCGTGGTCGAGCTGTCGGCTTGCGTGAACGGCTTGAAGATTCGACCGACCTGATCCTCCGACATCCCGATCCCGTGATCGACGACGTCGAATTGGAGCTTCGGAGGTCCGTGCTCGTTCCGCAGGCTGGCAACGATCCGAACCGTCCCCGCACTGCTGAACTTCACCGCGTTCCCGACCAGATTGATCAGGATCTGCCGCACACGCGTCGGATCGCCCCGAACGGAGGACGGGATGGGTGTCGCGAAGTCGACATCCAGCATCAAGCCCTTCTCCTCGGCCCGTACGCGCATCATCGACCGCACCTCGAGGAGAAGCTGAAGGGGTGAGAAGGGAATGCACTCCATGGTCATCCGACCGGCGTCGATCTTCGAGAGGTCCAGGATGTCGTTGATGATCTGGAGCAGATGGTGTCCGTTCTCTCGGATCGCATTCACCGCAAGCAGCCGAGCCGAGGGGATTCTCGCGAGATCACCCTCCTCGAGTAGCTCGTCTGCGTAGCCCAGGATGGCGGTCATCGGGGTCCGGATCTCGTGGCTCATGTTCGCGAGGAACTGGCTCTTGGCTCGACTCGCCGCCTCGGCGGCCTCCTTCGCTTCGCGCAGGCCCGCCTCGACCTCCCGGGAAATCCGCAGGCGTTCGCGTGCACGCGTGCGCTCGTGGACACGCCCCAGCTGGAGGCCGACCTCTCCCATCGTAGCCAGGAGATCCGAATCGACCTCCCTCAGCTCGTCGGAGAAGAAGACCATGATGGCAACCGTCTTCGCGGCGACCTTGACGGGGAACCCGACGGCCGACACGATCTCCGGATCGGAGCCCTGCGTGGCTCGCGTGGGGTCCTGGCGGACGTCGGGTACCCAGGCAGGCTCGCCGGAGCCCCGGATCCGAGCAGGCAGACCGAAGCCCTGGGCAGCCTGAGTCTGCTCCATCACCGCGCGCAACGGCTGGTCGCGGCTTGTGGAGGCATCGAGGTGCCACCGCGAAGAGGGCCGGAGCTCCTCCGTGGCCGGGTCTACCAGGTAGACATGACCGACCGGCCAGCGGACGAAGCGGCAGATCACGTCGAGGCACGCGTGCAGAGCATTCTCGAACGAGTCCTCCTCCGAAGCGATCTCGGTCGCGCGGTGCAGGAGCTCCATCTCGAGGGCCTTCCGCTCGAGTGCTTCCTCGTAGCGCTTGCGCTCGCTGATGTCGCGTAGGACCCCGCAGAACGAGCGCGATCCTTCCCAGACGATCTCGGTCACGCTCAGCTCGACCGGGAAGGTCACGCCGTTGCGGCGTAGTGCAACAACTTCGCGGCCGAGCCCGATGATGCTGCTTTCACCCGTCTCTAGGTAACGTCGCAGGTAGCCGGAGTGGAGCTCGCTGTGCGGCGCCGGCATCAGTACGTTGACGCTCTTCCCGACGATCTCTCCAGAAGGGTATTCGAACAGGCGCTCGGCGCTCGGGTTCCACTGACGAACGACACCCTCTTCGTCTATCGTGACGATCGCATCGAGCGACGACTCGAGGACGGCGCGCAGGTGGCCTTCGTTCGACTCGAGCTGCTTCAGCCTTCGTCTCAGCCGGACGGCGCTGGCGCTCACGGCAACCGTCAGCGCCGCGCCCAATACGACGACCGTCGTGGATGCGTCGACCGGCATGGACACGAGTGTGACGACGAGAGCAATCCCGAGGGCGAGATCGCGAGACGCGGGGGGATCAGTCATAGAGGGCGATCACGGCATCGAGCCGTTCGCGAACCGCCTCCACGATTCGCTCCAGGAGCGCGGGCTCGATCCCCAGATACGCGACCGACGAGGCCACTGGACCCTCTCCCCGAAGCCCGCCGTCAGCGACGCCGCAGGTGCACTCGGCGATCGCATCGGCGAGATCCAGGGTGCCAGCTCGGCTCATCTCGTCTGCCTCGATTCAAGGGGGTGTACCGGGGCGCGTAGGACGCGAAATGCCGACTGAAGGGACCTTCCGATTCGAGACCCGAGGGGACTCACGATCGTTGGCAAGCTCCTGCGCGCGACGACCGACGTTGCGATTCCGGCTTCTGCCTCCAGGACCTCGTGGCTCGCATCCTGCCACGTGGTCGCCACGAGCTTCCGAAACGAAACCGAGTCGTCCTCGTTCAGGATCGTCGTCTGCCGAGCACTGGACATCCGCCCCCCCCGCGGGCGTAGCGCTCCAGCGATGCTGGAGCTTGCTGCTGGGGGTTGAATCGGTGGAGCAGAGCTGAGACGCGATGGCTCAAGTAGGGCATTTTGACGCCCAAAAACGGCCAGAATTTGCGCGCACGGTCTTTCAGGTGAGCTATGGGCAAGAGTTGGGGATCGGCTTCTGATCAGGCAGCGCTCTTTCGTCCCTCCTGAGTGTCATTCGTGACGGGCTCTCCATCGACGAAATTCCTGCCTTCGAGCAGTTCCTTCACCAGCTGTGGACGGCGGATTCGCCTCCATCGCCTCTCGGCCATCGCCAGCAGCTTGAACGCCATCGTGAGTCCCTTGGTGCGTGAGCCGGCGCCCTTGGTGACGCGCTGACGGAGTCGCACCTTCGCGAACGCGGACTCGATCACGTTCGTGCTCCGGATCGACATCCAGTGCGCCGCCGGGAAGTCGAAGAACGTGAGCATCGTGCCGCGGTCTCGGAGGAGCGAGGCGACGGCCTTCGGGTACTTGTCTTCGTAGGCCGCGACGAAGCGATCGATCTGCTCCTCGGCCATCTCTTTCGTCTCGGCGTTGTAGATCTCATGGAGCTGGCTCTTGGCCTTCGGCTGCAGACGCTTCGGA
>JBHHYV010000164.1:0-5818 GCA_046757685.1 Myxococcota bacterium
TGAACTTCAACTTCGATCAGGCCGAGATCCGGCCCGTGAGCCGCGTGGTCCTCGACGCGGCCATCGACGCGCTCCGTCGCTATCCCAACCTCCGGGTCGAGGTCGCCGGTCATACCGACAGCACGGGCGACGCAACCTACAACCAGGCACTCTCCGAGCGCCGCGCGCGCGCCGTCGCCGACTACCTGGTCTCGAAGGGCATCGCTGCGTCACGGCTGCGAGTCGCAGGATATGGAGAGGGGCGGCCGATCGCCGACAACTCCACCCGCGGCGGCCGTGCGCAGAACCGCCGCACCGAGCTCAACATCCTCCCGTAAGCCGCCCTCTTCCAGAATCGCCGTCCTCCGGGACCCGGGCTCTCTCAAGGCGCCCGGGCGCGTGTCCGATACGTCCCTCGTGGGCACTGGCGCCTTTACGCCGGTGGATCTGGAGCCAAGAGTGCGCAACGGTTCAGGGTCGAGATTGCTCGTCGCGGCGGCGCTGATCGTCGCCGCATCGCTCTCGGCGGCGCCCACTCCGGCCCTCGCGAGCAGTCGCGCGCGAGTCGAGAGCAGCTTTCGGCGGTTCTGCAGCCAGTGGATGCACAAGCTCGAGCTGCGCGAGAAGCGCAACGCAGCCCGGATGAAGTACGTGCGCAAGGGACTCGCCGTCGTCGGCGAGTACAGCGGCTACGGGCGAAAGCCGTCGAGCTGCCAGGTCCAGGCCACGGGAGTGGCCGAGGCCCCCTACATCGGCAAGCTCACCTACCGCGAGAACGTCTACCGCAAGTCGGGACGCTCTCGCGGCACCGCGCGCCGCAGCAATCCCAAGATCCTGCAATCGACCGAGGTGCTCGAGATCTTCCGCTACAACGGCCGGAGCTGGGTGTACTAGTCGAAGAGCTCCCGCAGCTTGTCGAGAAAGCCGCGACGAACGGGATGTGCCTCGTCGCCGGAGGCCTCGGCGAATCGCTCGAGCAGCTCGCGCTGCTCGGCGGACAGGCGCGTAGGCACCTCGACGAAGACCTCGACGATCTGGTCTCCGCGAGGGCCCCCGCCCAGACGGGGCAGCCCGCGGCCGCGCAGGCGAATCCGCTCGCCCGACTGGGTCCCCGGTCGGATTCGAAGGGTCTCCCTGGCCTCGAGCGTCGGAACCTCGACCTCGGCGCCCAGCGCCGCGTGGGCGAACGAGACGGGCAGCTCACAGTAGAGGTCGGTGCCCTCGCGCCGGAAGATCGGGTGGTCCCGAACGCGCAGGACCACGTAGAGGTCTCCCGAGGGACCCCCGTCGTAGCCGGCCTCGCCCTCACCCGACAGCCGCAGACGGACCCCGCTCTCCACTCCCGGCGGGATCCGGACTTTGACCTTCTGGACCGTCTCGACGCGGCCGCGGCCCCCGCACGTCTCGCAGGCGTGACGGAGAGCCGCGCCGCTTCCACGGCAGGCGTCGCAGGGACGGCTGATGCGGAAGAAGCCCTGCTGCAGGAGAACCTGACCCCGCCCGCCGCAGCGTGAGCAGGTCTCGCGCTCCCCGCCCAAGCCGGCGCATGACTCGCAGGGTCGGTGCTTGGGAACCGTGACGGTGTGCTCGCCGCCGCGCGCCGCGACCTCGAAATCGACCTCGAGGTCATAGCGCAGGTCCGCTCCTCGCTGTCCCCCGCCACGCCTCCGGCCGCCGAAGAGATCTCCGCCGAAGAACTCGTTGAAGAGGTCCGAGAAGCTCGAGAAGGGATCGAATCCGGCAAAGGGATCTCCGCCAGCGCCGCCACCTGCGATCCCCGCATGGCCGAAGCGATCGTAGGCGGCCCGCTTCTCGGGATCCGAGAGAACCGCGTAGGCCTCCGAGGCCTCCTTGAATCTCGCCTCCGCCTCGGAGTCGCCGGGGTTCTTGTCGGGGTGGTCCCGGTGGGCCCGCTTGCGGTAGGCACGCTTGAGCTCCTCGGGGCTCGCCCCCCGGTCGACCCCGAGCACTTCGTAGTAGTCGCGCTTCAACTCGCTCCCCGGCTGGATGGACGTCCGGGGCAGCCTAATGCCGAGACGCCGAAGAGCAAGCCCCCTCCCGCGACCCGACCCATGGACCGCGGGGCGCGCTCAATCGCCGGGACTGGAGTCCTCGGGATCGGAGTCTTCGACGAGGTCGTCGTCGGCCTCCCCGGGAAAGCCGATCAGCAGCTCATCGTCCCCGTCCCGATCCAGGTCGGGCACGCCCGGCTCGTCGAACGTGCCGTAGAGCACCTCGCTGATCCGGTAGGCCTGCTGCTGCAGCTCCTCGAACGCCTCCCGCAGGGCATCGGGCTCGCTCTCCTGGAGTGCCTTGCGGGTCTTCTCGATCGCTGCGGCGATCTCTTCTCGGGTCTCGGGCTCCAGGCTCTCGGCGAACTCTGCCAGCGTCTGACCCACCGAGTACACGAGACCCTCCGCAGAGTTCCGCACCTCGACCTGCTCGCGCTGCTCGCTGTCGCGGCCCCGGTTCTGCTCGGCGTCGACCAGCAGGCGGTCCACCTGGTCCGATGTCAGGCCTCCCGAGGCCGTGACCCGGATCTGCTGCTCCCGTCCGGTCCCCTGATCCAGCGCCGAGACCTCGAGCACCCCGTCCGCGTCGATGTCGAAGGTGACCTCGATCTGGGGAACTCCGCGAGGGGCCGCCGGGATGCCGATCAGGTCGAAGCGCCCGAGGGTCGCGTTGTCGGCGGCCATCTCGCGCTCCCCCTGCACGATGTGGATGCGCACCAGGTCCTGGTTGTCTTCGGTGGTCGAGAAGACCTGGCTGCGGCGCGTCGGAATCGTGGTGTTGCGCGGGATGATCCGGGTCATGACCCCGCCCTGGGTCTCGACTCCGATCGAGAGAGGCGTCACGTCGAGCAGGAGCACGTCGTCGGTGTCTCCTCCCAGGACGCTTCCCTGAACCGCGGCCCCGACGGCCACGACCTCGTCCGGGTTCACCTCGCGGCTCGGCGCCGTATCGAAGATCTCCTCCACCTGGGCCATCACCCGGGGCATGCGCGTCATTCCACCGACCAGGAGCACCTGGTCGACCTGGTGGGCCGTGATGCCCGCATCCTCGAGCGCCGCCTGACAGGGATCGCGAAGGCGTTCGAGCAGGGGCGCCGTCAGCTCCTCGAGATTCTCGCGGGTCAAGACCTGCATCAGGTGCTGGGGACCGTCCTCGTTCGCGCTCAGGAAGGGGAGGTTGATGTCGGTCTCGTTCGACGACGAGAGCTCCTGCTTGCCGCGCTCGGCCGCCTCCTTGAGGCGCTGCATGGCCATCGGATCCTCGCGGGGATCGACGCCGAACTGCTCCTTGAAGCCCTCGGCCAGGTAGCTGACGATCCGCTCGTCGAAGTCCTCGCCCCCCAGGTAGGTATCGCCGCGCGTCGACTTGACCTCGAAGACGCCATCCCCGATCTGCAGGATCGAGACGTCGAAGGTCCCCCCCCCGAGATCGAAGACCGCGATCGTCTCGGCGCCTCCCCGGTCGAGCCCGTAGGCCAGGGCCGCCGCGGTCGGCTCGTTGATGATCCGCAGTACGTTCAGACCGGCGATCCGTCCGGCGTCCTTGGTGGCCTGTCGCTGCGCGTCGTTGAAGTAGGCCGGAACGGTGATGACAGCGTCGTTGACCTCCTCGCCCAGGTAGTCCTGCGCGCTCTCGCGCATGCGCATCAGGATCTGCGCCGAGATCTCCTCCGGACTGCGCAGCTTGTCCCGTACCCGAACCCAGGCGTCGCCATTCTCGCCCGCCTCGAGGGCAAAGGACGCCATCCGGGCGAAGCGGCGAACCTCGTCGTCATCAAAGCGCCGGCCCACCAGCCGCTTGACCGCGGAGACGGTGTGCTCCGGATTCGACTTCGCCTGGCGCTTGGCGATCTGGCCGACCAGCTTGTCTCCCGACTCGCCGAACGCCACGATCGAGGGCGTCGTGCGGCTGCCCTCGGAGTTTGCGATCACGACCGGCTCTCCGTGGTCGATCACCGCGACGCAGCTATTGGTCGTTCCGAGATCGATCCCGACGACTCTGCTCACCCGTGCCTGCCTCTCGTCCGTGGGAGACGGGCCGCGTCGCCGGCCCTACTCTCCGCTCGAGACCACCACGAGCGCTGGCCGCAGCAGCCGGTCCTTGAGGACGTAGCCCTTCTGGAGAACCTCGACGACGTGACCCGCAGGGACGGCGCTCGTCGATACCTGTCGCACCGCCTCGTGCAGGTTCGGGTCGAAGGGCTCACCCGTCGGATCCTCCATCGCGACCCCGATCTTCTCGAGAGCCCCCCACAGGGACCGACGCGTCAGCTCCACGCCCTCCAGAAGTGTCTTGTCGCCGTCCTCCCCGATCGACTGCTGTGCGTAGTCCAGCGCTCGATCCAGGTTATCGACGGTCACGAGCAGTTCCTTGACGAGGCCCTCGTTCGCGTACTGGAAGAGCTCCTGGCGCTCGCGCAGGGTGCGGCGCTTGTAGTTCTCGAAGTCCGCCGCCAGCCGAAGGTATTTGTCGCGAGCCTCGTCGAGCTGCGCCTGCAGCGTGGAGGCGTCCCCCTCGGCGGCCGGGGGCGCAGGAGGGGTCGGGGGAGCGACGCTCTCCTCGCCCTCCTCGATGGCCTCGGCGAGCTCTTCGGGAACCACGATCCTCGGGCCCTTCTCGGAGGCCTGAGGCTCTTCCTCGGGGTCGTGCGGTCTGGACAACGCGGAGACTCCTAGGCGAGGTGCCGGTTGACAGCGTGGGACAGTGAGCGAACGAGCGGGATGACCCGGCCATACTCCATGCGGACGGGCCCCAGGATGCCGAGCCCGCCGAGGGCTGGCGAGCCCCCGAGAGGCGCCGCCACCACCGCGCACGAGCAGATGTCAGGATCGGCGATCTCGGAGCCGATCTGTACCTCGAACGCCTCGGCCCGGATCACCGCATCGAGCAGGTGCGCCATCCGCTCCTTCTCCTCGAGCGCGGAGAGCAGATCGCGCAGCCGCTGCACATCGGCAAACTCCGGCTGGTCGAAGAGCGGGGCCCGATCTCCCACGTAGAGGGCGACCTCGGCGGGCGCCTCGAGGTTGACCCAGCTGAGGGCCAGCACCTGGGTCCAGAGGCGGTCCCCCTCGCTGCGATCCGCCTCGATGGCCCGCTCGAGACGCTCGCGGGCCTCGGCCAGGGTCCGGCCCGTGATCAGATCGCACAGGCGCGCAGAGATCCGCTCGAGCGCGGCGGGAGGCGTGTCCCGGTCCACGATGATCCGGCTCTGGACGAGGCCCCTCTGCGAGACGAGCAGGGCGATGACCCGCTCGCTCGAGAGGCGCGTCAGATGCACCTCGCACAGCACCTGCGGATCGGGCGGGGAGGTCAGAAAGAAGCTCAGCTGACCGGTCGCGAGCGAGAGCTGGTCCGCGGCCTGCCGCAGCAGGTCCGTTGGATTGCGCGTCCGGTCGAGATCGAACTCCAGGCCGAGGTCGCTCGGAGCGCGGGCCTCGAGCGATCGGAGGATGGCATCGGCGTGGTAGCGAAAGCCCAGGTCGGTCGGCACGCGGCCGGCCGACGGGTGCGCCTGGCTCAGCAGGCCCAGCGCCCCGAGCTCGGCCATGATCCCGCGCGCGGTGGCCGGAGAGATCCCGAGGCCGCTCCGCTTGACGAGTGGGCCCGAGGCGACCGGTCGGGCCGTCTCCACGTAGGTCTCGATCACCGCTCGGAGCACCCGCTCCAGCCTCGGGCTGAGCTCTGGAGTCGCCAGGGCGCGAGGCCTCTCGTGACGACTCTCGATGGCCCTCTCCATGGCCCTCTCGATCGCCCTCTCCATCGCCCTCTCCATCGCCCTCTCCGTCGCCCTCTCCGTCGCCCTCTCCGTCGCCCTCTCCGTCGCCGT
>JBHHYV010000165.1:0-5778 GCA_046757685.1 Myxococcota bacterium
CCGCGCAGGCCCCGTGCGCCACGGGGACGACCGCCTCGATCGTGTGATCGCGAGCGAGCTCCCCCAGGCTCTCCAGGATCCACTCATGGAGACCGTCTACGTCGAAGTACGGGTAGGGAGGAGGTGGTCTCACGTCGTTGGGGCGCGAACGAATTGCGGCCGGCTGCCCGTCGGGGCCGACGACCGCCACGCGAACGTTCGTCCTGCCGATGTCCAGGACCGCGACGCTCATCGAGCGCTCCCTCTACCGACCCAGGCGCGGAGCGCACGTCACCTCTACGCCCGCGTTCTCGAGCATGGAGATGTCGGAAGGGCGAGCTCCCTCGTCGAAGGCGCTGAGAACGAGCTGCTGGACCGAGACGGATCCGCGCTCGGAGAGCGCCCGCAGCGTCGTCCGATGTCGCTCGCGAACGTGCATCGCGCGCAGGAGAGCACGCGCAGTCGGGCGATTCAATCATTTTCGATCACGGCGATCGATCTTGTTGACTTCCCGATTCCGGCGCCCATAGCATCCCCCATGGCCGGTCCTGCGGCGCCGCTCGAAGACCTCTGGGACGACGCGCACGCGGTCGGGCTCTCCGAGACCGAGCGACTGGTGCTGCGTTCCAACCTGCTCGGCCGAGATCCGCGGATCACCAACTTTGGGGGCGGCAACACCTCGGCAAAGATCGAGGCTGCAGATCCGCTCACGGGCGAGCCGGTCACAGTGCTCTGGGTGAAGGGCTCGGGCGGCGACCTGGCGTCCCTCGACGCGAGCGGCTTCGCGACCCTTTACCTGGACAAGCTGCTCGCGCTGGAGAAGCGCTACCGGGGGCTCGCCCACGAGGACGAGATGGTCGGCTACCTCCAGCACTGCGTCTTTGGCGCAAATCCGCGGGCCCCAAGCATCGACACCCCGCTCCATGCCCTTCTCTCCTTTCGCCACATCGATCACGTGCATCCCGACTCGGTGGTCGCGATCGCCACCGCGCGCAGAAGCGAGGCCCTGACCAACGAGGTGTTTGGGGGAGAGATGGGCTGGCTGGCGTGGCAGCGTCCCGGGTTCGACCTGGGGCTTCGGCTCCGCGACCTGGTCGCCGAGCAACCCGGTCTGCGTGGCGTCGTTCTCGCGGGCCACGGCGTGTTCGCCTGGGGCGAGACCTCGCGAGACTGCTACCGGAACACCCTCGAGATCGTGAATCGGGCCGAGGCGTGGCTCGCCAGGCGAACGCACGTGGACGTCTTCGGCGGCCTGAAGGTGCGCGGGCGCCTTCCGCGCGAACGTCGCGCGATCGCGACGCGGCTGCTTCCGCTACTACGCGGTCGCCTGTCGCAGGAGCAGCGCAAGATCGGCCACTTCGACGAGAGCGACGAAGTCCTGGAGTTCGTCGGATCGAGCGAGCTCGAGCGGCTGGCCGCGCGGGGGACCTCGTGCCCCGACCACTTCCTGCGGACGAAGATCCGTCCCCTCGTCCTGCCGGCCGATCCCGAGGCCGCCTCGGCGGGCCTCGACGCTGCGCTCGGCGCCTATCAGACCGGGTACGAGGCCTACTACGCGCGCTGCCGGCGCGGGAACAGCCCGCCGATGCGCGACCCCTACCCCGTCATCCTGCTGATGCCCGGAGTCGGCCTGTTCAGCTTTGCTGGCGACAAGGCGACCGCCCGCATCGCGGCGGAGTTCTACCGAAACACCATCCACGTCATGCGCGGAGCCTCCGCCGTGGACGAGTACTGCGGTCTACCGGAGCAGGAGGCATTCGACATCGAGTACTGGCCGCTCGAGGAGGCCAAGCTCCGGCGCCGCCCGCAGCCCCTGCCCCTGGCCGGGCAGGTGGGGCTGATCACCGGAGCGGGCGGCGGGATCGGGAGCGCGATCGCACGCCGCTTCCTCGAGGACGATGCCTGCGTCGTCCTCGTCGACATCGACGCGTCGGCCCTCGAGACCACGGCTGCCGAGCTCGTCGAGACATACGGGGTCGATCGCGTCCGCCGCGCCGTCTGCGACGTGACCGACGAAGCGAGCGTCGCCGAGGCCTTCCGCACCGCCGCTCTCGAGTTCGGGGGGCTCGACCTCGTCGTGTCGAACGCGGGGATCGCCACAGCGGCGCCGATCGAGAAGACCACGCTGTCGCTGTGGCGCAAGAGCCAGGATGTGCTGGCCACCGGCTACTTTCTCGTGGCTCGCGAGGGAGCGCGGCTGCTCGGGGCCCAGGGACGGGGCGGCGCCATGGTCTTCGTCGCCAGCAAGAACGGGCTCGTCGCATCGGCCGAGGCCTCCGCGTACAGCGCGGCCAAGGCTGCCGAGATCCATCTCGCGCGGGTCCTCGCCCTCGAGCTCGCGCCGAAGGGAATCCGGGTGAATGTGGTGAACCCCGACGCGGTGATCCGCGGCTCGAAGATCTGGACGGGCCGCTGGCGGCGAGAGCGTGCCGCCGCCCACGGCATTCCCGAGGACGAGGTCGAGGCCCACTACCGGCGCCGCAGCCTTCTCGGCCGCGACGTGCTGCCCGAGGACGTCGCCGAGGCCGTGTGCTTCTTTGCGTCCGAGCGGTCCGCGAAGTCGACCGGAAACATCTTGAACGTAGACGCCGGAAACGCCGCCGCGTTTCCGCGCTGAGTCGTCCTGGAGGATCCCATGTCCGGCGCCCCACCCATCGATCCGGGGATCGTGTCCGATCACAACGCGCGACTCGAGGCCCCGCTCCACGCCGACTTCGCGCACCTGGGAGAGCAGCTCGCCCGGCGCGGCCTCGACCTCGAGGACGTGCTCGAGCGTCTCCTGCGGCTGCGGGTGGCCCTTCCCAGCTGGGGCGTCGGTACCGGGGGAACGCGCTTCGCGCGCTTCCCGCTTCCGGGAGAGCCGCGAGACATCCACGAGAAGCTCGAGGACTGCGCGGTGATCCAGCAGCTCGGCCGCTCGACACCGACCGTGTCGCCCCACCTCCCCTGGGATCGCGTCGAGGACCCGGCCGCCCTTCGCAGATACGCCTCGGAGCTGGGCCTGGAGTTCGATGCCGTGAACTCCAACACCTTCCAGGATCTTCCCGGTCAGGCGCACTCGTACAAGTTCGGGAGCCTCACCCACACCGACAAGGCGGTCCGCGATCAGGCAATCGCGCACAACCTCGAGTGCATCGAGATCGGAAGGGCGCTCGGCTCGAGAGCGCTCACCGTCTGGATCGCTGACGGCTCGAACTTTCCCGGCCAGTAGCACCTTGCCGCCGCATTCGAGCGCTATCTCGAGAGCATGCACGAGATCGTGGCGGCGCTTCCCGAGGACTGGCGGGTCTTCCTCGAGCACAAGCCCTACGAGCCGGCCCTCTACTCGACGGTGATCGCCGACTGGGGATCGAGCTACATCGCCGCGACCGAGCTGGGGCGCAAGGCGCTGTGCCTGGTGGACCTCGGCCATCACGCCCCGACGACGAACATCGAGCAGGTGGTCGCACGCCTGATCCAGCGCGAAAAGCTCGCGGGGTTCCACTTCAACGACTCCAAGCACGGAGACGACGACCTGGATACCGGTGCGCTCGATCCGACCCAGATCTTCCTGGTATGGAACGAGCTGGTCGATGCCGAGCTGCGACGCGTACCCGGCTTCGACCCGGTCTACATGCTCGATCAGAGCCACAACGTGACCGACCCGATCGAGAGCCTGATCGAGAGCTCGGTCTCGGTGCAGCGCGCGCATGCCCAGGCTCTGCTGGTCGACCGCCGGGCGCTGGAGCAGGCGCAGCGGCACAACGATGCGCTCGGGGCCAACCGCATCCTGCGCGCCGCGCTCCAGATCGACGTGGAGCCACTGCTCGCCATGACCCGGCTCCGCGCGGGAGGGGCGATCGATCCGATCGGCGTGTATCGCGCGTCGGGCTATCGGGAGAGGCGGGCCCGGGAGCGACCGCAAACGCACACGTCGCAGGCGGGGATCGTATGAGCCACCGGCGCTGGCACTGTCGCTGGATCTGGGCGCCGACCGAGCTGGCTCCGGCCGGGAGGCTCTTCGGCTTCGAAGCCCCGGGCACCGGCGAGCAGCACGCCTTCCTGCGCCGTACGTTCCGGCTGGAGCAGCCGCTCGAGCGTGCGGACGCCCGCGTGGTCGCCGACTCCCGCTACATCCTCTAAGTGAACGGCGTGGAGGTCTCTCGCGGGCCCGTGCGCGGCAATCCCAGCAAGCTGCACTACGATCCGATCGATCTCGCGCCCTACCTTCGGCGCGGCGAGAATACGCTCGCGATCCACGCGCGCTACTACGGCGAGCCTACGCCCTGGTGGATTCCCGCGCGCCCCTCTCTAGGGCTGGGCCGACGCGGCGCCGTGGCCCTCGAGCTCTCGCTCGGCGAGGACCGATGGCTCGGGACCGACGGCGCCTGGCGAAGCCTGCTCTCGGACGCATGGCAGCCGCTCGAGCGCGCAGGCGTCAGCCCGATCCCAAAGGAGGACGTCGACGCCGCCAGGCTGCCTGCGGGCTGGCCGCTGCCGGGCTTCGACGACTCGGACTGGCCTCCGGCCCAGGAGATCGAGCCCCGCTTCCTGGGAGGAGACGCGCGAGTGATGTCGCCGCCCTCCAATCCCTACGGAGCGCTCCGCCCACGACCGATCTCTGCGCTCGAGGGTGAGACGCGAGTTCCACGCGTCGTTCGCGCGCACATCGTCGAGCGCGCCCCGGCGACGGAGCCGCCTCCCCAGGCGGCGCTCAGCGACGAGCGGCGTGCGCCGCTCGAGACCCTCGACCTCGGTCCCGAGCTTCCCGTGCGGATCGAGGGAGACGGCACCTTCCTCCTGCTGCTGGACTTCGGTGCGATCGTCTCAGGTCTGGTGGCGATGGAGGTCGACGCCCCGCCGGGCGTGGAGATCGAGCTGGCGATCCGCGAGACCCCGGACCCGCCCGGTGCGGAAGGGCTCGCGCCGACCTCGGAGGCGAGCTTCCGCTACCGCACCCGCGGCTTCGAAGACCTCTTCGAGAGCTTCGACCCGATGGGCCTGCGCTACGCGCTGCTCGCGATCCGCCATGCGGTGGGCCCCGTGACGCTGCGACGCTTCGAGGTTCGCGAGCGGCTCTATCCGATGCGACCGGGTCCGGAGTTCGCCTGCAGCGATCCCACGCTCGAGCGGATCTACGAGGTCGGCAGGCGCAGCGTCGCGATCAACTCCCACGACGCCTATCTCGACTGCCCCTCCCGCGAGCAGCGCGGCTGGACGGGGGACGCCGTCGTGCACCAGATGGTGCATCTGGCGGCGAACCGCGACTGGGGCCTGGCGCGCTGGCACGCGCAGATGGCTCACTCGCCCCGACCCGACGGAATGTTGCCGATGGCGGCCGGAAGCGACCTCGAGCTGGCGGGAGTGACGATTCCGGAGTGGCCGCTTCACTGGATCCGCTCGATCTGGAACCTGTGGCGCTACACCGGCGATCGTGAACTCGTCGGGGGGCTGCTTGCGGGGGCGGAGGGAGTCCTGCGCTGGTTCCTGCCCTATCGCGGCGCACATGGACTGGTCTGCCACCTCGACCAGTGGGTCCTGATCGACTGGGCGGCGCTGCACCTGGCCGATACCTCGTCGTGTCTCAACGCCCAGTGGGCGCGCGCCCTCCTCGAGTTCGCCGAGATGAGCGAGTGGCTGGGCGACCGGGGCCGCGCCGCCTGGGCGCGCGGCCTGCACGGCGAGATCCGCGACGCCTTCGAGCTCTTCTGGGACGAGTCCCGCGGCAGTTACGTCGACCATGCCATCGACGGGGAGCGGCAGCTGCCCATGAGCCAGCATGCGGGGGCCACGGCGGTCTGGGCCCGGCTCGTGCCCGAC
>JBHHYV010000166.1:0-5753 GCA_046757685.1 Myxococcota bacterium
ATTCCGGCCCATGTAATAGAAAACGGCTCCGGTCGACTGGCCGGCATCCCTTCGGGCTCGGCCCGAACCGGGCGGGGCCCGGAGCGCGGATGCTGGCGCATGGGAGCCGTCGGGCCGGGATCGGCCGGCCACCTCGCGCCGGCCGATTCGAGCGAATCGGAAGCGTGCGGAGTTCGGGCCTCGATGCGGGACCGGGGATCGTGCGATCGGGAGGGGTCTTGGACACTGGGTTCGCGGGAATTCGGGGAGGAGTGCTGGCCCTGGGCCTGGCACTCGCGGTGGCCGCGGTTGGATGCCAGAGCCAGTCGTTCGAAGAGAAGTTCGCGCCGGGCGAGATCGACCTCTACGACGACCTCTATGCGGTCACCACGGTCGGGCCCGACAACGCCTGGGTCGCGGGCTACTTCGGAGCGGTCTATCGGACGCGGGACGGCGGAACGCACTGGCGAAAGCTCTCGCCGCCCACCGAGAAGTCGCTCTACGACATCGACTTTGCGACCTCGCGGGATGGCTGGACGGTCGGTCGCCGGGGCCTGATCCTGCACACGACCGATGGCGGCGACAGCTGGGAGCGCCAGAAGCTCGAGCGCCAGCCGGCCCACCACGTCTTCTCGATCGCCGCCGTCACCGCGCAGACCGCCTGGGCCGTGGGCGAGTGGGGCGGGCGCTACGTGACGCACGACGCGGGCAAGACCTGGGAGGACCACTCGTTCCTGGTCACCGAAGGCCATCCGAGCTTTCGCTACCTGACGGAGCAGGAGCTCAAGAAGTACTACTCCGGCGGGAAGATCTATGACGACATGTACCTCAATGACGTCATGTTCCTCGATCCGCAGCACGGCTGGATCATCGGCGAGTACGGCTTCACCTACTGGACCGACAACGGCGGCGACAGCTGGCAGAAGGGCAAGATCGTCGGCGAGCTCTCGATCGATCCCGTCGAGTTCCGCGAGGGGCAGAAGGAGCTCGAGAAGAGCCAGTGGGGTCCCCTCTTCGAGGTCGCCGAGAAGCTGCTCCAGAAGGAGTACCTGCGCATTCGGATCGAGGGCTGCCTGACGCGCTCGGAGCTCGCGAAGTACGAGACCTACATCGCCGACGAGCGGGCCGAGTCCGTCCGCGACTTCCTCGAGGGGGAGGGGGTCGGCCAGGAACGGATCCGCATCCAGAACGCCACGCCCATGGACCAGGAGACGGTCGACATGGTGGCGTTCGCCAAGACCAAGCTCTGCGAGGGGCCGCCCAAGGTCTACATCAACCTCCTCGAGACCCCCTTCCTGTTCGACGTCAAGTTCAAGGACGACATGAACGGGATCATCGCGGGCCTGGGCGGCGTGGTGCTGCGTTCGAGCGATGGCGGCCGGACCTGGCGCTACGTGAAGTCGAACTCCAAGCAGGCGATCTTCTCCGCGGACTTCGGATCGGCGGCCGTCGTCGCGGTCGGAGAGAAGGGCCTGGAGCGGATGAGCCTGGACGCGGGCTACCACTTCGTGAAGCCCCCGGAGGGCGCCATGCCCGAGCTCTTCGCGTTCATGCGCGACCTGCGCTTTGCGACGCCGGAGCGGGGCTGGATCGTGGGCGCCGCGGGGATGGTCCTGCGTTCCGACGATGGCGGGTTGACCTGGAAATACGCCCTCAAGAAGGGTGGCGTGCGCGCGTCGGAGCGCGACGCGGCGGGGGAGTAGGGGCATGGCCGACGAACGCCAGAGCGTGATGGAGGATCGCCTCCCCGAGCAGGCCTTCTCGATGCGCTTCGCGCGCTACATCACCCGCAATCGCTTTGCGACCCTGATGACGCTGCTCAGCATCACGTTCTTCTTCTCGATGCCCCTGCTGAATGCGGCGGTCTACAACATCACGGGTCATACGCTTCCGGGAATCGAGAAGCGCTTCCAGATGAACACGCGGGTCCGGGACCAGTGGCCCGAGCATCCCTTCATCCATGCGCAGGACAAATTCGAGGGTCGCTTCGGAACCGCCAGCTACGTCCTGGTCGAGGTGCGCCGAAAGAACGGCGACATCTACGACGCCGACTTCCTCGACAAGGTCTCCGAGATCACCAACCAGGTCGATATCGCTCCGAACGTCAACCACTACCAGGTCTCGAGCATCTCCAGCATCAACACGCGCGTGATCACGATCGAGCCGGACGGCGCGATCACGGCCGAGCCCCTGATGGAGGACATTCCCGAGGACGAAGAGGAGATGGCGGCGTTCAAGGACACGGTCCGGCAGAACCCGGGCCGGATCCTCGGCTTCCTGATCTCGCCCGACGAGACGGCGGTGCGCGTCGCCGCGGGCTTCATCACGTTCCGTCTCGACGAGGGGGGCCGAGCCGCCTACCAGGCGCTCTTCGATCACTTTCAGCAGATCAAGAAGGACTACGAAGCCGACGGCACGATCGAGATCTTCATCACGGGGGCACCCGTCCTGATCGGCTGGGTCTACATCCACGCCTTCGAGATCACCCTCTTCCTGCTGCTCACCATCACCCTTCTCTTCTTCCTGCTCCTCTCGTACTTCAGGCGGCTGCACGGTGTGGCGATTCCCATGGTGGCGGGCCTCTCGACTGCGATCTGGGGCATGGGGTTCTGCGCGTGGATGAACATCACGCTCGACCCCCTCGTGCTGGTGATTCCGCTGTTGATCACCGCCCGCTCGATCTCTCACACCATCCAGATGGCGGAGCGCTTCTTCGAGGACTTCGAGATGGAGGTGGATGCTCGCGAGAGGCGCCTGGGGCGCGAGCTCACGCGAGACGAGATCGAGGAGGCCAAGGTCGAGACGGCGACGACCGCGATGGCCAAGCTGATGATGCCCGGAATGCTGGGCATCATCACCGACGCGGCGGGCCTGCTGGTGCTCTTCATCACCTCGATCGTGGTGATGAAGAACCTGGCCGCGTTCGGCTCGTTCTGGGTCGTCGCGATCATCTTCAACGTGATCCTGCTCCACCCGATCATGATCGCGTACCTGCCTCCGCCTCACGAATCCAAGCACTACACGCCGCGAATCATGAACTTCCTGCTCGGTGGGGCCGGCAGGCTCGCGACGAGCAGCGCGAAGTTCGTGCTGGTGGGCATCGTGACGGTCTTCTTCATCGGGGCCACGTACTACACGCTGAACTACTCGACCATCGGCGAGAGCCGCCCGGGGGCTCCCATCTTCTGGCCCGATCATCCCTTCAACGTGGCCACGGCCGAGGTGGCCCGGCGCTTTGGCGGGGTGGACCAGTTCACGGTCTTCGTCGATGGCGACCAGAAGGGCGCCTCGGCGGACGGATTCGTGCTGCAGCGCATGGAGGGTCTCGAGCGCTACATGCGCAAGTACGCGGACCCCGGAAACGCGGTGTCGCTGGTCACGATCATCAAGAAGTTCTGGGAGACGAACCACTACGGAGATCCCAAGTGGGGCTTCGTGCCCGACTCGGCCCAGTCCGTCGCGGGCATCGTCTTCTCGCTCCAGCGTTCGAGCACGCCGGGCGCGCTGCGTCCCTTCCTGACCGATGAGCAGGAGGACGCCAACGTCAACTTCTTCTTCCGCGACCACAAGGGCACGACGATCGTGCGCGCGGTCCACTACGCGGAGAAGTACATCGACGAGCACCCCATGGGGCGGCTCAACGTGCGCCTGGTCGAGGACGGCTCCGAGGTGAAGGACTTCTTCTACTACATGCTGGGGCCGCTCCTTCCGCCCCGCTCGAAGAGCATGAAGGTCCTGATCTCGCGGACGGACGAGGAGCAGCACATCATCGGGTACGACCCGGGGACGCCCCTCGCCGTCGGCGAGTGGACGCAGCCCCTCGACCCGGCCGAGGTCGAGAAGAACGTGATCCTGGCGGTGGTGCAGCTGGGGGGCCGCAAGGCGGCCCGGATGAAGAACGAGATCACCGCGGACACGCCGCTGCGCGACGGTGGGCTCGAGCTGTGTCCGAGCGATCCCAAGCACCGGGCCTGCGATACGCTGCTCAAGATCCTGCGCAAGCTCTCCTCGGAGCACGACTACCGGCTCGAGAGTGGTCAGGTGCGCGATACCGACGTGCTCTCGGCCTGGGAGACCATCGGCGACATCATCGATCGCGCGGTGGACCGGTCCGAGTACCAGGTCGAGGAGCGCTGGCAGAACGAAGAGAAGACGATCACGGCCGAGAAGATCCGCTTCAACGAGTTCTACGCGCCCTCCGAGCTCTGGGTCCAGAACACCAAGTTCCGGGACGCGTCGTTCAACCCCGAGCCGACGGGGAGCTGGACCCGCGGAGCCGAGTTCGTGCTTGCCGGGGGCCTGATGGGGACCTATGCGGCGGTGAACGAGGAGGTCGAGCGGAGCCACATCGCGAACATCCTGCTCATCTTCCTGATCGTCTTCACCTTCGTCTCGACCGCCTACCGGTCGCTCAGTGCCGGCTCGATCATCATGTACTCGCTCGCCATGGGCACGATGGGCTCCCTGTGCTTCATGGCCTGGCGCGGCAACGGCCTGAACATCAACACCCTGCCGGTGCAGGGGGTCGGGGTCGGGATCGGCGTCGACTACGCCATCTACGTGACCGACCGGATCCGCCAGGAGTACTCGTGGTGCGGCGACCTCGACGAGGGAATCCGCCGGGCCATCCGGACCACGGGAATGGCCGTGAGCTTCACCGCCACCACGCTCGTGGGAGGGATCATCGGTTGGGTGGCAAGCAACCTGCGCTTCCAGGCCGAAATGGCCCAGCTGCTGGTGATTCTGATGGTCATCAACATGCTCGGCGGAATCGTGCTGGTCCCGGCGATGTTCTCGATCTTCCGGCCCAAGTTCTTCGCCGCGTCACTTAGTGAAGAGGTCGGGCAACCCAATCAAGAGACCGAGCCGCGCGTCGCGACGGAGAGCGCATGAGGGGGAGCGCTGCATCCGCCGTTGCGTCGCGGTTGCGCCCCAGGCGCGCGGAAGAGGCAGAAGAGAGGGGTAAAGGCATGATTCGGAAGCGACTATCGCGTGTTGGGATCGCGGCGGCTCTGGTGGGCCTGGGACTCGGAGCCGCGGCGCCCGCATGGGCGATCGACATCCCCCTGCCGGGCGAGCGCAAGGTCGAGCTGCACGGCTTCTACGAGCTGCGCACGCGCGGCTTCTTCCGCAACAACCCCTTCGGCGAGAACGGCACGACCCTCTCCCAGTTCCGCCACGTGCTCGACCTGGAGACCGACATCGACATCGCCCCCGAGGGCGTGGGTCCCTTGGACTACCTGGCGGCCTACACCCGCTGGCAGATCAGCTACGAGTGCGTCTACGAGCGGGCCTGCGGGCTCTTCAAGAGCGTCAACAGCTTCGGCGGCAACAACCGCAGCGTGAGCCGGCTCCCGGCCAACTTCAAGACCGCGCGCACCCGCAAGTCCGACATCGGCGGCCTGGTCCCGGCGCCCTTCCTGCCCGGCACCCTGATCCGCAACGGCGGTCACAACCCCAACCCGGGCCGTCGCTTCACCCGCTGCTTCATTCCCAACGGCAGCTTCGCGACCGCCTATCCCCTGGGCGCGTTCTGCAACCTGAACACCCGGACCAAGAACGACCAGCCGATCTTTCCCGGAGGCTTCAACAACCAACTTCCGGGAAACGACCGCACCATCGTGGCCCAGCGTGCCGGCTCCACGAGTGCCGACCTGGTCGGGCCGCAGTTCCGGGCCTCACGATCCTTCCTCGCCAGCGCGGGTCTCCCGGACCTCAACACCATCCTGGCGCTTCGCGACACGGGGCTGGCCGACAGCGCGACCGCGAACTTC
>JBHHYV010000167.1:0-5538 GCA_046757685.1 Myxococcota bacterium
AGGCCCGCGTCGCGCAGGCGCAGGGCCGCCTCGATCGCATGCTCGTCGAAGCCGTTGATCAGCCGGGGGATCGCCTTCTGGGTGAGCGTCTTCCGGTCGGGGCCGATCTCGAGGCGACCCGCGAGGGCGTAGTTGTTGACCGCGTCCGGGTCCAGGACCTCCTTGGCACAGACGACGACGCGCACCTCTACTCCCCCGGCTCAGGCGCGTTCGCGCGTCTTGGGGGACGCGCCCTCGACGACCCGCCCTCGACGACGAAGAGATGGCCCGACTCGCACCAGACCGCCTCGCCCGGATAGCCCTCCGGCTTCAGGGTCAGGTCGGTCAGCAGGTACCAGCGCCAGGGGGGGTCTCCCTCCTCCACGTACTCTCCCGTCAACGTTCCCGCGTAGTCCTCGCGACCCGCAAAGTGAGTCCCCGCGACCAGGCCCCCGCCATCGCACTCGGCGCGCTTGCCCGCCAGGGTGGGATCGAAGCCGCGACTCTCACTCGAGCTCACCGGTAACTCCCTCGAAGGTATCCAGCGCCTCCTCGACCAGGTTCTGGACGATCTGGCGCGCGGGCAGCATGGACGTGACGAAGCCCACGCCCTGGCCTGCGGCCTCGGTCATCAAGTCCTCGCGGCGGTGGTCGTTGGCGGCCTGGATGTAGTCCGCGCTGAGCAGCATCTGCGCGGGCGCCGCGAGCGGGGTGGGAGCGTCGGGGCTCGCCCACTCCTTGGTCCAGGGGCACTCGAGCACGCGCATGGTCATGCCCGAGATGCACTTCGAGTACGAGGTGTCGGCCGCGCTCGCGGCGAGCAGCTTCTCTTTGACGATCATGTCGACGTCGGACTCGCGAGATGCGAGCCAGAGCGTCCCCGTCCACACCCCCGAGGCTCCCAGGCAGAGCGCCGCCGCCAGGTGCCGCCCCGTCGTGACGCCGCCTGCCGCGATCACCGGCGTGTCGCCCGCGATCGAGACGACCTCGGGCACGATCGAAAAGGTGCCCATCGCCCCCGTGTGCCCGGCGGCGTCGTAGCCCTGGGCGATGACGCCGTCCACGCCGGCCTCGAGCTGGCGCACGGCCTGGCGGGTCTTGCCGATCAGCCCGAACACCTTGATGCCCCGCTCGTGCGCCGCATCGAGCAGGAAGACGGGGCTGCCCAGCCCCGAGCAGATCACCGGTACGCGCTCCTCGAGCAGCACCTCGAGCTGCGCGCGCGCCATCTTCTGGTTGAGGCCCCCCCACTGGTGCAGGGCGATCGGGCCCTTGGGGCTCGGGACGTCGTACTTGCGCAGGATCTCGTCTGCGAAGGCCCGGTGGGCCTCGGGAATCTGCGCCGAGATCTCCTGGACCGAGCTCCCCGCGGGCGAGGACGCCGGCAGCACCAGGTCGATGCCGAAGGCCTTGCCGTTCACGCGCTCGCGGATCCACTGGATGTCGGCCGAGATCTCGTCCGCGGTGTGCATGGCCTCGCCCAGCACCGCGAAGCCCCCCGCGTTGATGACGGCGACCGCCACGTCCTTGCAGTGGGTGAACGCGATGATGGGGAACTCGATCCCCAGGAGCTCCGTGAGTCGGGTCTGCAGCGGATCCCTGGCCATCGCGCTCCTCTGTGGCGGCTCGTGCGCCCAAGCTGCGGGCAGGTGGGGATTCCTGGCTCCGGTGCCCGCACGTCCGCGGGGCGGGCCGGAGCCAGACCGGTCGAGAGGCGACAGTCTACCCGAAAGGCCCCGAGCCGGGCGAGCGCGGCGCCACCGGCACCGCGCGCGGCCAAAGAGATTAGACTAGCGCGACCCGAGTCCGCCGAGATCCCTGGAGAGGTGAGCCAGCGATGCCCCGTTCCCGCTTCCTCGTAGCCTGCGACGCGGGCGGCACCATGACCGACGTGATCATCGTCGACGAGCAGGGGCGGAGCACCATCGGCAAGGCGCCCACCTCGCCCCACGACGAGAGCGTGGGCTACATGGAGTCGCTCCACGAGGCCCTCGACTCGATGGGCGTAGATCCCAAGGCCGGGGGCCGGCGCTTCGGCGAGCAGATCGAGACCGCGATCTACACCGGAACCTCGATGCTCAACACCGTCATCAACATGAGCGGCTACCGGGCGGGCTTGATCGTCACCCGCGGCTTCGAGGACATCATCGCCCAGGGCCGCGGCTCACAGACCTTCATCGATGCGCAGTGGTCCGAGATCACCCACATGCAGTATCGCAAGCACCGCATGCCCCTGGTTCCGCGAAGCCTGGCCCGCGGGGTGACCGAGCGCATCGACCTCTTCGGGCGGGTGGTCATCCCACTCTACGAGCACGAGGTCGAGCAGGGGGTTCGCGAGCTGCTCGCCGACGAGCAGTGCGAGGCGCTCGCGATCGTCTTTCTGCAGTCCTTCACGAACGCCGTGCACGAGGAGCGCGCCGCCGAGATCGCGCGGCGGGTCATGCGCGAGCTGGGGCGCGAGGTGCCGCTCGAACTCTCGAGCCAGGTCGCACCGACCGCCCGCGAGGTATCCCGCGCCAACGCGACCGTCATTCAGGCATACGCCTCCGATCCCGCGCGCAAGCAGCTCTTTCGCATCGAGGAGCAGCTCGCCAAGATCGGCTACCCGCACAGCTTGAAGACGGTGCTGGGCTACGGCGGGATCACCAACATCCGCTACCCGCGGCTCTTCGAGGCGGCGATGTCGGGGCCGGTGGGCGGTCTGATGGGCGCCCAGTACGTCTCGAGCGTGATCGGCGAGGACCACATCGTCTGCTCCGACGTCGGCGGCACCAGCTTCGACGCGGGCGCGATCACCGCGGGCGTCCTGCCGATCGACCGCGAGCCCGGCTTTCAGGACATGTACGTGAACGTACCCATGCTCGACATCACCTCGATCGGGGCGGGCACCGGCACCTACATTCGGCTCGATCCCCAGACGCAGCGCATCAAGCTGGGCCCCGACTCGGCCGGCGGCACCCCGGGCCCGGCCTTCCTGGCGGCGGGCAATACCACGCCGACCATCAACGACGCCAACCTGCTGCTCGGGATCCTGAACGAGCACAACTACCTGGGCGGGCGGCTCGAGGTGCACAAGGACGTGGCCTACGAGCTCTTCAAGGCCCAGATCGCAGACCCGCTGGGGCTCGACGTCTACGTGGCGGCCGAGACCTGCCTGGAGATCCTGAACGTGATGATGCGCGAGCACCTGGTGCAGAGCCTCATGGTGGGGCACGACCTGCGCGACTACGTGCTCCTGGGCTACGGCGGCGCCGGGCCCATGCACTTGCTCGGCTACGCGGGCGACGCTCCCTGGAAGGCCGTGATCACCGTGCCCCATGCGGGCGCCTTCTCGGCCTGGGGGGGCGCGTGCATGGACTACGCGCACCGCCGCCACAAGAGCGTCGCGGTCATGCTGCCCCCGGGGCTCGACACGGAGACCCGGCTGGCGCAGGTCCAGCCCGTGACCCAGGCGTGGCGCGTGCTCGAGGATCAGCTGCTCGAGGAGCTCCTCTCCGAGGGCTTCACTCGCGAGCAGATCAGAGTGCGCCAGGTCGCCTACATCCGCTACTACGGTCAGCTCGAGGACGTCGAGGTGGAGTCTCCCGTCTCGAGCCTGGCGCAGCCCCAGGACCTGGAGCAGCTGCTCGGCGCCTTCGAGGACCTGTACACCCGAATGTTCACGCTGGCAGCCCGGCCCGAGCAGCCCACCTACCAGGTCACCGAGGTCTGCGTCATCGCCCGGGTCGATACGGTCAAGCCCCGGCTCGTGCGCCACTCGCTCGCAGCGCCCGAGCCCGATCGCGCCACCGCCTACAAGGGCACGCGCCCCGTCTTCAGGAACGGCCAGTGGCACGACGCCGACATCTGGAAGATGGAGGCGCTCGTGCCCGGCAACCAGCTCGAGGGTCTCGCCGTGATCGAGGCCTCGAACACCACCCTCTTCCTGCCCCGGGAGTGGAAGCTGCGAATCGACGAGCACGAGATCTACTGGCTCACCAGGAGGGAGGGGCGATGAGCGACAGCCGGCTCTCGCTGGTCGAGCAGCTGCGGTCGAACGACGAGGCCTTCGCCCAGACCGGCTGCCTCTTCGGGCTCGAGAAGCTCACCCGCAAGGCGCAGGACCCCGGCAGCTACGAGGCCCTGTGGCACATCCTCTCGAACCTGTGCAACACGGCCTGGGAGACGGGTTGCAAGGTCTCGTCGTCGCCGATCGCGGCCGAGGGCGGCGACGCGCTCTGGGCGCTGCACCTGCCGACCGGCGAGGCGATCTGCGTATCGCGGGGCATCACCGCCCACCCGGGGCTGCTGGCCGACCTGATCCGCAACTTCATCGAGCTGGGCTACGAGGACATGCCGGGCTTCCACCCCGGTGACATCTTCGAGAACAACGATCCCCACTACGGGGGCATCCACTGCCCGGACTTCGACACCGTCATGCCCCTCTTCTACCAGGGCGAGCTCGTCGCCTGGGCCAGCGCCGTGAGCCACGCCAACGACGTGGGCTCGGTCACGCCCGGCTCGATCGGCTTCCTGAACCCGGACTGCTTCTCGGACGGCGTCTGCATCTCGATGGAGAAGATCGGAGAGAATGACCGCTTCTATCCCTGGTACGAGATGCGGCTGCGCTCGCGCACGCGCACCCCCGACTGGGTCATGGGCGACGCGCGCGGCCGGCTGGCGGGCTGCATCACGATCCGGGAACGCCTGGTCGAGATCATCGACAAGTACGGGCTCGACTTCTTTCGCGAGGCGTCGCGCGAGTACGTCGAGGACAGCCGCCGCTACGCCATCGGCCGCGTCAGGACACAGGCCGTGCCGGGGCGCATCCGCAAGTCGCAGTTCAAGGACCTGGCCATGCGCGGCAAGCGCGTGCTGCTCGGCAAGCAGGACACCGACTGCCTGATGAACCTCCCGATGGAGCTCTGGGTGCAGGTGGATGGGCGCGTGCGCATCTCGCTTCGAGGGGCCAGCGGCACGATTCCCTTCGGCGAGAACATCACTCCAGCGGCGCTGCGCTCGGGTCTGCTGAACGCCTACTCCCACGTCGTCGGCTTCGACATGTTCAACTCCGGCCCCACGGCCGCCTGGCAGATCGAGACGCCGCCGTCCGGCTCGTGGGCCAACCCCTTCGAGAGCGACTTCGGGGCCTCGTCGGGGGTGGCCTGGGCGCCGGCGGTGCTGTGGATGAGCAGCCTCTACGAGGTCTTCGGGCGGCTCTACCAGATGCGCGGCTTCGTCGAGGAGATGTCGGCGGGAGCGGCGACGACCCTGACGGCCGAGTTCTCGGGCATCAACCAGCAGGGCGTCTACGTGGCGGGACTGACGCTGGAGCAGGCGTCCAACGGCTCGCCCGCGCGCGGCTTCGCCGATGGCGAGAACAGCGCCTGGTGCATCTATACGCCCAACGCCGACTTTGGAAACGCCGAGGTCTCGGAGCTCTTCTATCCCATTCTGTTTCTTGGCCGCAACATCGAGCCCGACTCCGGCGGCTACGGTCGCTTTCGCGGGGGCCTGGGTGATACCGCCGTCTGGATTGTGCCATGAACTCCGGGCAACGCGTACCAGTGCGGCGGTGCG
>JBHHYV010000168.1:0-5468 GCA_046757685.1 Myxococcota bacterium
GAGCGCCTCCGAGGGGAGGCTACCTCGAGCTCTCGAGCGTCTGGATGCTTCGAAGCTTCTCTAGGTAGTCGCGCGGCAGCCCGTGGCGCGCGGCCCAGGTGATCATCTTGTCTCGATAGAGACGTGTGGGCGGGTAGCTCCCCTTGCTCCGGACCGAGTACGAGACGGCGCGAACCCGGGCGTGCAGCGGCGACTCGACGCAGAGCTCGATTCGCTCGTAGCCTCGCTCGAAGCGATCGAGGCGAGGAATGTCGTCGGGGTGCAGGGCGTAGACCACCCCCCAGACGGTCTCTCCGCGTGCGGCCACCACGTCTGCAGCGCCCCCGCCCCAGCGCGAGGAGCGGTGCGTGAATGCCAGCCGGTGGTCGGGCAGGAGCGCGGGATGGCGGACTCGCGAGGAGGGGCAGCGCGCGCGCATCTGGTCGGCATCGAGGTTGGAGCCGTAGGCGAAGTAGTAGAGCCTCACCGTCGACGCATGCCCGGCAGCCAGCCCCGGGCGACCACCACGGCCGCGGCGACGAAGGCGCCGAGGATGAGCCACAGCACGACGCCGTCCAGGCGAGCCCGGACGCGCTCGACCGTCCAGTCCGCGATCGCGCCCGGGGGTGGGTCCTGCATCAGCACCGGCCAGATCCAGACTCCAGCGGAGATCAGGAAGATCACCGTCCCCAGCAGGAGAGTGAGGGTGATGCGTGGCACGAACGTGGCGACATCGCCAGAATCTCGATTCGCGGCACTCACCCGGCCCAGGATCGCGCGCAGAGACCTCCGAGCGCAAGGCCGCCGGTACGGAAGGGGACATGAGCGCAATCGACTGGGCAGCGATCGAGCGCGAGCTCCTCGGAGCCCTCGACGGGGCCCCCTTCGCGCGGGAGCCCTGCGTCGCGTTCGCGCGTGCGCTCGCGCTCGGTCGCTCGGGCCCCGAAGCCAATCGACTGTCGTGTACTCCGGAGCCCTGCACGCTTGCCGACGTGGACTCGCTCGAGGCCCTCGACACGCGCGAGCGCGCGCGGCTCGAGGCCCGCGGTCGCGACGCCTGGGCGAGGGGCGAGGCCGCCTGCTGCGTCCTCAACGGGGGCATGGCGACCCGCTTCGGCGGTCTCGTGAAGGGAGTCGTGCCGGCAGTGAGGGGGCGCTCGTTCCTCGAGATCAAGCTGGCCCAGGCACGTGGGGCGGGTCCCGAGCCCTGCTGGGTCATGAACAGCTTCGCGACGGGTCGCGCGACCTGGGAGCAGCTGCGCGAACGCGGTCTTGCGACACAGGCGCGCCCCTTCGTGCAGTCGGCCTCGCTGCGCTGGACTCGCGAGGGGGTGCCCTTTCGCGATGCCTCGGGCCGCCTCTCTCCGTGTGCCACCGGGCACGGAGACCTGCCGGACGCCCTGCGTCGATCCGGTGCGCTGAGGGAGCTCTGCGCACGCGGAGTTCGGACGCTCTTCGTCTCGAACGTGGACAACCTGGGCGCCCGACCCGATCCGCTCGTGCTCGGCTACCACCGTACGCGAGGCCGGCCGATCACCGCCGAGGTCACGTGCGCGCGAGCCGGCGACCGCGGGGGCATCCTCGCGCGCGTGGAGGGGCGCAGTCAGCTCGTGGAGCCGCTGCGCCTTCCCGCCGAGATGGACCTCGAGCGTGTCGCACTGGTCAATACCAACTCGCTCTGGATCGAGCTGGATGCCCTCGCGAGCGAGGTCCCGCTGGCCTGGTACTCCGTCGAGAAGCAGGTGGAGGGTCGCGTCGCCGTGCAGATGGAGCGGATCGTGGGCGAGCTCACCCGCTTCATCGACGCCTCGTTTCTCTGCGTGCGGCGGGACCGCTACCTGCCCGTCAAGCGTCCCGCCGACCTGGAGCGGCTTCGGGTCGATCGGCTGGACCCCACCTGGCGGTTCTGATAACAGGGGCGGGCGATGCAGGGGACGCTCGTCCTGATCGACGCCAACTCGAACGCGTATCGGGCGTTCTTTGCGCTGCCCCCCCTCTCGAACGCGGCGGGAGTTCCGACGAACGCGGTCCTTGGCTTCGTCAGCATGCTGCACAAGGTCCTGCGAGAGGTGCAGCCCGACTTCGCCGCGGTGGTCTGGGACCCGCCCTCGGGAGGAACCGCGCGCCGGCGCGAGCTCTTCGGGGAGTACAAAGCCCAGCGCGACGCGCAGCCCGAGGACCTGCAGACGCAGCTCGAGTGGATTCGCCGGGTCGTCGATGCCCAGGGGCTCCCCCAGATCGTGGAGCCGGGAGAGGAGGCGGACGACGTGATCGCCACCCTGGCCCGCCGCGGCGCCGAGGCGGGCCTCGACGTTCGCATCATCTCGACGGACAAGGACCTGATGCAGCTCGTGAACGAGCGCATCCACCTGCTGGACACCCAGCGAGATCGGGACTACGGACCCGACGAGGTCGAGTCTCGTTTCGGCGTGCCCCCGGACCGCATGCTCGATCTGCGGGCGCTCACCGGCGACAGCTCCGACAACATTCCCGGCGTGCGGGGCATCGGCGCGAAGGGAGCGGCGCAGCTCCTCGCGCAGCACGGGTCCCTCGACGCGCTGCTGGAGGCGGCCGACGCCATCCCCCAGAAGCGCTACCGCAAGGCACTGCGCTCTGGAGCGGAGGCGGCTCGGCTCTCCCGGGAGCTGTCGCGACTCCGGGACCGACTCCCGCTCGCGACCGAGCTCGAGGATCTGAAGCCCTCCCCACCCGACTCCGAAGCCCTCGCGGAGCTCTACCGGGAGCTCGAGCTCAAGCGCCTGCTCGAGGACCTGGGCGAGGGGACCGCCCGCCCGTCTCCGGGCGGCGCCGCGTCCCCGGACCTGGCGCTCGCCATTCCGAGCGACCTCGCAGAGGCGCGTCCGCTCTCGCGAGGCTGGGCGGCCGCAGAGCGAATCGGGCTGCAGTGCGTCCTCTCGTCCGACGACCCCATGTCCGCGGACCTGGTCGGCGTGGCCCTCGCCGTCGAGCCGGGTCGCGCGGTGTGGCTCTCGGTGGCGCGGCTCGGCGAGGAGGCTGTCGTCGAGACCCTGCGTCCCGCCCTCGAGCGGCCCGAGGTCGCCTGGACCGGATGGGACCTGAAGGGAGCCTGGGTCGCCCTCGAGCAGCGGGGCTCCTCCCCCGAGGGGTCGCTGCGAGACCTCGCGGTGGCAGCCTACGTCGTCGATCCGGCCCCCTCACCCCGCCTGCCCGAGTCGCTCGCCCGGAGCTTCCTCGGTCGCACGCTGCCCTCGAGAGAGGCGGTCCTGGGAAAGGGCCGGAGCCGCCAGCCGGTCGGCTCGCTCGACGTCGACGCGGCGGCGCGGCTCTTCGGGGGCGAGGTCGCCATCTTTCCCGAGCTGGACGACTGCCTCGGCGATCGCCTCGAGGCGAGCGGCCAGCGGGCCATCTACGAGGACATCGAGGTTCCACTCGTCGGCGTGCTGGCGCGCATGGAGCGAGCCGGCGTCCGGATCGACGAGGCTCGGTTGGAGCGTCTCTCGCGCGAGCTCGAGAAGGACCTCGAGGCGGCAGAGCGCAAGGTCTTCGAGCTCGCGGGAGAGGAGTTCAAGATCGGCTCGCCCAAGCAGCTGCAGAGGATTCTCTTCGAGAAGCTCAAGCTCCCGCCGACCAAGCGCACGAAGACGGGCTTCTCGACCGATGAGTCCGTGCTCGAGGATCTCGCCAGCCACTACGAGCTTCCCGCAGAGATCCTCGCCTACCGTCGGATCGGCAAGCTCAAGAGCACCTACGTGGATGCGCTGCCTCCCCTGGTCCATCCCGAGACGGGCAGGATTCACGCGCGTTTCCACCAGACGACCGCGGCGACGGGCCGGCTCTCGGTCTCGAACCCCAGCCTCCAGAACATTCCGATCCGGACGCCGCGCGGGCAGCAGGTGAGAGAGGCCTTCATCCCCGCCGAGGGCTGCGTGCTGCTGTCGTCGGACTACTCGCAGATCGAGCTGCGGATTCTCGCTCACCTGTCGCGGGACGAGGCGCTCCTCGATGCGTTCCGGCGCGGCCAGGACATCCATGTGCGGACGGCCTCCGAGGTCTTCGGGATCCCCGAGGAGCAGGTGAGCCCGGAGCAGCGCTCGCGCATGAAGGGGATCAACTTCGGAATCATCTACGGCTCGTCGGCCTTCGGGATCGCGCGTCAGCTCGGGATCGCCCAGGCCGAGGCGCGAGAGCACATCCGCGCCTACTTCGAGCGCTACCCCGGCGTACGCCGCTTCCTGGACTCGGCCGTCCGAGAGGCGCGCGCGCGCGGCTACTCGAGCACCCTCTTCGGCCGCCGGCGCTACCTGCCCGACCTGGACTCCCGCAATCGGGCGGCTCGCTCGGCCGCGGAGCGGATGGCCGTGAACTCCGTCCTCCAGGGGACCGCCGCGGACATCATCAAGCGGGCGATGATCGAGATCGATCGGGATCTGCGAACGGGCCTCGAGCCCGGTGCCGGTCCCGGGCCCGCTTCGGGCCGGACGGGCGGGGGCGCGGCGCGCATGATCCTCCAGGTCCACGATGAGCTGCTCTTCGAGGTGACGCCCGAGCGCGCCCAGGAGCTCCAGCAACGCGTGGAGCGGCGCATGCGCGACGCCGCCTCCCTCGAGGTCCCGCTCGAGGTCCACTCGGGCATCGGCGCCAGCTGGCGCGAGGCCCACTAGCGCCGGCCGGCTCGGTCCTGAGTCGGCCGGAATTGCGAATATTCTCGGGTGCGCGAGGGTCCTAGTCGTTGAGTGATCAGCCGCCGAAGCCCGTGACTCCTTCCACCCCTGCCCGGAGCCGCAGCGTGGCGGACGGGCCTCGTGCGAGTCGAGCTTCCGGGGCGGGTCCAGGGGGCGAATCGCCGGACGAGGCGGATGCCTCGGAGGTCGATCTCGTCGAGCGCGCGAAGCAAGGGAGCCATGTTGCCTTCGAAATGCTGGTCCGGCGCTACTCCGAGCGCGCCTTCCGGGTGGCCTATCGGGTCGTCCACGACGAGGACGTCGCTCGGGACGTGCTTCAGGACGCCCTCATCAAGGCGTACCGGGGCCTCCGAAGATTCGAGAATCGCTCGGCTTTCTATACCTGGCTCTACCGGATCGTGGTCAACCTGGCACTCGACCGCCGGCGCCGCGCGCGGCCCTCGGTCGAGTGGAGCGACGAGGTGGCGCACGAGGTGGATCCGCGCGTCCTCGAGCCCGAGGCCCACGACCCCCGGGTCGCCTCGACGCGCCACGAGATCCGGCACCTCGTCGCGGCCGGGGTCCGAGAGCTGCCGGACGGACAACGCGAGGTCCTTCTCCTGCGCGAGGTCGAGGGTCTGTCCTACCAGGAGATCGCAGCTACGATGAGGATCTCCAAGGGAACCGTGATGAGCCGGCTACACTATGCTCGACGCAAGATGGAGACCTTTCTGAGAGCGCACGGGGTGAGCCCGGAGGACGCCGCATGAGGAGTCTGCGGCGCCGCGAGCGCGAGCACTGGCCGCTCTCGGAGAGCGTGCGTGGCGCTTGGAGCGCGGGCCCGCC
>JBHHYV010000169.1:0-5390 GCA_046757685.1 Myxococcota bacterium
GTGTAGATCACCATCAGCGGCCGATCGGGCTGCACCGTCACGTCGGGCGCCGCCAGCGAGCCCGATCCGACCTCGCGGTCGAGGCAGCGGTCGAGGCGGCTCGCGTCGTCGAGCGGCCCCCCCCGAGTCGGGACGACCAGGATGTTCTCGTCCGGGAGCCCCAGCTTTGCGCGTACCGGCTCGATCTCGGGGAGCAGCTTCTCGTCGACGACGAGGACCCGCGCCCGCGACTCCGCGATCACTCCCGCCAGCGTCTCCCCGCGCAGACCGGTGTTGACGCCAAAGAGCGTCAGGCCCGCGTAGGCACAGCCGCCGTAGAGGGCCATCAGCTCCAGGTGGTTCTCGAGGAACATCGCCACGTGGCCGGGTCGCCGCTCGTCGATCTTTCCGAGTCGAGCGAGGAGAAGCAGCGCCGTGCGAACGCACTCGTCGCGATACTCGCGGTAGCTCCAGGTCCGGTCGCCCTCGTGCAGGACCGGACGCGAGGCCAGCATGGGATGCTCGGCCCGGGCCTCGATCTGGGCGCCCAGGGTCAGCGGAACGTCGATGGGAGGATCGATCTTCGTCATGGGCCGCGCATGGTAGCCTTCCGCCGTGGGGTTCATCCAGTTTCCCGAGCGGTTCGAGTGGGGGGCCGCGACCGCCGCCTACCAGATCGAGGGCGCTCCCGACGAGGACGGCAAGGGTCCCTCGATCTGGGACACGTTCTGTCGCGAGAAGGGACGCGTCCAGGGAGGCCAGACGGGCGACCGCGCCTGTGATCACTACCACCACCTGCTCCTGTCGCACGGGCTCGCGGTCCAGGCCTTTCGAGCCTGTGGAGGGTCGGGAGAGATCGGGATCACCCACGCCGACACGAGCTACGAGCCGCTCGACGACACGTCCCAGAGCGCCGAGGCGCTGGAACGCGCGCGGGACTTCGGGACCCGCCTGTGGCACGGCCCGGTACTCGGGCGCGGCTATCCGCAGACCGTGAGCGAGTACTACGCCTCCAAGGGCGCGCCGCTGCCGGTGGAGCCGGGGGACCTGGAGCGGATCTCCACACCGATCGACTTCCTGGGGGTCAACCTCTACTCGCGGGCCGTGGTGCGCCGGGACACGCGTCGCGGCGTCGGGTTCCGCGAGTGCGATCCGACGCTGCCGACGACCGCGATGGGGTACGAGATCGCCCCCCACGCCCTGGGCGACTTCGTGCGCTTCGTCTCTCGCGAGTACGGGAGACCGCGGATCTACATCACCGAGAACGGCATGTGCGACAACACTCCGCTCGTGGCCGGGGTCTGTGACGACCAGCCGCGGATCTCCCTGCTCCGGGGCATGCTCGCGGGACTCGGGAAGGTCCTGCTCGAGGGCGAGGCCGACGTGGGCGCGTACTATGTCTGGTCGCTCCTCGACAACTTCGAGTGGGCCTACGGTGACTCCAAGCGTTTCGGGATCGTGTGGACCGACTACGAGACCCTCGAGCGGACTCCCAAGGCCAGTGCGCGCTTCTTCTCCGAGGTCATCCGGCGCAACGGCGTCGAGACCTAGAGCCGCGCGGGATCCCGGTCCCGAAAGCCGATACACTGGCCGGATGAGCGTGCGCGTGGGGCTCGGGTGGGCGGACCATCCCTTCCGGGAGGCGGCCGAGTACTGGCGCTGGGTCGACCTGTGCGAGGACAGCCCCGTCGACTCGCTCTGGCAGAGCGATCGGCTCGTCTCGCGGGAGCCGGCCCTCGAGTCCCTGGCGACGATGGCCGCGCTCGCCGGTCGCACCCGGCGGCTCAAGTTCGGGATGAGCGTCACCGTCGTGGCCTACCGCGATCCGCTCGTCCTGGCGAAGCAGTGCGCGACGATCGATTACCTCTCGCAGGGACGGCTGCTTCCCGCCTTTGGCGTGGGGCCTGCGCGCGCGCCGGAGTGGCGGGCGACCGGTCGCTCGCCCGAGCGGCGGGGGCGTCGCTCGGATGAGGGGCTCGAGCTCGTCTCCCGCCTGTGGAGCGGAGAGACGGTGGACTTCGAGGGCGAGTTCTACCACTACCGCCAGGCGCGCATCGCGCCGCTGCCGGTTCAGCAGCCCCTCCCGCTCTGGATCGGGGGATCGAGCCGCGCCGCGATCCGTCGGACGGCGCGCTTCGGGACGGGCTGGCTCGCGGGACTCGCGACGCCGGAGGAGGTGGCTCCGGTCGTCGAGGCGATTCGCAAGGCGGCGTTCGAGGCGGGTCGCCCGATCGATCCCGATCACTACGGGGCGGGCTTCGGGTTCCGCTTCGGGAGTCCGGACGATGCAATCGTGGAGCGCGCTGCCGCGGCCTTCCGGCGCCTGGGCGCGGATCGTGACCCGGCCGACTACTTCGCCGTCGGGGGGGCGCCCGAGATCCTCGAGCGGCTGGGCGGCTATCGGCGCGCTGGCGTCTCCAAGTTCGTGCTGCGCCCGCTCGCAAGCGACGCCGCGGACGCACTCCGGCAGACGCGCGCCCTGATCGAGCAGGTGCTGCCCCGGGTGGCCGCGGCGTGAGTGCGGATCGCCTCACCCTCGACGTCCGCGACCGCCGCCAGCGTCTCTACGATCGGCTGCGAGCGCGAGTCATCCCCCGCGTGCCGGGTGCGCCGATGGGGATGCGGGACCTGGTGCTCCTGATCCCCGACTTCGTGGTGCTCCTCGCGCGGCTCGCGCGCGACCCCCAGGTACCCACGGGCCTCAAGTGGGTCGCCGGCTCGACGCTCGCCTACGTGGCCTCGCCCCTCGATCTGCTGCCCGAAATCCTGCTCGGGCCGATCGGCGCGATCGACGACCTGATCGCGATCTCGTGGGGGGTCTCGTTCCTGGTCAATCGCCTGCACCCGGACCTGATTCGCCAGCACTGGCCCGGCTCGGACGACGCGATCGACGCCATCGAACGCGTCACCGAGTGGACCGAGCGACAGATCACCGAGCGTCTACTCGGCGCCGTCTCTCGGGTCCTGCGACTCGGTCGCTGACGGCTCGTCCGGGTCGAGCCCGACCCACTTGGCGCTGCGCTCCCAGAGCTCGCGCGCGAGGCGGTCGTCGCGCGCGGCCGCGGAGGGCTCTACGCGCTTGCGACGGATGAAGTAGAGGCCGCTCTCTCCCGCCAGCTCGTCCGAGGTCGCCAGCCACAGCGGGGTGTCCGCTCCCTGCTCCGGCCGCAGCAGGAAGGGGCGGCCGAGCCGGAAGAGCAGGGCGACCCATCCGCCGTCGCCCTGGCCGATGCGGGTCGCCACGCCTCCCGGGTGCACGGCGTTCACGTCGACCTGGCTGCCCGCCAGGCGGCGCGCCAGCTCTCGGGTGAAGAGCAGGTTCGCGAGCTTCGAGCGGCCGTAGGCGGCCATGCTCCGGTAGCGCGGCCCGCCTTTCGGGTCGTCGAGGGGGTCGTCGAGGTCGAGCGACGCGCGGCGATGCAGGTCCGAGGTCAGGTTCACGATCCGCGCGGGAGCGCTCGCGCGCAGTCGCTCGAGGAGGAGGCGGGTGAGCAGGTAGGGGCCCAGGTGATTGGTCGCGAAGGTCGACTCGAACCCGTCCTCGGAGAGCTCGCAGTGGCGCCGGAAGACTCCGGCGTTGTTCACGAGCAAGTGCAGCGCCGGGTAGCGCCGCAGCACGTCGCGCGCCATCCGGCGCACCGAGGGGAATGCCGAGAGATCGGCGAGCAGGAGTTCGACGCGCTCGCTGCCGGTCTCGCGGCGCATGCGGGCGACGCTCGACTCGCCCCGCGCCCGATCCCGGCACGCGACGACCACCTGCGCGCCGCGCGCGGCCAGCCCCTTGGCGATCTCGTACCCGATTCCGCTGCTGCCGCCCGTGACCAGGCAGGTGCGATCCGCAAGCGACGGCTCCTGGGGCATCGTCCGCATCTCCTCCGTGTAGGCTCTCTCGCTGATCTCGCGCGGCGAAGTTTACTACCCTCGCGCCCCATGAGTCTGCGGCGGTGACCCCGGTCCCGGAGCCGAGCTGGACGTCGCTCGTGCCGGCGATCGTGGCGATCGCCCTGGCGTTCGCGACGCGCCAGGTGATCGTCGCGCTCTTCGCCGGGATCGTGGCGGGAGGCGGGATCCTCTTCGCCGGGACGCACGACGTTGCGGACCTGAACCTGATCGAGCGCTTCCTCTTTCCGGCGCTCGGGACCCAGGGCTTCGCCCAGATCCTGCTGATCTATCTCTGGTGCCTCGGCGGGCTGATCGGGATCTGGACCCGGACCGGTGCCGCGCTGCACTTCGCCCGCACCGTCGGAAGTCGCGTCGCAAGGGGTCCCAACTCGGCGCTCTTCTTCAGCTGGCTGCTCGGAATCGTCTTTCACCAGGGAGGGACGGTGAGCACGGTGCTGACCGCCACGACCGTCCGGCCCGTGGCGGACCGTCACCGGATCAGCCACGAGGAGCTCGCCTACGTGGTGGACTCGACGGCCTCTCCGGTCGCGACGCTGATCCCCTTCAACGCCTGGCCCGCCTACGTGGGTGGACTGGCCGCCGGCACGGTCGGCCTGATCCCGGACGCCGAGGCGGGGGTCCGCTGGTTCTTTGCGGCGATCCCCTTCAACTTCTACGCGATCTTCGCGGTGCTCTCCACCGCGCTCTTCGCGCTCGGACGGCTGCCCTGGGTGGGGCCCAGCATGGCGCGCGCGCGGCAGCGGGCCCGCGAGACGGGGCGGCTGGACGCGGACGACGCCGAGCCGATGCTCCTGCCTCCGCAGGATCCCCCCGCCGACCCTACGGACTACACGCCGAGCCTCCTGGACTTCGGGATTCCCCTCGGGACGCTGCTCGGGGTCGCGGTGATTCCCTACGGCCTGGCGCGGGCCGGGCTGATCGCGAACGGCAACTGGATCAACGAGGCCTTCCTGCTGGCGGTCCTCTCGGCGATGGTCGTCGCGCGCCTGCGCGGGATGCGGCTGCGCGAGGTTCTCGAGGCGTTCGTCTCGGGCTGCCGGGGCATGACCATTGGCGCCCTCATCCTGGCGCTCGCCGTCACGCTTGGCGGGGTCTCGCGCGAGCTGCACACCGCCGACTTTCTGACCGGCGCGATCGGCGGATCGCTCCCCCACGTGCTTCTGCCCGCGATCCTGACCCTCGTCTGCATGGGGATCGCGTTCGCCACCGGCTCGTCGTGGGGAACCTACGCCGTCGTGGTGCCGGTGGCGCTCCCGCTCGCAT
The DNA here is from genome assembly GCA_046757685.1 of Myxococcota bacterium. GTDB lineage: Bacteria > Myxococcota_A > UBA9160 > SZUA-336 > SZUA-336 > JBHHYV01. The sequence continues at coordinate 5,146 of JBHHYV010000169.1, forward strand.
GGGCGCTCCACCCCGATGCCTTCTTTCTCGAGGTCTGCCTGGGGGCGGTGCTCGGAGGTGCGGTCTACGGCGACCAGTGCTCGCCGATCTCGGATACCACGATCCTGTCGAGCATGTTCTGCGGCTGCGACCTGATGCACCACGTGCGGACCCAGCTTCCGCTGGCGACGGTCGCCGCCCTGGCGGGAGCCGTCGCCTCGACGGCGATCCTGCTGGCGGACTGACCCGGGGCGGGCGCTCTAGGC
>JBHHYV010000170.1:0-5383 GCA_046757685.1 Myxococcota bacterium
CCACTGGTGGCGCCCACCGAAGGGAGGTCGCGATGCTTGCCGAGTTGTTTCCCCGTGCCCACGCCCGCTTTGCGTCCCTGCCCCTGCTGGGGCCGCACCTCGACGGGTTCGTCGTCTGGCTCTGCTCGCGGGGGTACCCACGTCTTCCGATTCGCCTGCGCATCCGGGAAATGCCGCGCGTCGATGCACTCTTGCGTCGGCGCGGGGTTCGTGGGCTGGGCGCCCTCTGCCGCGCGCAGCTCCTCGGGCTCGCGCCGCGGGACTCGCAGGATGACGTCTACCTGGCGGCCGTGGTCCGCTCGCTCGCGGATTACCTCGACACGCGAGGGCTGCTCGCACGCCCCGCGGCGACGCCGCGCGAGCAGGTGGTTGCCGCCTATCGGAACCACCTCGAGCGGGTGCGCGGACTGGCCGACTCGACGCTGGTGCACCACGGCTCCACTGCCTCGGAGCTGCTCGGGTTCCTCGGCTTCGACCGCGATCCCGCAGTCCTGCGACAGCTTGATCGGCGGCGGATCGAGGCGTTCCTGCGAGCAGCGGGGGCGCGCGTCTGTCGGGCGAGCCTGCAGCACACGGTGGCACACCTGCGGTCCTTCCTGCGCTTCCTCGTCAGCCGGGGCGAGGTCGCTCGCGGGCTCGACTCCTCGATCGACACGCCGCGCCTGTACCGCGGGGAGCAACTTCCCCGCGCCCTGCCCTGGGAGACCGTGCAGGCCTTCCTCGCCGCAATCGACCGAGCGACGTCCATGGGGCGACGCGACTACGCGATGTTTCTGCTCATCGCGACGTACGGCCTGCGCACGAGCGAGGTCGCCGCTCTGCGGCTGGACGACATCGAATGGCGAGCGGGCCGGCTCCGAGTCCCGCGCCCGAAGACCCGGACGCCGATTGTCCATCCCATGACGCAGGAGGTCGGCGCAGTCCTTCTCGACTACCTGCGGCACGCCCGCCCAGACCTGCCCTGCCGCGAGGTCTTCCTTCGTGTGCGCGCTCCTGCCGGACCGCTCGCGCCCACGGCCGTCACCGAGGCATTCCAGGCGTGGACGCGCCGCGGCGCCCTCCCGATCCCGTACCAGGGACCGCACTGCCTGCGGCACTCTCTCGCCGTCCACCTACTGCGCCAAGGCACCTCGCTCAAGGCGATCGGCGACCGGCTCGGCCATCGCAGCCAGGAGAGCACCTGCGTCTACCTGCGCCTGCACGTGGAGGATCTTCGCGACGCGGCGCTCGATCTCCCCGAGGAGGCGCGCCCATGAGCACCTCGCACTCCTTCGGCTCGGCCCTCGGCCCCACGATCACCTCCTACCTCGCGCTCAAGAAAGCCCTCGGCCGCCGCTTCGCCGCAGAAACCACCATCCTCGCACAGCTTGACCGCTTCCTCGTCGCGCGGCGCCCTGACCACGCTTCTCTCACGCCCGACAGCTTCGCCGCGTGGAGCCTCACGCTCGCCCATCTGACGCCGACCGTGCGCCGCAACCGGATGCGGATCGTCCGCAATCTGTGCCTCTATCTGCGGCGCAGTGACCCCGGCTGCTTCGTTCCCGATTCGAGCGGCTTCCCGGCTCCGCACACGCCGCGGCGTCCCCACATCTTCACCGAGGCGCAGATCGTCCGGCTCCTGCACGCCGCGGCGAGCCTGCGACCCAGATCCACTTCCCCCTTGTGCGCCGAGGTGTTCCGCCTCGCCATCGTGCTGCTCTACACGGCGGGACTGCGCCGCGGAGAGCTCGTCCGCCTCGTGCTCTCCGACTACGACCCGGCCGAGCGCACGCTCCTCGTGCGTGCGTCGAAGTTCCACAAGTCGCGCCTCGTCGCCCTCTCCAGGGACGCCGCCCACGAAGTGGACCTTTACCTCCGAGCGCGTCGCCGCCTGCCGCACGACGCCGACGCCCCGCTTCTGGTGAGCTGCTCCGGGGGGCTGCGGGCCTACTGGGGGGCCAGCCTTGGTCGGGGCTTGCGCCGCCTATTCCGCAGCGCTGATGTCCGCACGGCGGAGGGGCGCCTCCCCCGCGTCCACGACACACGCCATACCTACGCAGTCCATGTACTGCTGCGCTGGTATCGTGCCGGAGTCGACGTCCAGACCAAGCTCCCGGCTCTCGCCACCGCCATGGGCCACGTTTCCGTCGCATCGACGGCGTACTACCTGGCCTTCCTCGACCCCATCGCGGAGGCTGCGAGTGAGCGCTTCGCTCGGCACTCCCAGCACCTCTTCGACGCCCTCCCGGGCGGGGGAGGTAGCCGATGAGTGCCATCCTTCCCAACGCGCTCGGCCACGCGCTGCGCGGCTTCTTCGCCGACCACCTGCCCAGGGTCCGCGGCACAAGCCCCCACACGGTCCTCAGCTACCGCGACGCGTTCACCCTCCTCCTGCGATTCCTCGCCGCGCGTCACGGGCATGCCGTCGTCGCTCTCGACTTCCACGATCTGGACCCCGACGACCTCCTCGCCTTTCTCGACCACCTCGAGATCGACCGGCACAACGGCGCCGCGACGCGCAACGCGCGGCTCGCCGCTGTCCATGCATTCGCCCGCTACGCCGCCGCAAACCATCCCGAGCACCTCGAGCTCTGCCAGCGGCTCCTCGCCGTGCCCTTCAAGCGGGCACGACAGCGGGTCGTCGAGTATCTCGAGGCGGACGAGATCCGTGCCCTCCTCGATGCGCCCAACCGCACGACTCCCGACGGCCGCCGCGACCACGCGCTCCTCCTCACGCTCTTCAACACCGGGGCGCGCGTGCAGGAGATCCTCGACCTGCGACCGAGCGACCTCCAGCTCGTGCGGCCCTTCCAGGTGCGGCTGCGCGGCAAGGGACGCAAGGAACGCATGTGTCCTCTGTGGCCGCAAACGGCCGACACCCTCCGGGCGCTGCTGGGGGAGTATGGCGTCGATCCGACCGAGACCGAGCCCTTGTTTCGCAACCGCCGCGGCGAACCGCTGACCCGTTTTGGCGTGCGCTACCTCCTGCGCAAGTACGCCCGCAGCGCAGGCTCCGCGGCGACGACCCTCGACGCCAAGCGGGTCCACCCTCATGTGCTGCGTCACACGACCGCCGTTCACCTTCTCCAGGCCGGCGTCGACCTTGTGACGATCAGCCACTGGCTCGGACATGCCAGTGTGGAGACGACGAATCGCTACGCGGCCGTGGATCTCGAGATGAAGCGCGCCGCTATCGCCAAGGCTCGTCCCCTCGGCGACATCGATCCTGCTCTCGCCGCGTGGCGCTCGGACGCAACCATCCTCCAGTGGCTGGAGGCCCTCTGAACTGAACCCCGCTCGCCGGCCCTGATTATGTGGAGTCGCGCTGCCGCGGAATCGAGCAGCGGCACCGATCCCGCAGGTGCACTCCACATAACCAGGTGCTCAACATGAGTCGATGCAGAGGACGTCGACACGCGCGAGGCGATTGAGGAGCTTCCGGGACGAGCGGGCGGCGAGCGAGGCGTACATCTCGTCGAACAGGTCCTGCGCCCGCAGGAAGAGGCCGCGGTAACCGTTCTGCAGCGCCTGGAGCAGGAGGCCTGTCGCGAGCCCGGTCTTGCCGACGCCGGTGGGGCCGACGAAGACGATGTTCTCGGCCTTGGGGACGAAGTCGAGCTCGGCGAAGCCCCGCAGCTGCTTCTGGGAGACGCCGGGCTGGCGCTTCCAGGGGAACGACTCGAGGGTCCAGGGCTCGGGCAGCCCGGCGCGTTTGATGCGCCAGCCGAGCGCGCTCTCCTGGCGGTGGTGCCACTGGGCGCGGAGCAGCCGGGCGAGGAGCTCCTGGTAGCCGAGGTCCTGCGCGGCGGCGTGGGCGAGCTCTGCGGCGAGGATGGCGGCGATGCGGGCGAGGTGGAGGGTCTTGAGGAGCTGGGCGATCTCGTCAGTCATCGGGGGTCCTCCGGGTCATCGGGCGGCACGCGGAAGAAATCGCGGGCGAGGGCGCGCGCGGGTAGTCGTGCACCATCCGCGCCAGCCGGCGTACGTCGCGGATGCCGCGGGCGGGCGCGTGCTGCTTGAGCCGCCCGAGGTAGTCGGTCAGCTCGGGCGCGGTGCGCAGGAGGGCCTCCTCCTCGGGCGGACAGCGCCGCGCGCTCGCGCCCTCGCCCCGCGGCGGCCGGTGTGCGGGGAGCCAGACCCGCGCGCTGAGCGGGTCGATCACCTTCGCGTGCGCGGCGACCTGGCGCGGGCCGTCGAAGAGCTCGACGCGGTCCTGGGTCTCGCGGACCTCGAGGCGCCGGCCGATCAAGCGGAAGGGCGCCGAGTAGCGGTTGGTGTGGAGCGTGACGAAGCCCTCGACGTCGACGAGGCGCTGGTGGAGCGCGTAGACCTCAGGGACCCAGGGCGGGAGCGGTCGTAGCTGCGGCGCTTCCGTGGCGAAGAGCTCGCGCGGGCTCGCATGGAGGTGGCGCTTCGGCGCGGCGTTCACCTTGTCGCACCACTGCCGGGCCGCCCCGTTGAGCGCCGCCCAGTCGGCGAAGGTGCGGCCGGCGAGGCAGTTGCCCTCGATGAAGCCGAACGGGCGCTCGACCCGCGCCGAGCGGTTGGCGTCGCCCTTCTCGTGGGCGCGGAAGGTGAAGGCGAAGCGCTCGGCGAAGGCCGCCATCTCGGGCACGGGCACCATTGCGGCGCCGGTGCCGGCGAGCACCACGACGTGCGTGTTGTCGATCAGGCACACCGCGCAGGCGCCGCCCACGTACCGGAGGGCGGCGGTCAGGAAGACCTTGCACTCGAAGCGGGTGAAGCGCGGGTAGTGCTGGAAGAAGAGAAGCCGCGAGTGGCAGAGGACGAGGCTCGCGGTCTGCACCCGGCGGACTCTGCCGCCGAGCGTGACGTCGTGCGGCGAGGTGTCGTGCTGCATCTCCTCTCCGGGCGCGAAGTGGTACTGCCCGGCCGGCCGCGGCGGCGGGTGGCCGATCCCGTGGCGGCGGCAAAACGCCGTCAGCGCCGGGTACGACAGCGTCGCGCCCGCCGCGCAGAGCTCCTCGTGGACGCGGACGAGATTCCCCTGGCAGGCCGTGTAGAGCTCGAGGATCCGGTCGCGATGCGGCGTCCCCTTCTCCGGGCGCGCGGCGGGCGGCACCACGGCGGAGCCGTCCCGGAGCACGTGCTGCACGGCGCCGCGGGAGATGCCGCGGGCCCGCGCGATGGTGCGCGTGCCGTGGCCCGTCTCACGCAGGCGGAGACTCGCGCTGCGCGTCGTCTGGTCGAGCATCGGGCCAGGCCTCCTCAATCGCGGTCCGGAGCGCCGCGAACGCGGCCGCGGCCGCCTGCCACGCGCTCCCGCGCGGCGTCCGCCGGGCGGTCGCCGCGGCGCCGATCGCGCCCTGGCCGACCCGTTGCGCGGCGCGCCAGGCGATCCCGCGGAGTGCCGCCAGGTCCTGGCCGAGCGCGACCGCCGGGT
>JBHHYV010000171.1:0-5312 GCA_046757685.1 Myxococcota bacterium
GAGACCTGGTCGGCGGAGAGCGGGCGGTCTACTGGACCTCGGATCGCTTCTGAGCTCGGGCCGGGATGGACGCGCTCGACATCGGCGTGCTGGCCGCAGTCGCGCTCGCCACCTCCACGCTGTCTGCGATCGCGGGGATGGCCGGGGGCATCGTACTGCTCGGCGTCATGCTGCTCTACTTCGAGCCCCTCGACGCGATCCCGCTGCACGGAGTGGTGCAGCTGGTCTCGAACGCATCTCGGGTCTTCCTGCAGCGCCGCCACGTGGCCTGGCCGCTGGTCTGGCGCTACGCGATCCCGCTGCTCCCGGCCGGAGGCGCCGGGCTCGGTCTGGCGCGGGAGCTTCCCGCTGCAGCGCTGCGCGCCGCCATCGGGGGGTTCGTGCTGCTGGCGACCTGGGCCGACCGCTGGCTCCTGCTCGGCTCCCACCCGGAGCGGATCCGTCCCGAGCGACGCTTCTGGCTGCTCGGGACCGTGCTCGGGGCCCTGAACGTGACGGTCGGGGCGACCGGTCCGCTGATGGCGCCCTTCTTCCTCGACCTCCCCCTCGGACGCCAGGGGATCGTGGGGACGAAGGCCGCCTGCCAGGCGTGCGGACACCTGGCCAAGATCGCCCTCTTCGGGTGGGCGGGGTTCGCCTTTGCGAGCCACCTCGCGCTGCTCGCAGCCATGACGGGCGCGGGGGTCGTGGGAACCTGGCTCGGAACCCGGATCCTGGAGCGCATGAACGAACGCCTCTTCCGATGGCTCTTCCGGGGGGTGCTGACCGTCATCGCGTTGCGGCTGCTCTGGAACGCCGGTTGACCCCCGCGGCTTTCCCGCGTAGGTTCTGCGCCGATGCAGAGAGCACCCCACGCAAAGGGCACGCGGCTCCTGGGCCTGGGTCACCTCGGTGACTCGAAGGGCCTGGGCCTCCTTGCCTGGGCGGGTGGGGTTCACCCGGTGCGGCCGACGTAGGCGCGCCGGTCCATCCACGGGCAACTGGACCTCTCCCGCCTCGCCGGCCGGAGGGGTTTTCTGCATCTGGGACACGAGGCGCTCCTCCGGACCCGGCGAGGCACGCGGTCCGAAGGAGATCGACATGCAGCGCAGGATTCCGCCTCCATCCCACGCTCGACACGAGCGGCCGGGCCGGGTCCGAGTCCTCGACACGACGCTGCGCGACGGGGAGCAGGCCGCCGGGGTCGCATTCGAGCAGGACGACAAGCTCGAGATCGCCCGAGCGCTCGAGGCGCTCGGCGTCGACTGGATCGAGGCGGGGTTTCCGCGGGCCTGTCCCTCGGAGTTCGAGTCCGTTCGCTCCCTCGCGCGGGAGATCCGAGGCACGTCGATCTGCGCACTCGCCCGCGCGCTCGAGGCCGACATCGACTGCGCGGCCGAGGCGCTCGAGCCCGCCGCGGCGCCGCGGCTGCACGTCTTCGTCTCGGCGTCGCACGTGCACCTCGACCACCAGCTGGGTCGAGACGTCGGCGAGGTCTGTGCCATGACACGCCACGCGGTCGCGCGCGCGAGACGTCACACCGATGACGTGGAGTTCAGCCCGATGGACGCCACGCGCGCCGACCCCCGCACCCTCGCGCGAATCGTCGAGGCGGCGGTGCGCGCGGGGGCCCGCACGATCAACCTGCCGGATACCGTCGGCTGCGCGCGGCCGGCCCAGGTCAACGCGATGATCCGCGGCCTGCGGGAGCGGGTCTCGAGCCTGGCGAAGTGCACGATCTCGTTTCACGGGCACGACGACCTGGGGCTGGCCACGGCCAATACCCTGGCCGCGATCGAGGCGGGCGCACGCCAGGTCGAGGTCACCGTGAACGGCATCGGCGAGCGCGCGGGCAACGCACCGCTCGAGGAGGTGGTCGTCGCGCTGCGCGCGCACCGGGAGGCGATCGGCGTCGACTCCACCCTCGACCCGCGCGGGCTGTGGTCGCTGGGTCGCCTGGTCGAGGAGCGGAGCCGGATGCGCGTCGCCCCGAACAAGGCGGTGATCGGGCGGAATGCGTTTCGCCACGCCTCGGGGATCCACCAGGACGGCGTCCTGAAGCATCCGGGCACCTACGAGACGGTCGACCCTCGGAGCGTGGGAGCGCCGGACGGCTCGCGGATCGTCCTCGGCAAGCTCTCGGGACGTCATGGCTTTGACGCACGCCTGCGCGCGCTCGGGCTGCGGGTCGACGGCGAGGCGCTCGACGCCCTCGTGCTTCGCTGCCGTGAGATCGCGGAGCGGAGCGGAGAGGTCTGCGACGACGACCTGCGCCGGCTCGCCGGCAGTCGGCGGGTCTGCAGTCCCGAGGGCTTCCCGGGTCCCGGAGTCTGACGGCCTCGCGAGCGGTCGGGTAGACTCCGGCCCGCTCGGCCCCATCGCGACCCACGCGGCCTCATGGCGAGAGCGGAGGAGTGCAGAGCCGATGAGCTTGCTGCGGCGCACCGTCCTGCGACACGGGATCCTGACGTTGCTGGGGATCCTCGGGATCTCCCAGGCGCTCACCGTGCAGTGGGGGCTCCTGGCGCTCGGCCGCGGCGGGGTCGGAGTCCCGAGCGCGCTGCTCGCGGTCTTCGCGATCGCGGCCCTGAACCTCGGGGTGCTGCTGCTGCTGCGCGCGCTCTCGCGGCGGCGGCCTCTCGTCTTTGCGGCGAGCCGGCTCTACATGGTGACCACCATCGGATCGCTGGTCGCCGCCCCACTCCTGGCGATCGCGTTCCTGGCCGGCTCGCTGCCCGCGCTCGCGGGCCAGCCCGACGCCGCGCGCTGGACGATTCTGAGCCTCGGAACCCTCGCCCTCACGCTGGGTCACGGCTCGATCGCGTGGGGCGCCCTGGTGGGCCGCCACCGCGTGACCGTCGACCAGGTCGCGATCCCGATGCGCCCGCTTCCCCAGGCGCTCGAGGCCCTCCGCTGCATCCAGATCAGCGACCTGCACATCGGACCCCAGCTCCGGGCCCCGCGTCTCCGGGTCCTGGTCGAGCAGGTGAACGAGGTGGAGGGCGACCTCATCGTCGTGACCGGCGATCTCTTCGACTTCGATCCCGCCTTCATCGAGGAGGGCTGCCGAGAGCTCGCCGAGCTCTCGGCTCCGCTCGGCGTCTACGCGATCCTGGGCAACCACGATGCCTACACCGGCCGAGAGGCGGTCGCGGCGGGGCTGCGGCGCTGGACCTCGATCCGGCTGCTGCGAGACGAGTGGATTCCGATCGAGGCCTACGGGGAGCGGCTGATCCTGCTGGGGCACGAAGATCCCGGCGAGGGATGGAGTGATCGCGACTGCGAGTCGCCGGCGCTCGAGAAGCTCTGCCGGGATGCGCCGGCCGCGTGGCCCCGGATCCTGCTCTCGCATCGGCCGGCGTTCTTTGGCCAGGCTGCGCGCCTCGGCATCCCGCTGATGCTCTCGGGTCACACCCACGGGGGCCAGATCAGCCTGCCGGGTCGCCTGCGACATCACAACGTGGCACGACTGATCTCGCACTGGACGCGGGGCCGCTTCGAACGGGGGCCGTCCACTCTCTACGTGAATCGCGGCCTGGGGGTCGGCGGCCCGCCGGTGCGCGTGAACTGCCCGCCCGAGATCTCGCGCATCCGCCTGGTGCAGGGGTAGCCGGGCTCCGCGGGCCAGGCGGGAGAGCGTTCGAAGCCCTCTTCGGAACCCCTGTGCCCGTCCTCGCCGTCGCGAGAGCGGACCCTCGAGCGGGCGGCGAGGCCTGCCTCAAGGTGATTGAAAGAACGCCGATCGTCCCCGGATGAAGGGGAGGAGCGCGCGTGAAGCTGATCCTGGGGCTGGTGGTGGTGGTCGCCTCGACGCTGGGAGGCTTCGTGCTTCACCACGGCGAGCTGATGCTGCTCGTCGTCCCAACCGAGTACCTGATCATCGGCGGGGTCCTGGTCGGATCCCTGCTGGTCGCCAACCCGTTCCGGGTGGTCCTGGGAGCCGGCACCGGCGTCCTGCGCGAGATCACGGGCGGGGGCGCGCCGAGCAAGAAGAAGTACGTGGAGATGCTGCAGATGATCTACGAGCTGCTGCAGCTCGCGCGCAAGGAGGGAGTCCTGGCGCTCGAATCCCACGTCAACGAGCCCGAGAACTCCTCGATCATCTCGAAGTACCCGAGCTTCGCGAAGAACCATCATGCCGTGACCTTCATGACCGACACCCTCAAGCTCTTCGTGGCGGGCGCCCTGGACGCGCATGCGATGGACGAGCTGATGGAGCGGGACCTCGAGGTCATGCACCACGAGGAGATGGGCCCCTCCCACGCACTTCAGGGCGGTGCGGATGCGCTGCCCGCGATCGGGATCGTGGCCGCGGTGCTGGGGATCATCCTGACGATGCAGGCGATCGACCAGGGGGCCGCCGCGGTCGGAGAGAAGGTCGCGGGCGCGCTCGTCGGCACCTTCTTCGGGGTCTTCCTGTCCTACGGGTTCGTCGGGCCCATGTCCGCGGCGCTCGGGGCGACCGTCGAGGCGAAGGGGCGCTACCTGCAGTGCCTGCGTTCCGTCCTGACCGCGTCCATCGGCGGAGTCAATCCACCGATGGCGGTCGAGATCGGGCGCCGATCGATCGATCCCTCGGTTCGGCCCGGCTTCGAGGAGCTCGAAGAAGCCCTCAAGGAGACCAAGGGCGGGTGACCCGACGTGCCTGAAGACATCGGCGGCGCGGGGCACGGCCAGGCTCCGATCCTCATCAAGCGCAAGAAGGTCGTCGCTGGAGGCCATCATGGCGGCGCCTGGAAGGTCGCCTACGCCGACATGGTGACGGCGCTGATGGCGCTGTTCATCGTGCTCTGGATCCTGTCGCAGTCCGACGAGATCGTACAGAGCGTGGCCGGCTACTTTCGCGATCCCGTGGGCTTCAAGGAGGGGGGCGTGCCCTCCGTGGTCGAGGGTGGGCTCGACGCCGGTCAGCCGACGTTGATCGACGATCTGTCGACGACCCGCGCGAGCCACGCCGCCAATCCGGGGTCCGAGCTCGACCGCGAGGCCGACCTGTGGCGCGAGCGCGCGGCCCGCATCGAGGAGGCGCTCGAGAAGCTCCCCTCCTTCGATCGCCACCGCGGCCAGATCGAGCTGGCGGTCACTCCCGATGGCCTGCGGATCAGCCTGATCGAATCGAACCACTCACAGCTCTTCGAGATCGGCCGCACCGAGCTCAATCCGGACGGGAGCGAGGTGCTCGGAACGATCAGCCGAGAGCTGGCGGGACTCCCGAACTACATCGCGATCGAGGGCCATACGGACTCGAGGCCCTTCGCCGCGGACTCGGGGATGAGCAACTGGGAGCTCTCGACGGGACGTGCGAATGCGGCGCGGCGAGTGCTCGAGTCCGC
>JBHHYV010000172.1:0-5243 GCA_046757685.1 Myxococcota bacterium
CGCATCCTCGCCCGGGCGAATCGGCGGGTAAGGGAGCTCGATCCCGCGCTGCCGCTCCTGGACCTGGATCGGGAGCAGATCAAGCGGGTGATCCTGAACCTGATCGACAACGGCATCGCCGCGATCGAGGAGGCCGGACCCGGGCCCCGGGAGATCCGGGTCATCACCCGCAGCGACCCGGCGCCCGGCGCGGTGCACCTCGAGGTCACGGATACCGGGCTCGGCATCCCGGCAGACCTGCGCTCGCACCTCTTCGAGCCGGACTTCTCCACCAAGCGGAGCGGCTCCGGGCTCGGGCTCGCGATCGTCAAGCGGATCGTCTCGGATCACTCCGGCTATATTCGGGTGCGTGAGCAGCAACCTCGCGGAACCCGGTTCCAGATCGGGCTCCCGGTCCGAACCTGAGCCGGGAATGGACTCGGGGTCGCGCCCGGAGCCGAGGGAGCGGCGTCGCGCCACGGCGAGCCTGCAGGCGCCCAGGGACTCCCCGCCGCCGGCGCCCGGCGCTCGGATCCTGATCGTGGACGACGAGGAGCCGATCCGGCAGCTCGTCTCCGACATCCTGCGCGACGAGGGCTATCGCACCTGCCTGGCTGCCGATGGCGCCGAGGCGTTGCGAGCTGCGCGCGACTCGCAGCTGGCCCTGGTCCTGCTCGATGTCGCCATGTCGGGGCGCGACGGGCTCTCCGTCCTCGAGGAGCTGCGGCGCGACCATCCCGGCCTGGTGGTGGTCATGATGTCCGGTCACGGGACGATCGAGACGGCGGTCCGCGCCACCCGGCTCGGCGCCTTCGACTTTCTCGAGAAGCCGCTCTCGTACGACAAGCTGCTGCTCTGCGTCGCCAACGGCCTGCGCCAGGCTCAGCTCGAGCGCGAGAACCGGGCGCTGCGCGAGGACCTGGCGCGCACCGCCGACATCATTGGCGAGTCGCAGGTCATCCGCGAGCTGAAGGAGCGGATCGGGCGCGCGGCGCCGACCGAGGGCTGGGTCCTGGTGACCGGCGAGAACGGGACGGGCAAGGAGCTGGTCGCGCGCCAGATCCACCTGCACTCGCGGCGCCGGGATCGGCCCTTCGTCGAGGTCAACTGCGCGGCGATTCCCGAGGAGCTGATCGAGAGCGAGCTCTTCGGGCACGAGAAGGGAGCCTTCACCGGCGCGGTCCAGCGCAAGCGCGGGCGCTTCGAGCTCGCCGACCAGGGCACGATCTTCCTCGACGAGATCGGCGACATGAGCTTGATGACCCAGGCCAAGATCCTGCGGATCCTGCAGGAGCACCGCTTCGAACGGGTCGGCGGGACCGAGACGCTCGAGGTGGACGCGCGAGTGGTCGCCGCCACCAACAAGGATCTCGAGACCGAGATGGCCGAGGGCCGCTTTCGGGAGGACCTCTACTACCGCCTGAACGTGATCCCCTTTCACGTGCCGCCGCTGCGCGAGCGTCCCGACGACATCCCGCTCCTGGTCGACCGGTTCCTGGCTCGCTTCTCGATCGAGACGGGCGGCTGCCGCAAGCGCATTGCGCCGGCCGCGCTCGAGAGGCTGTGCAGCTACCCGTGGCCGGGCAACGTGCGGGAGCTCCAGAACATCATCGAGCGACTGGTGCTGATGTCGCCCGGCGAGGTCATCGAGGTCGATCACCTGCCGGCGCAGGTCGTGCTGCGGGAGCGACCGGGGGAAGCGCGCGGCGGCCGCCCCAGGCTGCTCGCCGAGGCGAGGGCGCAGTTCGAGCGTGAGTTCCTGATCGAGCAGCTCCGGGACCACGCCTGGAACATCTCCCGCACCGCGGAGAGTGTCGGGCTGGCCCGCGAGAGCCTGTCTCGCAAGCTCAAGAGCCTGGGGCTCACGGTGGAGAAGCTCAAGGATGCCGACTGACCCGGACGCGGCCGCTGGCGCGCCGCGTCTCGACCCCGGCCCCTGCGCGACGCGCGCGACGCCGGTCCGCAGCATCGCGAGGGTCGTTCTCTCCGAGCCTCGCCGGCTCGTCGTCGCGGTTCCGCGCTGGCCCGGATTCCGGCCGGGGCAGTTCGCGATGCTGGAGCTCGATCCCAGCCACCTCCACCTCGATCCCCTGCTGCCGAGGCCGATGGCCATCTACCGCGCCCGCGGGTGGGAGGTGGAGTTCCGGTTCCGGCCGGTCGGGCGGGGCACCCGAGCGCTCGGAGCACTCGCCCCCGGCGCCGAGCTCGGGGTCCTCGGTCCACTGGGGCGCGGCTTTCCGGAGCCGGACGCCGAGCGCGGGTCGGCGATCCTGATCGGGGGAGGGACGGGGATCGCGACGCTCTACCCGCTGGCCTGCCGAATGCCCGGCGCCCGGGTGCTGCTCGGGGGCCGGACCCGCTCGGACCTTCTCGGCCGAGAGGACTTCGAGCAGCTCGAGGTCGACCTGGAGCTGGCGACCGACGACGGATCCGCGGGGCTCCAGGGTCCCGTCACCGATCTCCTGAAGGCTCGTCCGGGAGACGCGGTCTATGCCTGCGGCCCGACTCCGATGTTGCGCCGCGCGGCGGATCGAGCCCAGGCGGCGGGCGCGCGGGTCTGGGTGGCCCTCGAGGCGCACATGGCGTGCGGCTTCGGGGTGTGCCTGGGGTGCGCGGTGCCCCGCGCCGCAGACGGCGGCTTCGCCTACGTGTGCCGCGACGGACCGGTCTTCGACGCGCGCGACCTCGACTGGGAGGGCCTCCCGTGAGCGGCCCCGATCTCTCGACGAGCTTCTGCGGCGTCGAGCTCCGCAACCCGGTGCTCCTGGCGAGCGGAACCTGCGGCTACGGCACGGAGCTCAGCTCGTTCCTGGACCTGGAGCAGCTCGGGGGGATCGTCGCGAAGTCCCTGACTGTCGAGCCCCGTCGGGGCAATCCCCCGCCTCGGGTGACCGAGACCCCCGCGGGTCTGCTCAACGCGATCAGCCTCGAGAACGTGGGGGTCGGGGCCTTCCTGGAAGAGAAGCTGCCCGCGCTCCCGGCCGGGCTTCCCGTGTTCGCGAGCGTCTTCGGAACCGAGATCGCGCGCTATGCCGAGGTCTGCAAGCGGCTCGCAGGCGCCGCGATCGCCGGGATCGAGGTCAATGCCAGCTGTCCCCACGTGCGGGCGGGCGGCATCGAGTTCGGACAGAGCCGCGAGGCGCTCGCGGGCCTGGTCCGCGCCTGCCGGCGGGCGACACGAGGCCCGCTGATCGTCAAGCTCTCTCCCAACGTGACCTCGATCGCCGAGATGGCGCGCGTGTGCGAGGCCGAGGGAGCGGACGGAATCTCGTTGATCAACGCGGTGCAGGCACTCGCAGTCGATGTCGAAGCGCGCCGGCCGGCGCTTCGCAACGGCCTGGGCGGGCTCTCGGGCCCCGCGATCCGGCCGATCGCACTGCGCATGGTGTGGCAGGCATCGCGCGCCGTCGGGATTCCGATCTGCGGCGTGGGGGGGATCGTCACGGGGGAAGACGCCGTCGCCTTCCTGCTCTGCGGCGCGAGCTGTGTCCAGGTCGGAACGGCGACCTATACCGATCCCTGCGCCGGGCTCCACGTGCGCGACTCGATCGCCGCCTACTGCGAGCGCCAGGGGGTCGAGCGTGTGGGCGACCTGGTGGGAGCCCTGCGCGAGGAGACGGCGTGAGCCGGGCTCTGGACTACGACTTCCTGGTGATCGGGAGCGGCATCGCGGGGCTCTCGTTCGCGCTGCGCGTGGCGGATCGCGGTCGCGTGGCGATCGTCACGAAGAAGGGCAGGGCGGACTCCGCCACCAACCAGGCGCAGGGCGGAATCGCCGCCGTGACCGATCCCGACGACTCGTTCGAGGCGCACGTGGCCGATACGCTCGAGGCCGGGGCGGGTCTCTGCAAGGAGTCGGTCGTCCGCTTCGTGGTCGAGCACGGCCCGGAGGCCATCCAGAGCCTGGTCGAGATTGGCGTCGGCTTCGACCGAGAGCCCGGCGCCCGCGGCTGGGATCGCGGCCGCGAGGGGGGGCACACCCGCCGGCGCGTGTTGCACGCTTCGGACTTTACCGGGAAGGAGATCGAGCGAGCGCTCCTGGCCCGCGTCGAGGCGCACCCCCAGATCGACCTGCAGGTGAACCGGCTGGCGGTCGACCTGGTGACCACCGCGAAGCTCGGGATCCCGGGCCCGCCCCGCGTGGCCGGAGCGTACGTGCTGGATGCCGCGAGCGGGGTCGTCGAAGCGCTGCGTGCGTCGATCGTGATGCTCGCGACCGGTGGCTGCGGCAAGGTCTACCTGTACACCAGCAACCCCGACGTCGCGTCCGGCGACGGCCTCGCGATGGCCTGGCGCGCAGGCGCCTCGGTCGCGAACCTGGAGTTCATCCAGTTCCACCCGACCTGTCTCTACCACCCGGCGGCGCGCTCCTTCCTGGTGAGCGAGGCGGTCCGCGGGGAGGGCGCCGTGCTCCGGACGCAGGCGGGAGTCGCCTTCATGGCGAACCACGACCCGCGCGCCGATCTGGCCCCTCGCGACATCGTGGCGCGCGCGATCGACATGGAGCTGAAGCGCAGCGGTGAAGACTGCGTGTTCCTCGACGCGACCGGGCTCGACCCGGGGTTCACGCGCCAGCGCTTTCCGAACATCTACCGGCGCTGTCTGGAGTATGGGTTCGACATGACCAAGCAGCCGCTACCGGTCGTTCCCGCGGCCCACTACTCGTGCGGCGGTGTGCGTACGGATCTCTGCGGCGAGACCGACCTGCGCAACCTCTTCGCGGCGGGCGAGGTTGCCTGCAGCGGGCTCCACGGCGCCAACCGGCTGGCCTCGAACTCCCTGCTCGAGGGCGTGGTCTTCGCCCGGGCCGCCGCGGACGAGGCACTGGCCCGGATGCGGTCCGGCGTCGAGCCGCCGCCCGAGCTGCCCCCCTGGGACCCGATGGATACCGAGGATCCCGCCGAGGCGATCCTGGTCACCGCTCACTGGGACGAGATCCGCCGCTTCATGTGGAACTACGTGGGGATCGTGCGCAGCGACAAGCGGCTCGAGCGTGCACGGCGTCGGATCGCCCTCCTTCGAGCCGAGATCGAGCAGTACTACTGGGACTTCCGCCTGACCCCGGACCTGGTCGAGCTGCGGAACCTGGCGGAGGTGGCCGACCTGATCATCCGCTGCGCGCGCTTGCGGCGGGAGAGCCGGGGACTTCACTACACCCTCGATCACCCCGGCTACTCCCCCGGGGTCGCTCGGGACTCCGTGCTGATCCGCTAGCAGCGCCGTCCGGGCACCCTGTGCGACTGGATGCCCGTGGGCTCATCCGA
>JBHHYV010000173.1:0-5228 GCA_046757685.1 Myxococcota bacterium
CGCGCTTCCTGATTCCCCACCGCTGTCCGGTGGAGCTGGGCCCCGACGTCGAGGTGGGCGCGAACTCGACGCTCGATGCCTCGCATCCCGGGCAGCCGCGCCGGGGACACGCCACCACGCGGACCCGGGTCGGCTCGGGGACCCGCATCGACAACCTGGTCCAGGTGGGGCACGGCTGCAGCCTGGGTACCGACAACACGCTCTGCGCGCAGGTGGGGCTGGCCGGTGGAACCTCGACCGAGGCGTCGGTGCTCTTCGGGGGCAAGGCGTCGTCGGCCGGGCACGTCCACCTGCGAGAGGGCACGCGGATCGGCGCACAGACGGCGGTCACGCGGGACACGCCACCTGGCACCCAGCTGCTTGGAATCCCCGGAATGGAGCGCCGCCTCTGGGGACGCTTCGTCGCCTCACGGCGACATCTTCCCGGCTTGCTGCGGCGGGTTCGCGCGATCGAGGCCAGGCTGGGTCTGCGCCCCGGGGAGCCGCGCTCCGGGGACCCGGGCCGGGGGCGGGACGCGCAGTGACCTTGCGTGCCGTCCCGCTCGCGGAGCTGCATCGACGCGTGCGCTCGGCGGATCGCGGGGGCGCGGGCGAGCTTGTCGAGGCGCTCAAGCGAGACCGACGCCTGGGCGCCCGCAGCCTGGGGCAGCGCCTGGAACGCCGACTCGATCTCGAGCGAAGAGAGGCGCAACGGCTCGCGGCGCTCGCGCGCTTCGAGTCGAAGCTGCGGCGATCCGGACTTGCGCGAGTCGCGGGCGTCGACGAGGTGGGGGTCGGTCCCCTGGCCGGACCGGTGGTGGCCGCGGCCGTCGTGCTGCCGGAGGGCCTGCGTCTGCGGGGGCTCGACGACTCCAAGAAGCTCTCGCGCGCCGCGCGCGAGCGGCTCGAGGGCGAGATTCGTGCGCAGGCGCTCGGGGTCGGCGTCGGCTGGGCCACGCCCGACGAGATCGATCGGCTGCGCATCTACCGTGCCGGCCTGTGTGCGATGCAGCGCGCGGTTCGCGCGCTCCCCGACGCTCCCGACGCCCTCGCGCTCGACGCGCGCAGGATCCCCGGCCTCGCGCTCCCGCAGTACCCGATTCCGGGTGGGGACGGAAAGGTCGCGGCCATCGCCGCAGCGTCGATCGTCGCCAAGGTCTTTCGCGATGCCTGGATGCGCGATCTCCATCATCGCTGGCCGGAGTACGGTTTCTCACGGCACGTCGGATACGCGACCGAGGAGCATCGCCGGGCGCTCGCTGCGGCCGGTCCCTGCCCGGTTCACCGGCGGTCCTTCGCTCCCGTGCGCGAGGCCAAGGGCGCTGAGCTCCGGACGGAGGGTCCCCCATTCCCCACGTCGTGATCGAGGGGTCGGTCGACCTCGCGCGCTTCGCCGAGGTGTTCGAGCCCGTGAAGATCCGGCGGGGGGGGCGACGTCCTGCGGGCCGACCGGCTCTACCTGCTCCGGGATCGCCGGCAGGCGCTCGTCGAGGCGCTGGCGATCGAGGCGGGTCGCAAGCAGCCCTTCTACATCCGGATCACCCTGCACGACGGCGGCTCTGCGACCGTGAGGGTGGACCCGCTGACCCATCCCGATCGCAGCCCCGGCGTGAAGGAGCGAGCGGCACGGGTGGCCGGCGCTCTCCTCGCGCAGACCCCGGGCGCCCGGATTCGCGTCGCGAGCGTGCAGCGCCCCTGATATGATCGCCCTCCGAAGCATTCCAAGGAGACCGCGGCGATGCGCATTGCACACAACGTCCTCGAGGAGATCGGTGGCACCCCGCTGATCGAGCTGCAGCGGGTTACCGCCGGCGTCGGTGGAAGGGTCGTGGTCAAGGCGGAAGGCTTCAATCCCGCGGGAAGCGTCAAGGATCGCATCGGGTACTCGATGATCGAGGCGGCCGAGAAGGCGGGGCGCATCGAGCCCGGCAAGACCGTCCTGATCGAGCCGACCTCGGGCAACACGGGGATCGCGCTGGCGCTCGTGGCTGCGGTCAAGGGCTATCGCCTGATCCTCACGATGCCGGAGTCCATGTCGATGGAGCGCCGCACCATGCTGCGCGGCTACGGAGCGAAGCTCGTCCTGACGCCGGCTGCCGAGGGAATGCCCGGGGCGATCAAGCGCGCCGAGGAGATCGCGACACGGATTCCCCACTCCTTCATTCCCCAGCAGTTCCAGAATCCTGCCAACCCGCAGGTCCACCGCGAGACCACCGGAGAGGAGATCTGGCGAGACACCGACGGCGAGGTCGACTACCTGATCTCGGGAGTGGGGACGGGCGGGACGATCACGGGCGCGGGCAAGCTGCTCAAGGAGCGCAAGCCGTCGGTTCGAGCCATCGCCGTGGAGCCCTCGGAGAGCCCGGTCCTGTCGGGCGGCAAGCCGGGCAAGCACATGATCCAGGGGATCGGTGCGGGCTTCGTTCCCGAGATTCTCGACACGGGCGTGATCGACGAGATCATCACCATCGCGAGCGAAGATGCGATCGCCATGTCGCGCCGTCTCGGGACCGAGGAGGGTCTGCTCTCGGGAATCTCGTCGGGAGCCGCCGTATGTGCGGGTCTGCAGGTCGCGGCGCGTCCCGAGGCCGCCGGCAAGCTCCTCGTCGTGATCCTGCCGAGCTACGGCGAGCGGTACCTCTCCACCGCGCTCTTCGAGCACCTGCGATACGACGGAAGCGATGAGGTTTGACCTCGAGGAGAATCCGCCTTGGCCCCCAAGAGTCACAGCCCCAAGGGCCGCCGCCGAATCCTCGACGCGGCGCGCCAGGTCTTCTTCGAGAGGGGCTTCGAGGCGGCGAACCTGGATGAGGTTGCCGCCGTCGCCCAGGTGGCGAAGGGAACGCTCTACCGGTACTTCAGCAGCAAGGCCGAGCTCTACGTCGCGGTCCTGGCCCACAATGCCGACGTCTTCGTCGAGCGGATGCAGGCCCAGATCGATCCGGCGCTTCCGGTCCTCGAGCAGGTGCGCCGCCTGGCGCGCTTCTACTACCGGCACTACACCGAGAATCCCGAGTACTTCCGCATCTTCTGGGCACTCGAGAACCAGCGGATGATCGGCGAGCTTCCCGAGTCGCTCCTGGAAGCGGTCACCGGAGTCTGGGAGCGCTGCCTCTCGATCGTCTCCGAGCAGCTCGAGCGGGGCATGAAGGAAGAGGTGTTCCGGCCCGCGGACCCGTGGACGACCGCGCACCTCTTCTGGATCCTGGGAAACGGTCTCCTCGCCAGTCGCGTGGACGAGCACCACCCGGCCCCTAGCGGCCTGACGCGCGCCTTCGTCGGTGGAGAGCGCGTGTTCGCCGATGCCATCGATCTGCTGCTCCGCGGTCTCTGCGCCGCGCCTCCGCCGCCTGCGGCCCCGTCGCGTTGACAGCCTGCGCCGGATCGGCGAGCTTCTGCCTCCTGTGCGGGGGGTGACTCCAAGTCACCTTCAATCTTCTGGGGACGTGGACTAGCCTGTCTTCAGGCGTTCGGCGGCTGCGCGCGCCGCGCTCGGCCGACGCTGTGGGGCTCTTCCGGGTGCGCACGAGGGACGGGGTGAGGAGGACGCGATGGACGCGATTCAGACACGGGTGAACTCGATCGTCGTCGAGCAGCTGGCGG
Organism: Myxococcota bacterium; assembly: GCA_046757685.1. GTDB lineage: Bacteria > Myxococcota_A > UBA9160 > SZUA-336 > SZUA-336 > JBHHYV01. The sequence continues at coordinate 3,583 of JBHHYV010000173.1, forward strand.
TGGAGCAGGCCGATCTGGCGCCGGATGCCAGCCTCGTGGACGACCTTGGCGCCGACTCGCTCGATGTGGTCGAGCTGGTCATGGCGCTCGAGGAGGCCTTCGACATCCAGGTCCCCGACGATGATGTCGAGAACATCCGCACCCTCGGAGACATCGTCCAATACGTCGAGTCCAGGGCCGAGGCTCGCGCGTGAGCCTCGTCGTCGCCGGGACCGGCTCCTGCCTCCCGGTGCAGCGGATCACGAACCGCGACCTCGAAGAGCGGATCGATACCAGCGACGCGTGGATCGTCGAGCGCACGGGAATCCGGGAGCGGCGCCGGGTCGCGCCCGGCGAGGCGACCAGCCACCTCGCGACGCGCGCTGCCGAGGCGGCGCTCGCCTCGGCGGGGATCGAAGCGAGCGACCTGGACGGAATCCTCGTCTGTACCGTCAGTCCGGACATGCTCACGCCCGCCACCGCCGCGTTCGTGCATCGCAATCTCGGCGTCGGACGCCCGATTCCCTGCTTCGATCTCAACGCGGCCTGCACCGGCTTCATCTACGGTCTCGAGGTCGCGGCGGGCTTGATGGCGAGCGATCGGTACCACCGCGTCCTGGTCATCGGCGCCGAGGCGATCACCCGCTTCATCGACGTCCGCGACCGCGCCACCTGCATCCTGTTCGGAGACGCCGCGGGCGCGGTGGTCCTGGAGCGCAGCGAGCGCCCGGGAGGTCTGCTCTCGACGCTCACGAAGGCCGATGGAGCGTTCTGGGACCTGATCCAGATTCCCGGTGGAGGATCGCTGGATCCACCCACGGCCCGGATGGTCGATGAACGGCGCCCCTTCGTCCGGATGAACGGGCGGCAGGTCTTCAAGCTCGCCGTGCAGGCTCTCGAGCAGGTCGCACGCGACCAGCTCGAGCAGGTGGGCTGGAAGATCGCGGACGTCGACCACCTGCTGGTGCACCAGGCCAACGCGAGGATCATCGAAGCCGTCGTCGCGCGCCTGGGGATCCCCGGCGAGCGCGTGCATCGCAACATCGAACGCACCGGAAACACGTCGAGCGCGACCCTCCCGACGTTGCTCGACGAGGCCCGGCGCGCGGGACGCCTGCATGCGGGGGACAGGATCCTGTGCGCCGCATTCGGTGCGGGCTTGACCTGGGGCTCGGCCGCCCTGGAGTGGACGGGAACGCGACGCTAGGACGCGACGTCCCCGACCGGACTCCGGCTCCCCCCGGCTCTCCCTCACATCGAGAACGAGTAGCCGCCGTTCACGGGATAGGTCTGTCCGGTGATCCAGCCCGAGGCGTCGGAGGCGAGGAAGAGCACCCTGTTCGCCACGTCGTCCGGCTCTCCGAAGCGGCGGATCGTGTAGTGACGAAGCACCCGCTTCGCGAGCTCGGGGTTCTCGGTCATGCCTGCGACGGTCGGGGTGCGGGTCGTTCCGATCGCGACGCAGTTGGCGGTGATCTGGTAGCGGCCCAGGGCCTTCGCCACCGCGCGCGTGAACCCGGCGGCCCCAGCCTTGGCCGCGGAGTAGATCTCGAGACCCGGCTCTCCGACCCGTCCCGCATCCGAGATGATCGTGATCAGCCGGCCCGCATTGCGTTCGATCATGCCGGGAATCACCGCGCTCGTGCAGTTCAGGACTCCGTAGAGGT
>JBHHYV010000174.1:0-5210 GCA_046757685.1 Myxococcota bacterium
TTTCCGTTGCACCCGTGGTCCGTCCGGCTCACTCGCTCATTTCTTCAACGGGCTGTTAGCGCTGCCAACCTCTTCCCCATCCCCTTCCTCCTCGGTGAAGAGACTCGCAACATCCTGCGCCCGGCGAAACCTGGGATTACGCACCGCTTACGGTACATCGGCATCACGCAAGGGGATCTTGCCCGCCTCCCCGCGCTCAGATGGGCGCTCATCCGATGATCTAGCCTCTCAGGACGCGGCAGATTCCCCCGCGTCGTCGGCAGGTGGCTGATGACCTTCGCCAACGGACCCGCCGGGCGGCAGGCCCGGATGCTGGTCGTGGTCACCGCCTGGCGACGGTCTCCACCGTGGCAGGGCATCGCGGCGACCGGCCGCCGGGACGGGACGGGGGAGCCGGGGGCGAGTCCGCGACCGCCGAGCAGGGTGCCTTCGGGGCCGGGGGCATCCTTATGGGGGAGGCCCGCCCCGAAGGGGCGGTCGGCGTCCGATCAGGCTCGGTGCGTTTCCGTAGGCCCTCGTCCGTGCATCACCCTGAGGGCATGATGTCTCCAGACCGTCTTCGGCTCAATACCCAATTACTTGAGGGTGGGAGACCAACGTTTATGATGGACCATGCGAAGCTGCGAGGTGCGAGAATGTGGCAGCCGTCGAGTCTCAGCCGGGCGGCGCGGAGAGCGACCATGCGTACGAACAGAACCGAAGAGGCCGAGCGGGTCGGCAACACCTACCGCAGGCGCCTCGAGGCCGAGGGATCGTGCGGCCCCGTGCCCGCCCTGCTCTGGACTCCAGCGCGGATCTCTCCCCCGTGGCCGCTGGTGCTGCTCGGCCATGGCGGCGAGGGGAGCAAGGACGCGAAGCGCTACCAGGAGCTCGCTCGCTTCTTCGCGGAGCGAGTGCGGGCGGCGGTGCTGGTGATCGACGGGCCGGCGCACGGGGAGCGGGCACCGCGCACAGGGACACCACTGGATCGCTTCCGCGAGACTCGCAGGGCGCTGGCCGATCCCGAGACGCCGGGCCGCATGGCCGGGGACTGGGCCGCGGCGCTCGTCGTCGCGCGGCGGGTTGAGGGTCTGGATTCGGGACCGGTCGGCTACTTCGGGCTGTCGATGGGAACGCTGCTCGGCGTGCCGTCGGTCGTCGAGCTTCCCGAGGTGCACTCGGCCGTGTTCGCCCTCGGCGGAGTCCCGCGTGAGACCGGCGTCGCCGCCGTCGCACGCGCAGCGGGAGCGCCCGAGGCAGTGGTGCGCATCATGCTCGAGGAGGACGCTCCCGCGATTCGCGGGCGTCTGCTGCTCGAGGCCGCGGCGCGCCTGGGCGGCCGGGAGATCCTGCTCCTGAACATGGATGCGGACGAGACGTTCTCGATGGAGGGGGCGCTGCGCTTCTTCCGTGCGATTCCGGGGCCGAAGCGCATGGCGGTCTGGGCGGGGGGACACACGGACCTACCGCGCGAAGCGCTCGAGCTGGCCGCCGACTTCCTCCGTGCGCGCCTGTCGGGGCCCAGCGACCTCTCGTCGCTCTTCTCGACGGAGTGACGGCAGCGCCCGGCGGGCCGTGTCCTCGGCAGCCGCCCGCAAGCGGTCCGATGCCATCCGCGATTCTCCGCTATCGGCCAGCCGGTGGAAGACCCAGCTGCACATTGAGCATCATCGCGAGGAATCCGATGTGGCTCGCCTCGGAATTCGTCCCCCGCTGAGGCGACGACCTCGCATGGGCTCAGCGCGGGCTGAACTCGCGACCCAGCAGCCGACGGGCGAGGATCAGCTTCTGGATCTGTGGCGTACCGTCGCCGATCTGCCAGCCAATCACGTCGCGCAGCCGCTGCTCGATGGGGAGATCCTTCGTGTACCCGTAGTGCCCGTGAAGCAGGAGGCACTCGTGGATGATCTCGCCGGCGATCTTGGGCACCCACCACTTGACCATCGCCCCCTCCATATCGCAGGGAAGCTCCCGCTCGCGGAGCCACAGGACCCTGTACGACAGCCACCGGGCCGCCTCGAGCAGCGTCGCCGCCTCGACGATCGGAAAGGCTACGCCCTGGAAGGCGGCGATCGGGGTGCCGAATTGCTTGCGCCCTCGGACGTACTCCATCGTCTCGTCGAGCGTTTGCTGGGCCGCACCGATGCACTTGAGGGCGATGAAGGCTCGGTTGAGATCGAGGTACTCGCGAATCATCGGAAATGCGCCGCCCTCACGACCCACGAGGTTCTCACGAGGCACATGAACATCGTCGAGAAGGAGTTGGCCCCGTGGCACGGCGCGGCATCCCATGTCGTCCCAGGCATGAAAATGGAGCCCAGGAGTGTCGCGGGAGACCAGGAAGGCCGACAGTCCGCGCCAGCCGGATTCGCTGGATTCGGTGTGCGCGAAGACGTAGAAGACGTCCGCGTTGAGAAACGAAACCGAGTTCTTCTCGCCATTCAGCACCCACCCGTCATCGGTGCGCGCAGCTCGTGTTTGGATCGACCCCATGTCCGAGCCGGCCTCGGGCTCGGTGAGACACAGGCCGATCATCTCGTCCCCGGACTGGAGCCCGGGGAGCCAGCGAGCCTTCATTGCAGGCGATGCGTCCTTGATGAACTCACGGAATGCGAGCGGCCCGAGGCTCGGCAGCACGCAGTTGAAATCCCCTCGCGCCACCTCTTCGGCCACGATCCCTGCGTCGATGAAGCCCGGCCCGCCGCCTTCATGCCGATCGCCGATCAGTGCGATCACGGCCTTGATCTGCTCGCGCGGATACTCACCGTGACGGTCGCCTTCCGCGTAGCGAGGCAGGAGCTCCTTCAGGGCGAAGCGGCGCAGCATCTCGCGGAAGATCTCCTGCTCGGGCGTGAAGGAGAAATCTATCACTCGAGACCTCCGCATCTGGCGCCCGGAGGTGTCTCTTCACCCAGGCTCCATCCGACCGTCACCGCGGAATTCTAGACGATCCCGGGCCTGTGGCCGATGCCGCTCCCTGCATCGGTCACGAGGTCTCGAGTCCGCTTCGGACTCCTTCGGTCGCGACGGCCACTCTTCGAGCTTCAATGAGTCGCGCGATCGTGCTCCGGCGACCCGATCGGGATCAGGTGCTTCGAATCAGCGGGCAGGCGGTCCCAGAGCACCACGATGATCGTGCGGCGTAGCTCCTGGAACACGCGGTCTCGTCCCTGCTCGTCGTCGGGGTTCACCACGCGGTGCAGCAGGGCGCCCCGGAGCAGCGTCAGGAGGGTCTCGGCCACCATGTCGAGATCGCGCAGCCCGTGCCCAAGGCTATCCTCGATGCCCTGAACCACGGCATCCCGGGCCCGACGCATGACTTCTCCCAGAGCGTTGCGGATCGAGGCGGAGTTCTCCCCGATGCCCAGCTGCACCACCAGGGGCAGGCGGATGATGTGAGGATGGGTCTCCAGAATATCCCGCCAGGCATCCACGAAGCTGTCGATCCGGCTCATGGGCTCGCCCACCAGGTACACGCGTTTCTGCAGCTCCTCGATCCAGCTGGCTCCGACGCGCTCGATGACCGCGGCGAGCAGGCCCTCCTTGCTCGCAAAGTGCCCGTAGAGCGCCGTCTTGGCGACCCCGGCCCGATCACAGATATCTCCCACGCTAGCCGCTACGTAGCCCCGTTCGGACATCGTCTCGATCGCGGCCGCGATCAGGCGCTCGCGACTTTCCTCTCCCTGTGCCCGGCGGGCGGCGCTCGCCGGCTCGGTATTGCGCATCGCGTTCCCCCTCCGCCCTCAGGCCAACCCGGGGTCCACGCCCACCTTCGCGAGCTCGGACCGGGCGGCCCCCAGATCCCCCTGTTGGTTCGGATGGAAGTCTCGACGGAAGTAGGCACGGAAGCCCTGGCGGATCTCCCTTCTGATCGAGGACACCCGGCTTCCCGGGAGCTGCTTCGTCAATGCCGAGATCTCCCGGCGCGACAGGCCATCCTGTCGCAGCAGCATGCGCGTGGACAGGATGGCGGAGCTGACCAGCACCGCAGTGATGATCAGATAGCCGAGAATGCGCCTCGGGTAACCGACGCCCACCGCCTGCATCACGTCGAAGGCGACGGCCTTGTGCTCCACCTCCTCGCAGGCGTGCCAGACGATGAGCTGCGCGACGGTCGGGTGCATCTGGTCGCGCATGACCGGCCTGGTGAGAGCGAGGGTTCCGAGCATGGCGGTGTAGTGCTCGGCGCCGGCGGTCATCGCAATGCGCAGCTTGGCGGGGAGCCTGCGCCCGCAGAAGCGAATCAGCTTCTCGAAAGGACCGAGGAAGGGCTCGAGTCGATAGCCCTGGGCCTTCAGGATCTCGTTGAAGCGCAGGTGCTCGCGGGTGTGCATGGCCTCTTGGCCCAAGAAGCTCCGAGCCTGTCGTCTCAATGCCTCGTCGTCGACATAGGGGAGGAGATCCTTCACCGATTGGATGAAGAACCGCTCCCCTGCAGGGAAGCAGAGCTGCAGACCATTGAATGCGTGGCTCGCCACCGCGTTCCCCCCCGCCCAGTGCTTGGGGATGGAGGCATCGAAGGGGAAGTGTGGCCTTCGAACGGGGAGGCTGTGTCGCGATCCCGGATAGAGCTGCTCGGTCACGGGAGAGTGCCCTCCTATTGGTCCTCCGGGGGGGTCCTCGGGGGTGCTTCTAGCCGAAGCGAAATCGCTCAGTACCGATCATTCTGTATCGATCGGTATAGCCTCTCTGATCCAGCATTGCAAACCAGTGTCTCCAGACATGGCCCGGCGGCTCGATGGGGGCAGCCGGGGCGCGCCGCTACCCCTCACGATCCCAGCTGCCTGCTCGCGATCGCCGAAGAGCGCACTCCCCCCAATCGCAAGCTCGCCTCCAATCTCCACTTTCCCGCGCTAGCATGGCCATGTGGCTGTTTCGCAGCGCCTACAGGCCCCTACCGGAGTCGTGATCGGTGCAGGGGACCGCGGAGCCAACGCCTATGTGCCCCTACTGCTCCGCGAGCCGGAACTCGGTTCCATCGTGGCCGTGGCCGAGCCCGACCCGGAACGTCGCGCGATCTTTGCGAAACGCTTCGGCCTGGCCAGAGACGCCTGTTTCACTGACTCTGGCGAGCTCCTCGAGGAGCCTCGCCTCGCGGACTTCGCCCTGATCGCCACACAGGACCAGGACCACGTCGAGCCCACGCTCGCCGCGCTCGAACGGGGCTATGACGTGCTGCTCGAGAAGCCGATGGCGCTCGACGAGGGCGATTGTGAGCGACTCGTCGAGGC
>JBHHYV010000175.1:0-5140 GCA_046757685.1 Myxococcota bacterium
CGGAAGCGTCGGATGCAGCGCGGGCGGCAGCAGAGCCTGCAGGTCGCGATGGCGGAGCTCGAAGAGGGCGCGCGCGATCTCGACCGCGGGCAGGGTCACCGCCCCGCTCTCGAGGCTGTCCATGCGAGGAGCACGCGGCGAGAGCGTCGCCGGGTCGCCCGTTCCCACGAGCATCAGGAGTCCCGGCTCGAGAACGCGGGCATGACCTCGCGCGCGAAGAGCCGCAGGCTGTCCAGCACCTCGCCCTGCGGAATCTGCTCGCTGGTGTTCAGCAGGAAGTTGATGTCGTCCACCCCGATCGACTCCCAGTCCTTGATCTGGCGGATCACGTGCTCCGGGTCCCCGACGCAGATGCCTTCGGGCAGGGCCTTCTCGTGGCCCGGGCTCTCCGGCTCCCTTCGCTGGGCGACCGAGATCCCCGCGACCGCGCCGTAGGCGCGGGTGGGGTAGGCCTCGCGCGTGAAGAGCAGGTGCGAGTTCAGCAGTCCGAAGGCACCGATCATCGCCAGGCCCGTCTGCGCCGCCCGCTCGGGATCCTCGTGACAGTAGAGGAAGTTGAGTGTGGCCACGCGATCGTTCACCGCGCCCACGGGTTCGCAGCCCTGGATGCGCCGGTGGTAGTCGCGCGTGCGCCGCTCCTGCTCGGCGAAGCTCGTGCTCGCCACCCCCAGGGCCCCCAGGCCGCGCTCCGCGGCGTCGAGCTCGGTTCCGGGGCTGGTGACGGTGACCCAGAGCGGAGGGTGGGGCTGCTGCAGGGGCTTGGGCAGCACGGCTCGCTCGGGCATCTGGAAGCAGCTCCCCTCCCACGAGAAGCGCTCGTCGGTCCACATGCGCGGGAGCACCCGAACGAACTCGTCCCAGTCCTTCTTGGTGCGGTCGGGGTCCGCCTGAAAGCCGGAGAGCTCCGTCCACGTCGAGGAGCGTGCGGTTCCGACCTCGAGGCGGCCGCCGGACAGCAGATCCAGCGTCGCGGCCCGCTCGGCCACCCGGATCGGGTGGTTCATCTCGGGAACGCACACGACGGCGCCGTGGCCCACCCGAATTCGTCGAGTCTGCATGGCGATGGCCGTCAGGAAGACCTCGGGCGACGAGCAGTGGGAGTACTCCTCCAGGAAGTGATGCTCGACCGCCCACGCCAGGTCGAAGCCGAGCGCATCGGCCAGCCGCGCCTGCTCGAGCGCGTTCTCGAAGACCTCGCGCTCTCGCTCCGCCGACAAGGGCCGGGGAACCGACAGCTCGAAGAAGATCCCGAATCTCACGCTCTGCTCTCCATGCGGGGTCTCAGGGGGTCTCGACGCGCCGCTCGTCGAGCGAGCGGCGGATCTCCGCATGCTCGCTCTCGTTCAGGTCGAAGCGTGAGAAGAGCGCCGCACCGACCAGGAAGCAGACGAGCGGATAGAGGGCGTAGAGCGAGAGGATCGCGGTCTTGACACCCTCGGTCTGCACCTGGTTGGGGACGAAGCCGGAGACCTGGAGCACGAAGCCGGTGAGCATGAGGGTGAGTCCGAAGGAGGCCTTGAAGACGAAGTTCCAGGCCGCAAAGTAGGCGCCCTCCTTGCGCTGTCCCGTCTGGTGCTCGTCCCAGTCGATCACGTCCGACTGCACCGACGGCCCGATGGTGCCGCCGGCGCCAGCAGCGGTGCCCGCCGCAAAGGCGAGCACGCTGATCAGGATCACGGAGCCCTCGGTCAGGAAGAACATTCCGCCGAACGAGAGGGCGGTCCCGATCATCGAGCAGGTCCAGATCGTCTTCTTGCCGTAGCGCCGCGCGAGCGGCAGCCAGAGGGGGACCGAGGCGAACGAGGGCACCATGTAGCAGAGGATGAAGACGGGAGCGAGACGGGGAGTCCCCACCACGTACTGGGCCACGTAGAGCGTCAGGATCCCGATCGTCGCTGCGCCCAGGTTCTCGATCAGCGTCACGATCAGGAGCAGACGGGCGTGGGGATTCTTCCAGACGTCGCGGAAGGCGCTCCAGGGATGCTTGCCCCCGCGTCCCTGGAACTCGGGCCGCTCTCGCAGCTTGATCGCGGCGAAGGCGACGAGGCCGACCGTCACCCCGGCGGCCAGCAGCGCCAGGTCGAAGGCCGCCGCTCGCGAGCTCTGGGCTCCGCCGCGCTCCGCGCCCAGGAGCACCGCCATCCCGACGAGCGACAGGATCGATCCGACCGTCCAGCTGGCGTGGCGGATCCCGAAGATCCGGTTGCGATCGTGGTAGTCGGTGGTCAGCTCGGCACCGAGCGACAGGTGGGGGACGATGAAGATCGTCATGGCAGAGTAGAAGCCGAAGACTCCGAGCCCCATCCAGAGCGTCAGGGCCGTCCCGGAGAGCGACGTAGGTGGACCGAACGCCATCACGAAGGCGAGCCCGATCGGGAAGGCGCTCACCAGCAGCCAGGGTCGGCGACGGCCCATCCGGGTGCGGGTGCGGTCGGAGAGATAGCCGGCGATCGGGTCGGAGACCGCGTCCCAGATTCGCGAGAGCCCGAAGATCGCCCCCATGGCGGCCGGCGGAACCAGCAGCACGTCGGTCGCGAACTTCATCAGGTAGAGCCCGACCAGCAGGAACATGTAGCCCGCGCCGAGGGTGGGAAGGCAGTAGGTCAGGATCGTCGCGAGCGGCAGGCGATCGGTCGCAGGCCTTGCGGAGGCCGCCGGGAGCGTGCGTGCAGAGTGCGTCATGGGTCGGAGAGCGATTCTCTCACGAAGACGCGGCGAGCAGGTCCGCGACCCTCTCGCCGATCTCGCCCGAGGCCGTCAGGCCTGGCGACTCGATGCCCACCAGGTGCACCATCCCGGGCGCGCCATGAGGCGCCGACTCCTCGATCACGAAGTCGCGGAAGCCGTCGGCCGCCGTCCCGAGCTTGGGTCGGATGCCCGCGAAGTCCGGCGAGAGGTCCGCCTCCCGCAGCGCCGGAAGGTAGGTGCGCGCGGCCTCCGCGAAGCTCTTCGCCTTGCGCGGGTCGACCGTGTAGCGAGGGCTGTCGACCCACTCCACGTCCGGCCCGAGCCGGTAGCGCCCGCCGAGGTCCCGCGTCAGGTGGATTCCCAGACCTCCGGTCGCCGGAAGGGGGTAGAGCAGGTGCTGTGGATGGAGTGGAGTCGAGGGCGCCAGCGCGAAGTAGTCTCCCTTGCAGAGGTGGATTCGCCAGCCCAGCGCGTCGGGATCGAGGCCGGCCAGCGCCGCCACTCGATCCGCCTCGAGCCCCGCCGCGTTGACGACGCGGTCCACATCCAGGGCGAAGCGGTCTTCGTCGGGCCCCCGGGTCTCCAGGCGCCAGCCGGCCGTACGGCGCTCGAGCGCCGTGAGCCGGGTGCGTGTGACCACCCGGGCGCCATGTGCCTCCGCCTCCGCGAGGTAGCTCGCGAGGAGCGCCGGAGCGTCGACGACTCCGGTCTCCGGCGAGAGCAGGCCCGCCTCGGCACGAACCCCGGGCTCGAGCCGGGCGATCTGGCGCGGCCCCAGCCACTCCACGGCGCCCGCGCCGTTCGCTCTTGCGCGCCTCGCGAGGGCCTCGAGTCGCAGAAGGTCCCCGGGACCGTTCGCGAGGATCAGCTTGCCGACGCGCCGGTGGGGAATGCCCAGGTCACGGCAACGCCGGTAGAGGCGCTCGCGGCCAGCGACGCACAGCTCGGCCTTGAGCGACCCGGGTGGGTCGTAGATCCCTGCGTGGATGACCTCGCTGTTGCGAGAGGAGATCTCGAGGCCGGGCCGATCGTTGCGCTCGAGGACCAGCACCTCGCAGCCGCGGCGAGCGAGGGCGGCAGCGCAGGCGGCGCCGCTCAGCCCGCCCCCGACGACCGCCACCGTCACCCCGCGAACCCCCATTCTAGGCTAGCCTGACTACAGAGTACGGGTGGAGCTGCCGATTCACGAGGCGGCAACGGTTGCCCAGAGGGCCCCGACGATGAAGCCCGATCGCTACGCCGGAATCGCGTCCGCTCGCCTCCCTTGGATCGCGCTCTGGATCGCGCTGCCGATCCTGGCCGTCGCTGGATCGGCGCGCGGCGACCCGCTCCCGCGGATCGTCGACCTTCGGGTCGGGAGTCATGCCGGCTTCGACCGGCTGGTGATCCAGCTCGAGCGCGAGGCGGCGGCCTCGTGGCACTTCGACGGAAGCGATGTGGTCATCGAGGTCGAGGCGCGGTCCGGGCGCGCGGCGCGCGCCCTCTCGGGGTCCCTCGAGCGCATGGGCTCCCTGCGAGCCACCTCGTCCAGCTCGGGCACGACGCTGCGCGCGCACGCGGCCACCCGCCGGGTTCGGGCCTTTCGGCTCTCGGGACCGCCGCGACTGGTCGTGGACTTCGGAGACCCCTCGGGCGGCCCCCTCTCGCTCCAGCCCGGACTGGTCGCCATTCCCGAGCGCACGGAGGGGGCCGGCGCGGAGCCTCCCGCCCCGCTCGCGGCTCCTCCCGTCTCCCCTCCCGAGGATGCCGGGGTCTCACCCGAGTCGGCCCCAGCAGACGAGACGCTCCCGCCTCCCGGGAGCCCGATCCCGCCCCCTCCTACGGGCGCGCCTCCGTCCCCGGAGCCCGGCGCGACGGAGGCGGTCGTCCCGCCTCCCGAGCCCGAGAGGTCTCGCGAGCCCGAGAGGTCCCGCAAGGGCGGCTCGACGGCGGCGGAAGGAGAGGCGGTGAAGCCGGAGCCCGGCCTGCCCGAGACCGTCCCCGTGCTGGACCTGTCGCGAGAGCCCGCTCCAGAGCCTGCGGAGCCCGACCACGTGTCGGCCTGGCTCGAGCGCCTGGGCGGCGTCGACCGGGTCTGGGTCGCTCTGTGGTTCGGATTCCCCTTCCTGGCAGCCGCACTGGGGATCTGGATCGTGGGGCACCGCCGGCGCCGGCCCCGAGCGCCGAGGCTGGAGAGCCCGGACCCTCGGGGCTTGTCGGCCGAGGAGCTGCTCGACGTGGCCGAGCGGATCGACCTGATCGAGACGCGGATCGACGAGGAGGTCCGCGGTCGCATGAAGCTGGAGGAGCGGACGACCGAGCTTCAGGCGGACATCAAGGTCCTGCAGGATCGCCTGCTCCGGCTCGCACGCCGGGAGGGGAGCCGCTAGTGTCCCGTCCCAGGAGTTCGCTCGCATTCTCGACGGCCGTGGCAGCCTCGCTCGCGGCGTTGCACTCGCTCGACGAATCGACC
>JBHHYV010000176.1:0-5041 GCA_046757685.1 Myxococcota bacterium
CCCTGCTCGCGCGCCTGGGCCTGCTGCGCGCGCAGGTCCTTGTAGTCCGCCAGCTCCAGCACGCGGTCGAGGGTCGCATCGTAGTCGCCGCTGTCGTACTCGTTGCCGCTCACGATCGTGTAGGGAAACTGGTCGGCGGCAATGTGGTTGCGCCGCCGCATCTCGGCCGGATCCAGGCCCAGGCCGCGCGCAGCGATGTCCATCATCTGCTCCAGGACCAGGTTGTGCGGGGGAGGCCCCATTCCGCGATAGGGGTGGCCCGGGAGCTTGTTGGTCGCGACCAATGTCAGGTCGTAGCTGGCCGCCGGAATCGCGTAGCAGCCGGTGAACGACGAGAGCACCTTCGCCGCGCCGAGCGCGCCGAAGCCCTCTCCGGTGGCCCCGATGTCATCGATCAGCTCGACCCGGAGCCCCGTCACCCTGCCGTCGCTCTGGACGGCGAGCTCGGCCCGGTAGTGGCGGTCCCAGGACTGGCTGCCGCCCGCCAGCAGGTACTCCATCCGATCCTCGATCCACTGGACGGGACGGCCCTCCGCCTTGCGCGAGAGCAGCGCGGTGATGTCGGTGCCTCGCGCGCCGCCCTTGCCGCCAAAGCTCCCCCCATGCGGGAGCGCGATCAGTCGCACCTTGTTGGAAGGCAGGCGCAGGCTCGTCGCCCGCCCGAGCGCCATGTGCGAGGGCGACTGGAAGCTGCCCCGACACGTCAGGCTGGAGTCGGTCGGATCCCACTCGCTGATCACGCCGAAGGTCTCGAGCGGATTGGCTCCCAGGCGATTCCAGCGGAAGCTCTCGCGGAAGACCCGGTCCGCGTCGCGGAACGCGGCCTCGACCTCGCCCCAGCAGTAGACCTTGTGGAGCATCACGTTGGTGCCGTGCTCCTCGAAGAGCAGAGGGCTCCCATCCTGCATCGCCCGCCTGGCGTTCGTGACGACCGGTAGCGGGTCGTAGTCGACCTCGATGCACTCGAGCGCGTCCTCGGCCAGGTAGCGGCTCGTCGCCGCGACGGCCGCGACCGGCTCGCCGACGAAGCGCACCTTGTCGGTCGCGAGGCAACGCGTGCCCCAGCCCTCGGGAAGTGACGCGCCCAGGTCGGTCCAGCGCAGCACGTCGTCGCGGGTCAGCACCGCGGCGACGCCCTCGAGCTTCTCGGCCTGCGAGGCGTCGACCCGCGTGATGCGAGCATGGGCGACGGGGCTGCGCAGGATCGCGCAGTGGAGCATCCCCGGAAGCACCACGTTGTCGATGAACTCGGTGCGCCCGGTCACGAGCTGCGGATCCTCCATCCGCGAGACCTCGCGGCCGATCCAGCGGCGCGTGCTCATGGGCAGCCCGTCGAGGGTGATTGGCGTGTCGTCAGGCACGGGAGACTGCCTCCTCGGCCGGGGTCGCGCGCAGCTTCGCTGCGGCGAGGTGGACCGCTTCGAGGATGGGCTGGTAGCCCGTGCAGCGGCAGATCTGGCCGTCGAGCGCCTCACGGATCTCGCCCTCGCTCGGGTCAGGGCTTCTCTGGAGCAGCTCGCAGACCGTCATCAGGAAGCCGGGCGTGCAGAAGCCGCACTGCAGGCCATGCGCCTCGATGAAGGCCTCCTGGATGGGATGGAGCTTCTCGTCGCTAGCCAGCCCCTCGACCGTCCTCAGCTCCGCCCCATCGGCCTGCACGGCCAGGAGCAGGCAGGATCGAACGCTCCGCCCGTTCAACAGGATGGTGCATGCCCCGCAGACGCCATGCTCGCAGCCCACGTGGGTCCCCCCGAGCGCGAGCTCCGAGCGCAGAAAGTCCACCAGCGTCATGCGCACGGGCACCCTCGCCCGGTAGCTCCGTCCATTCACGCGGAGCTGGATGTCCCGCGACTCATCCACGGCTCGTCGCACCCCAGGTCCAGATTCTCATTCCGCAGGCTCCGACCTTCATGCCGCACGCTCCGAACGGCCCAGCGCCTCGGCCAGCCCGCGCCGCACCAGCACGCCCGCCAGGTCCCGACGATACTCTCCCGACGCATGGACGTCCGAGAGCGGATCGGCGAGCTCCCGGGTCACGCACTCGGCCGCGCGCTCGAAGAGCTTCTTGCTGGGAGTCTCGCCCTGCAAGACCTCCTCGGCGACGCGCACGCGCTGGGGCCTCGGCGCGACGCCGAAGACCACGATCCGCGCCTGGCTGCAAGCTCCATCGCGATCCAGGGTCAGCGTCGTCGCCGCCCCGGCCATGGCAAAGTCTCCCGGGCGCCGCGCAATCTCCAGAAAGGACCAGCCCGTGCCATCGGGCACCCGCGGGAGCCGCACCTCGGTCAGGATCTCGTCATCGGCGAGCGCCGTCGTGAGCGCCCCCACGAAGAACTCGCAGGCCGGAATCGAGCGCGGACCGTTGGGGCCGACCGCGACGAGCTCCGCGTCGAGCGCCACCGCGAGCGCGGGATACTCCCCCGCGGGATCCGCCTGCGCCATCGAGCCCCCGACGGTTCCGCGATTGCGGATCTGCGGGTGACCGATCAGGCGCGTCGCCACGCGGAGCATGGGATGGCGGGCGGCCACGAGCGCGAGCTCCTCGACCTGGCGCTTGGTCGCCATCGCGCCGATCGCGAGCCCGCCATCGGCCTCGCGAACCGTGTCGAGCCCCGGGACCCGACGCAGGTCCACCAGCAGCGCAGGCCGAGCGAGTCGCATGTTCAGGAGCGGCATCAGGCTCTGCCCACCGGCGAGCACCTGGGCCTCGCCATCGCGCTCCCGCAGCAGCGCCACGGCCGCCTCGACGCTCGTCGGATCCGCGTACTCGAAGGGCGCCGGCTTCATGGGAATCCTTCGCGAAGGGCGGGACGAGGGCGTCGCGAGCCGCGCGACGAGCCTTCGACAGACAAGGTACTCTGGTCGCGGGCCCATCATACGGGCGGGCAGAGGGGGGTCAAGCAGCGGGGGCCACACCTGTCTCGCGTCCGCCCCTCGCGCAATGGACCGGGAGGGAGATCGAGATGAGCTGGAGCGACTGGCAGCCGGTCGAGGGCGAGGGCCTGGAGTTCGCCGAGATCCGCTACGAGAAGCGGTTCCACCGCGAGCTCGAGGGCGGCGTCGGCCGGGTCACGATCGACAAGCCCGACCAGTACAACGTGATGACGCTCGACACCGTCGACGAGATGTTCCGCGCCTTCTATGACGCGAGCCACGACACCTCGCTCGGAGTGATCATCGTCGCGGGCAGCGGCCGCAACTTTGGCGTCGGAGGCGACGTGGACTGGGAGCGCTGGGGCCTGCGAGAGGCCTTCTACAACCGCTACCCCCACAACCGCCTGATCCGCCTCTCCCGCAAGCCCGTCCTGGCCCAGGTCCAGGGCTACTGCCTGGGCGGCCACAACCACATGGCCTACTGCTGCGACTTCACCATCGCCTCCGAGGACGCCCAGTTCGGACAGGCCGGCCCCAAGGTCTCGAGCCCCGCCGACGGCTTCTTCGTCCCCTACCTCACCAAGGTCGTCGGCGCCAAGCGCGCCCGCGAGATGTGGATGCTCTGCCGCCGCTACACCGCCGCCCAGGCCCTGGAGATGGGCCTCGTCAACCGCGTCGTGCCACCCGCCCAGCTCGAGAGCGAGGTCGAGGCGTGGTGCGAGGAGCTCCTGCGCGTGAGCCCCGGCTGCCTCGAGATCCTGAAGGCCGCCTTCGACCAGGAGATGGACGGCTACGCCGACATGGGCACGCTCTCGAGCCAGCTCTACCCCGACTGGTTCGACTCGCCCGAAGGCATGGAGGGCGGCGGCGCCTTCGCCGCGAAGCGAACGCCACGGTTCTGGGCGCTGCGGAAGAGGGAAGGAAACATGCGTCGGAAGCTTGCGGAGGAATACGATTCCGAAGGTGACTAGATCCCGCCTCGGTCACCAGGCTCTCCAGGCGCGGGCGACTGAACGGGACGAGGGGTCAGTCGCGGCGCCGGTGCAGACCCGCAAGCCCGAGCAGACCCATCATCAGGAGAAGACCCGGGCCGGGCTCGGGAACACTCGCGACGCGAAAACCCAGTATGTCGAGCTCGCTCGACGCACTCACACTGCTGCGCACCGATGCTCCGAGGTTCAGCGAGATGTCGGCTAGCCCACCGCCCCGCAGGCCCCGGTTTGTGCCGCCGAGGATCGCTTCGTTCCACTCCCAGAGGTTCCCTCCCTGGTCGAAGGTGCCGGCTGGGCTGGCCGAGCCTGTGTAGCTTCCGACGTCAGTGAGATCCTTCACGACGTTGCCGCAATTCGCGGTGTTCGGCGTAGCACCGGGTAGGGCACAGACGATCTGTGTGTCTGTACCCGACGGGAAATTGAAGTAGCTCGTGGACGCGGCATCAAAGTACGCCGCCTTGTACCACTCGTCCTCGCTCGTAAGGAAGAAGGTCGCTCCGCTGTTGCGCGTGATCGAGTTGTTGGCGATCCCGAGCGCCGTGATCGTGTAGGCGCCGTCCTCGGTCGTCGTGTTGTCCTGCACCCCCGTCGGCTGGCCGTTCTGGAGCCAGTTCGAAAAGCGCAGGGTGTCGAAAAACGAAACCGAGGCCACGGGCTTCGCCTCGCGACCGGTGATCGTGCTGTACGTGAAGCTTCCCGAGCTACCGCTGCGCGCGATACCGCCCACACCGATGCCCATTCCTGTGTTGTAGAGCCCGTTGGTGTCGGTGGCGGCCACCTTGTTCAGGAACTCGGCGTACTGCGCGTTGGTGATCTCGGTCTTCGAGATACGGTAGACATCTGCCACGGAGCCAAAGCCAGTCGTATCGGCCGCGTTGCCAGCAGCACCCACGGTGACCCAGTCGATCGTGACGGCTGCGGCGGGAGGCGCCAGCAACAGGATGGCCGCTGCAAGCGGCAGCCATGAAGAGCGCACTCGGTTGCACATGAGGATCCCCTTCTATGAGAATCCCTCCATGCGCTAGAGAGACCTTATGGCTGGGGGGGCCAGAAGTCAACCAAATTCTCTTGGAGCGAGATGCGAGAGCCCGTCGCGCCTCGCCACAGGCACTTCGGCGCGCGAGTTGCCGGTTGAGCCCGCGGGTTGAGGGCGAGGACCGCCCGGTGACCTAATT
>JBHHYV010000177.1:0-4969 GCA_046757685.1 Myxococcota bacterium
CCGGCGCGTCGGGAGACAGGTCTTCGAGATCCGAAGCTGATGGCCCCCGGGAGCTTCTCGGCTCCGGCGGCTGCGGGCCGCCTCGGCTATGCTAGCGGCGGCGCTCCCCAGAGCTGAAGATGGATCGGGCCGGAGCCCATTTCGAACCCATTCCGGGGAGGTCCCCTTCTCCTCCGGGTGATCGGGAGCCGAGCTACGAACACGATCAAGATCCTTGGCGCCGGGTCGATCGGCAACCACCTGGCTCACGCGGCGCGGTCGCTGGGCTGGCGGGTACTGCTGTGCGACGTCGACGAGGCGGCGCTCGAGCGGACCCGAAGCCAGATCTACCCCGGGCGCTACGGAGCCTGGGACGAGGCCATCGAGCTCCATCCCGCGGCCTGCGCACCGGCGGGCTCGTGCGACCTGATCGCGATCGGCACCCCACCCGACTCCCACGTCGAGCTGGCGCTCCAGGCGCTCGACGAAAAGCCCCGCGCGATCTTGGTCGAGAAGCCCCTGTGCACGCCGGCGATGACGGGGCTCGAAGAGCTACGAACCCGCGCCGAGCGCATGTCGCTGCCGATCTTCGTGGGCTACGACCACGTCGTCGGCGAGGCAGTGAGCTTCGCACGCGCGAAGGCGCAGGCCCTCGGGGAGGTCGAGACGCTCGACGTCGAGTTCCGGGAGCACTGGGGAGGCATCTTCTCCGCCCACCCCTGGCTCAAGGGCCCCGGGGACAGCTACCTGGGCTACTGGCGCCGTGGCGGGGGGGCGAGCGGTGAGCACTCCCACGCGATCCACCTGTGGCAGCACCTCGCCCACACCCTCGCTGCGGGGAGGGTCTGCGAGGTGACGGCGACGCTCGACTACGTGACTTCCGGCGAGGCCGAGTACGACCGGCTCTGCTTGCTCGACCTGAAGACCGAGAGTGGCCTCGTGGGCCGGGTGGTCCAGGACGTGGTCACCTTTCCGCCGCGCAAGTGGGCGCGGATCCAGGGACGCGACGGATTCGTCGAGCTCTCGATCGGCGCGTCCGATGCGGTGGCCTGGGGGTCCCGGAACGGGCCGGCCGAGAGCCGGAGCTTTCAGAAGACCCGTCCCGACGACTTCATCCGCGAGCTCGGCTACATCCAGCGGGTACTCGAGGGCGAGGCGCCCGATGGGTGGATCGACCTCGCGCGGGGCATCGAGGCCATGCGGGTGGTCGCGGCGGCGCACCGGTCGGCTCGCGAGGGGCGCCGGATCCAGATCGATCCCGACGCGAGTGGATTTCCAGAGGCGCTTCCAAGCGTCTAGCCCGAGCGCTCGGGGAGGAGGGACAGGATGCTCGAGGATCCAGGGTTCGACTTCCGCGAGCTCTTCGTGCTCGACCTGGCGAACAACCACCAGGGGTCGGTCGATCACGGCAGGGCGGTGATCCGCTCGGTCGCCGAGGTGGTCGAGAAGCACGACGTGCGGGCGGCCATCAAGTTCCAGTTCCGCCAGCTCGAGACCTTCATCCATCCCGACCACCGCGAGCACAGCGACCTCAAGTACATCCAGCGCTTTCGCTCGACGCGGCTGGAGCGCGGAGAGTTCCAGGCCCTGCTGAACGACGTGCGCGCGACGGGGCTCCTGGCGGCCTGCACTCCCTTCGACGAGGAGTCGCTGGGTGTGATCGCCGAGATGGACTTCGACCTGATCAAGGTCGCCAGCTGCTCCGCGACGGACTGGCCGCTGCTCGAGCGGATCGCCGATACCGGCAAGCCCGTGATCTGCTCGACGGGCGGCCTCACCCTGCACGACATCGACCGGGTGGTCAGCTTCTTTCAGCACCGCGCCGTGCACTTTGCGCTGATGCACTGCGTGGCGATCTACCCGACGCCCGACGAGCGACTCTGCCTGCACCAGATCCGTACCCTGCGCGAGCGCTTTCCCGACGTCCCCATCGGCTGGTCGACCCACGAGTCACCGGGCGACACCGTCCCCGTCGGCGTCGCGCTCGCCCTCGGGGCCGAGCTCTTCGAGCGCCACGTGGGCCTCGCGACGGACGAGGTGAATCTGAATGCCTACTCCTCGACTCCCGAGGAGCTCAGCGCCTGGCTGGCCGCCCACGCGCGGGCCAAGATCCTGCTCGGCCCCGTCGCGCGCCCGGCCTCGGCCCCCGAGGAGCGCGAGGCGCTCGCCGGACTGCAGCGCGGAATCTATGCGAGGGGGCCGATCCGCGCGGGTGCCAGGATCGACAGGGGGCAGGTCTACTTTGCCATGCCCTGGAACGAGGGGCAGCTCGCGAGCGGCGCCTGGCGAGAGGGCATCACCGCGCGCGGCGCGATCGAGCGCGACGCCCCTCTGCTGCGCGCCCACCTGCAGATTCCCGACGAGCCCGAGAGCCTGGTCCTCAAGCGGGCCGTGCACGAGGCCAAGGCGCTGCTGAACGAGGCCCGCATTGCGATCGGCCACGAGTTCAAGGTGGAGTTCTCGCACCACTATGGTGTGCCGGGTTTCCGGGAGACGGGTGCGATCATCATCGAGTGCATCAACCGGGAGTACTGCAAGAAGCTCGTTCTCCAGCTCCCCGGTCAGAGCCACCCCTCGCACTACCATGCGCGCAAGGAGGAGACCTTCCAGGTGCTCTACGGCGTGCTCCGCTGCCGGGTCGGGGGCATCGCCCACGAGCTGCATCCCGGCGAGAGCGTGCTGGTCCTGCCGGGCGTCTGGCACTCCTTCTCGACCGAGACCGGCGTCGTCTTCGAAGAGGTCTCGACCACTCACTACAACGACGACTCCTTCTACGAGGACAAGCGTATCAACCACATGCAGCGCGCCGAACGCAAGACTGTGGTCGACCACTGGGGTCGCTTCCAGATCGCCGAGCTCCCGGTTCGTCTCGAGGATGCGCGATCCTCCGGAAGCCCCGGGTCGTGATCGCGGGGCTGGTGTTCGACCTCGACGGGACCTTGATCGACTCCAACGCGATCAAGTCGCGTGCCTTCTTCGACCTGGTAAGGCGGGAGGATCCGAGCGGGGAGACGGTTCGAGAGATCCTGCAGCGCCGCCCGCGCGGAGACCGCTTCGAGATCACGCGCTCGCTCGCCAAGGCGCTGGCTGCGAAGGGGGCGCTCGATCCGGCCGACAATCCCCAGGAGCGGGCGCGCCGCTGGGCGGAGGAGTACTCGTCCCGTTGCGAGAGCCAGCTCGCCGTCTGCCCCGAGATCCCGGGGGCCTCGTCGATCCTGGAGAGGCTCGCGCGTCGGGGGATCCCCGCCTTCATCAGCTCCGGCACTCCGTCCGCGGCGCTCCGGCGCATCGTCGAGCTCCGCGGACTGGCGGGGCGGGTGCGGGGCGTGTACGGGGAGCCCCCCGACAAGCTCACGAACCTGCGCGAGATCGGGCGAAGCCTCGAGGCGGCCCCCGAGGCGCTCGTGCTCGTCGGCGACGGCGAGGACGACCGGCTGGCGGCGCGTGCCCATGGCTGTCGCTTCGTCGCGGTCACGGGGGGCGAGCGCGATCCCTTTGCCCCGCCGCTGGGGCCGGTGCTCCAACGAGGGATCCGGGACCTGCGAGAGCTCGAGCCGATCCTGTGCGAGCTCGAGGGAGACTGCCATGTCGGTCGCGTCGACCCAGCGTAGCCTGCCCGAGCCGCTCTGCGACGAGCCCTTCACGCGGCTTCGCCGCGGCATCTACGATGCAGACGAGATCGAGGTCTACCTGAACGACAAGCGCGACTTCGCCTTCCTGCATCCCCGGCCCGAGGTCGACTACCGCGCGTACCGACCGCGCGTCGAGGCACTGGGCCTGCGCAGCTACAAGCGCGCGCGCCCCGTCATCGAGCGCCGCTTCGAGAAGATCCGCGACGTCTTCCGCGGGATCCGGAGCGTGCTCGAGATCGGTGCCGCCGATGGGGAGTTCCTGGCGCACGTAGCGAGCATTCACCCCGATCTCGAGCTGGCCTCGCTGGAGGTCGACCAGAACACGCGATCCGCGCGGGATGCGCTTGCGGGTCTGGCGCAGTTCCCGAGCTTCGATGCCATTCGCCAGGCGGGAGCCCGTTTCGACCGGGTGTGCATGTTCCACGTGCTCGAGCACATTAGAGACCCCGCTCCCTTCCTTGCTCGCTGCACCGAGGCCCTGACCCCGGAGGGTCGGCTCGTGATCGAGGTCCCCTCGCTCTCCGACCCCTTGCTGAGCGTCTACCACAGCGCTCCCTACGAGCAATTCTACTTCCAGCGCCAGCATCCCTACGTGTACTCCGCGGGATCGCTGGTGCGGCTGCTCGAAGCCTGCGGCCTTCGACCCGAGGCGCCGATCGCGCACCAGCGCTACGGCCTCGAGAATCACCTGCAGTGGCTGGCGGCCGGCCAGCCCGGAGGCAGTGCCGAGCTGCGCGCGCTCTTCGCCGACGCCGACGCGAGCTACCTGCGCTGCCTCGAGGAGTCCGGCCACACCGACGCGGTGATCGTCGTGGTGGGCGTCCTCCCATGATCGCGGGCCGGCGCGTCCTGGCGGTCTGCCCCGCGAGAGGGGGCAGCAAGGGAATCCCGCTCAAGAACCTGGCCCCCTTCCAGGGCGTGCCCCTCGTCGCGCGCGTCGGACACCTGGTCGCGAAGGTCCCCCAGATCGACCGCGCGGTCGTCTCGACCGATCACCCCGAGATCGCGTCGGTCGCCCGGTCCGCGGGCCTGGACGCCCCCTTCATGCGGCCCGAAGCCCTCTCGGGAGACCGGATCGGAGACGCCGAGGTGCTGCTGCACGCCCTCAGCGAGGTGGAGCGGCTGGACGCGACCCGCTACGACCTGGTCGTCATGCTGCAGCCCACCTCCCCCCTGCGCCGGCCGGAGCACGTGGTCGCCGCCCTCGAGAAGCTGGTCGACGGGGACTGGGACGCCGTCTGGACGGTCTCCGAGACCGACTCCAAGGCTCATCCGCTGAAGCAGCTCCGGGTGGAATCCGGCCGGCTCGACTACTACGATCCCGCCGGAGCACGGATCGTGGCACGCCAGCAGCTGAC
>JBHHYV010000178.1:0-4934 GCA_046757685.1 Myxococcota bacterium
TCGATCTCGAAGACGGGGCTCTCCGTGGTGACGGTCGTGTTCGAGGACGACGTCGACATCTACTTCGCCCGCCAGCTCGTGCTCGAACGGCTGCAGGTGGCCCGCGAGAGGATTCCTCCCGGGCTCGGAGACCCCGAGATGGGGCCCATCACCACGGGCCTGGGCCAGATCTACAAGTACATCCTCACCGGGCGCAACTTCTCGGCGATGGAGCTACGGACGCTCAACGACTGGGTCGTCAAGTTCCAGCTCCGCACGGTTCCGGGTGTCACCGACGTCCTCAGCTTTGGCGGCGAGGTCCGGCAGTACCAGGTGCAGGTGGATCCCAACCGGCTCCTCTCGTACGGCCTGACCCTGGCCGACCTGCGCGAGGCGATCGAGGCGAACAACAGCAACGCGGGAGGCTGGTACCTGGAGGGCGAAGAGCAGCAGCTGGTGGTCCGGGGCGTCGGCCTGATCGCGGGTGGACCCCAGGGCCGCACCGACATCGAGAACATCGTACTGGCCTCTCGAGACGGCACTCCCGTCTTCGTCCGCGACGTGGCCTACGTCGAGTACGGGCCCGAGATCCGGCAGGGAGCGGTCACGCTGGACGGCCGCGGTGAGGTGGTGATGGGGATCGTCCTCCAGCTGAAGGGGGCGAACACCAGCCGCGTGATCGAGGGCATCCGCCGCAAGGTCGAGCAGGTCCAGGCCGCGCTGCCCGAAGGCGTCCGGATCGTTCCCATCTACGACCAGTCCGCCCTCGTCGACAAGGCGGTCGAGACGGTGACCGAAGCTCTGTC
The DNA here is from genome assembly GCA_046757685.1 of Myxococcota bacterium. GTDB lineage: Bacteria > Myxococcota_A > UBA9160 > SZUA-336 > SZUA-336 > JBHHYV01. The sequence goes on from JBHHYV010000178.1 coordinate 786, forward strand.
CGAAGCTGCGGCGCTGATCGTGTTGGTGCTCTTCGTCTTCCTCTGGAACGTGCGCTCGGCACTCGTCGTCGTCGTATCGATTCCACTCTCGATGCTCATCGCGTTCATCATGATGCGGGGGTACGGGCTCTCGGCCAACCTACAGTCGCTCGGAGGTCTGGCCATCGGAATTGGTATGATGGTCGATGGATCGGTCGTCGTCGTCGAGAACATCGTACGCCACCTCGCCGAGCCGAACGAGCAGAGGGACCCGCTCGCGCTGCGCGTTCTTCGCGCGACCCGCGAGGTCGCCCAGCCCGTGTTCTTCGCGGTCCTGATCATCGTGGTGGTCTTCCTCCCGCTCTTTACCCTGCAAGGGGTCGAGGGAAAGCTCTTCAGCCCGATGGCCTTCGCGATCGCCTTCGCCATGCTCGGCTCGCTCCTGGTCGCGCTCACGATCGTCCCCGTGCTCTCCTCCTTCCTGTTCACGGGCCGATTCAGCGAGCGCGATCCCCTGCTGATGCGCCTGCTCAAGCGCGCCTACCGCCCCGTCCTGCGGCTCGCACTCGTTCACCGCGGAGTCGTCATCTTCGGTGCGATCGCCGCGCTGGTCGCTTCGCTGGCGACGCTTCCCCTCCTTGGGACCGAGTTCGTCCCCGAGCTGGACGAGGGGACCCTGACGATCCGCGTGACGATGAACCCGAGCATCTCGCTCCCCGAGGCGAAGCGGATCGCTGCCCGGCTCGAGAAGCGGCTTCTCGAGTACCCGGAGGTCACCTACGCGCTGAGCCAGATCGGACGGGCGGAGCTGGGCGGCGATCCCGAGCCCATCTCGAACAACGAGATCTTCGTTGGACTGAAGCCCCAATCCGACTGGACGACGGCGCGTTCGCGAGACGGTCTGATCCGGGTCTTCAACCGCAACCTGAGCGAGCATCCCGGCGTGTTGTTGAACTTCTCGCAGCCCATCGCGACCCGCGTGGACGAGCTTCTCTCGGGCGTCAAGGCCCAGATCGCGATCAAGCTCTTCGGAGAGGATCTCCGTATCCTCGAGGAGAAGGGACAGGCGATCGAGGCCGTCGTCCGCTCGATCGACGGCGCATCCGACGTCCAGATGGAGCAGATCAGTGGCGAGGCGCAGCTCGTGGTGCGCGCCAACCGCGACGCCCTCGCGCGCTACGGCCTGAACGTGGCCGACGTGATGGAGATCGTCTCGACCGCCGTGGGGGGGGAGGCCGTGACCCAGGTCATCGAGGGTCAGAAGCGCTTCGACGTGTACCTGCGGATAGCGCGGGAGCATCGATCGGACCCCGAGGCGATCGGAAGACTCTGGATCGCAACCGGGAGCGGCGCCCGGGTGCTGGTCTCCGAGGTCTCCAGCATCCGCCTGGTCGAGGGTCCACCGACCGTCAGCCGCGAAGATGCGCAGCGGCGGGTCGTGGTGCAGTGCAACGTGCGGGGCCGGGACATGGGCGGGTTCGTAGAGGAGGCCCGCCAGGCGGTGCGCGATCGCGTCTCCCTTCCTCCGGGCTACTTCGTGACCTGGGGAGGCCAGTTCGAGAACCAGCAGCGCGCCCAGGCGACGCTCGGGATCGTCGTTCCGATGTGCCTGGGGCTCATCTTCCTGCTGCTCTACCTCTCCTTCGGCTCGGTCAAGAACGCACTCCTCATCATCATGAACGTCCCGTTCGCGCTGATCGGCGGAATCTTCGCATTGGCGGTCTCGGGCCAGTACCTGAGCGTACCCTCGTCCGTCGGCTTCATTGCGCTGTTCGGAGTCGCGGTCCTGAACGGCGTCGTCATGGTGTCGTACTTCAACCAGCTGGTTCGGGATGGGCTGAGCCTCGATGAGGCCGTCGAGCGGGGCGCCATGCTGCGCCTCCGGCCGGTCATGATGACCGCCACCGTCGCCAGCCTGGGCCTGATTCCTCTCCTGCTGTCCTCGGGCATCGGGTCGGAGGTTCAGCGTCCGCTGGCCACCGTCGTGGTGGGGGGACTCGTCACATCCACCCTGCTCACGCTGCTGGTGCTTCCAGCCCTCTACAAGTGGTTTGCCGTGCGGCCGGAGCGAGCGGAGCGCGACGTACGGAGTAGCCAGATCTGAGGGGCGCTCGGCCCCGGCGGGAGAAGACCATGAAGCATGTCATCGCGTTCATCCAGGACCGCAAGCTCGCGCAGGTCACGCACGCCCTCCACGGGATCGAGGGTCTGACCGGAATGACGGCATCGTCGGTGCGCGGGTTCGGCCGCACGCGCCACGGCGAAGGCAGTCGCGAGCTGACCAGCGAGCTGGAGCTGCTCGCGCAGCGGGTCCGTCTGGACATCTTCTGTGTCGACGACCTCATCGAGGTGGTCGTCGAGACGATTCGAAGCACGACGCACACGGGTCTCCGCGGTGACGGCAAGGTCTACGTGGCACCCATCGAAGACGCCCTCCGGATCGAGACGGGGGAGCGCGGCGAACGGGCGGTGTAGACGCATGCCGCGCATGGAGAGCGTGGGCTGGTCCCCCGACGGTCGCTCCCCCGAGCCTAGGGGGGAGCCACTGCGCTTTCGCGTCCATGGGATGGACTGCGCCGAAGAGACCACCGCCCTTCGCCGCGAGCTGGCTCCGCTCGTGGGCGGTGAGGAGCGCCTCGGGTTCGACCTGCTCAGCGGCAAGCTGGTGGTCGAGATCGCGCCGGACGGTCCCACCCCGGCGCAGATCCTGGAGGGCATCGAGCGGATCGGCCTGCGCGCGGAGCCCTGGAGCGACGAGGAGGGGGGCCAGGAGGGAGGCCGGGTTCGCTATGCGCGCGCGGGGGTCGCTGCAGCGAGCGGCGTGTTCCTGGGGATGGGCGTCCTGACCGAGCTGGCTGGGGATGGAAGCCTGGAAGGACTGTTCGGGGTCGCGGGGCCGCGTCAGACCTACCTGGTGCCGCTCCTGGCTCGAGCGTTCTACAGCCTGGCGATCGTTGCGGGGTTCTGGCTGGTCCTGCCCCGAGCCTGGTCGTCGGCGCGCCGCCTGCGGCCCGATATGAACGTCCTCATGACGGTCGCGGTTCTGGGTGCGATCGCGATCGGAAGCTGGCTCGAGGCCGGCGCCGTCGCGTTCCTCTTCTCGGTCTCTCTGGCCCTCGAGACCTGGAGTGTAGGTAGGGCGCGCCGGGCGGTCGCCGCGCTCATGGACCTGAGTCCCGCGACGGCGCACCGGATCGGAATCGACGGCGTGACCGTCGACGTCGCTCCGGACGAGGTGGCGCTCGGCGACCGCGTGCGGGTCCGACCGGGAGAGCGCGTTCCCCTGGATGGTCGCGTGGTCGAGGGGCACAGCGACGTCGACCAGGCGCCCATCACCGGAGAGAGTGTGCCGGTCGAGAAGGCGCCCGGCGCCTCGGTGTATGCGGGCACGATCAATGGCGACGGAGCCCTCGTCGTGGAGTCGACCCGGGTCGCGGGGGACTCGACACTCGCGCGCATCATCCGCATGGTGGGCGAGGCGCACGCTCGTCGCGCCCCTTCGGAGCTCTGGGTCGACCGCTTCGCGCGCGTGTATACGCCGGTCGTCATGATCCTGGCTCTCGGGGTCGTCGTCGGGCCCCCGCTGATCCTGGGTCTGCCCTTCGAGGAATGGCTCTACCAGGGTCTCGTCCTGCTCGTCATTGCGTGTCCGTGCGCGCTGGTGATCTCGACCCCCGTCAGCATCGTGGCGGGGCTCACCTCGGCGGCGCGCCAGGGAGTCCTGATCAAGGGGGGGAAGTTCCTCGAGGCTCCCGCCCGGCTTCGGGCCATCGCCTTCGACAAGACCGGCACGCTCACCCAGGGACGGCCGCGCGTGGTCGAGCTGGTTCCGCTCGACACCCACTCCGAGGAGGAGCTGCTTCGCAGCGCAGCCGCGATGGAGGCGCACAGCGACCATCCGCTGGCGCGCGCCATCGTCGCCGCTGCGACGGAGCGCGGAGTGGACTTCGAGCCGGCTTCCGACTTCCAGGTCCTTCGCGGCAGGGGCGCCACGGCGACGCTGGAGGGACGCGCCTACTGGCTCGGCTCCCACCGCTTTCTCGAGGAACGCGACCAGGAGGCGCCCGGCGTGCATGCCCGCCTCGAGTCACTCGGCGCCGACGGGCGTTCGGTCGTGGTCCTGGGAACCGAGCGGCACGCCTGTGGCCTGATCGGGCTCGCGGACGAGAT
>JBHHYV010000179.1:0-4801 GCA_046757685.1 Myxococcota bacterium
GACCTCCGCCAGGTCGGAATCTACCTTGCCACTCGCGCGAAGCGACGCGATTCGTGCCTCGCCATAGCCGAGCAGCTCGCGCAGCACGGCCTCCGTATCCTGTCCGATCGTGGGCCCGGCCCGCTCGACGCGCGCCGCCGAGCGCGACAGCCGATAGCGGGACGACTCGACGAGCGCGCGCCCGCGGATCGCGTGCGCCGCCTCGATGAAGTGACCGTCGAGCTGCGGCTCGTCGGCTGCCCGGTCCCCATGCACGACTGCGTGGGCCGGGACTCGGGCCGCCTGGAGGATCCGCTCGGCCTCCGAGGCCTCGCGCGTGCGGGTCCAGTCGGCGATCCGGGCCTCGAGCTTGCTCGCGTGCGCGAGCCGTCCCTCGAGCGAGGCGAAGCGGGCGTCAGACGGCAGGTGCGTCCCCGCGAGGGCCACGCACAGGCGCTCCCAGTCCGCGTCGTCCCGCACGGCGATCGCTACCCACTCGTCGTCGCCAGCGCTGGGAAACACGCCGTGAGGCGCCATCTCGGAGCTTCGGTTGGCCACACGGTCGATCACCCGCCCGTTCGCCTGGAGGTCGAGCAGGGCAGGGCTCATGAAGTGCAGTGCGGACTCGACCTGCGCCTGGTCCACGTACTGTCCCAGCCCCGTGCGGCGGCGGTAGTCCAGGGCGGCCAGCAGCACCGGCACCGTGAAGCGGGGCGCCAGCCAGTCGGTGTAGGGGCCGAAGGGCCCGCAGGGACGGCGGTCGGGCCATCCGGTGGGCTGTACCAGCCCCGCGATGGCGGCGCCCATCGTGCCGTAGCCCGCCATGCTCGAGAGCGGCCCCGTTCGACCGAACAGGCACGTGCTCAGCATGATCAGCTCCGGCCGAGCTTGCCGGAGCGTGTCGTAGTCGAGCCCCAGTCGCTTCATCGTGCCGGGCGAGAAGGACTCGCTGACGACGTCCGCCCAGCGCACGAGGTCCAGCACCACGTCACGCGCGTCGGGGTGGCGAAGGTCGAGCGAGAGGCTCCACTTGCCGGCATTCAGGCTGCCGAACGCGGCCGAGCTCTCGGGTCCCGGCCTTCCCTCGTAGAAGGGGGGCAGCACGCGCACGAGGTCCATGGGGCTCTGCGACTCGACCTTGACGACGGTCGCGCCGTAGTCGGCGAGCACGCGTGTTGCGTGCGGACCCGCCATCACCCACATGAAGTCGAGGATCCTGACGCCGGCCAGCGGCGCCTCGCAGGCCCCGCGAACGGGCGCGGTCTCGCGCCGGCGCGGCGCCTCGGCGAGCACCTCCGCCGTGTGCTCTCCGATCCGGGGGGCCGGACGCCGGTAGTGAATCGGCGTCCGTGAGAGCGACGCGAAGGGCCCGGGGTAGCGCAGCGTCACTCCGAGGTGCTCGTGCTCCAGGTCGCGCCACCACTCGCGCTCCGCCAGCTGCCGGCTGTGGAGCACGTCGTCGACCGTGGCGACCGGCACGAGCAGGAGCGAGCGGGCGACTGCCGCGTCGAGCAGGTCTCGCTTGGTCCGTGCGCGCAGGAATCTCGCGATGCGCTGGATCAGCTCCTCGAGCCGCTCGCGCTCGTCGACCTGCCCGGCGAGCATCCCTCCGAGCACAGCGGTCCAGTCGCGCTCGCGGTCCTGGGAGTCGAGCGCGCCCTCGTCGCACAGCCAGCCGAGCAGGCGGCGCAGGAATGCGCCCCCCGGGCCCCCGAACAAGAGGGTCAGGGACACGAAGCCGTCGGCTGCCTCCCAGATGAAGGGCACGTCGACCGGCCCCACTCGGAGGCCGCCTCCGCTCCGGGCTCCGCGCGGGCTCCCGATCTGACCGCCGAGCAGGGTGAAGGCGGCCGCCAGGTTCGTGGAGAGCAGGGCGGAGATGTCGACGCGCTGTCCGCGCCCCGAGCGCACGCGTTCGAGGTGGGCGACCAGCGCCGCTCCCGCCGCTTCGACTCCGGCGTAGCTCCAGGCCGATACACCGCCCGCGCGCAGCGGCGCGCGGTCGGGCTCTCCATTGAGGGCCATCGCGCCGGAGGCCGCCTGCACGACCAGGTCGGTCGCGGCCCACCTCGCCTTGGGGCCGTCGGGGCCGAAGGGCGTGATCGAGACGTAGACCAGCGAGGGATTTCGCGCCGCGACCTCCTCGTAGCCGAGCCCGCGCGCCTCCATCACCTCCGGCCCCTCCGACTCGATGAGGAAGTCCGCGCTCTCCGCGAGCCGGAGCAGGGCCTCGCGTCCGTCCGGATCCTCGAGGTCGAGCGTGAGACTGCGCTTGTTGCGTGCGTACGCGAGCCAGTAGAGCGAGCGCTCCGGGCCGGCTTCGTCCTTGACGAAGGGCCCGAGCCGCCGTGCGCGAGAGCCCGTAGGGGGCTCCACCTGCACGACGTCCGCGCCCAGGTCGGCGAGCACGCTTCCGCAGGCGAGGCCGCGCTCGTCGCAGAGGTCGAGGACGCGGTAGGGCGAGAGCACGGCTCCTCCTCAGTCTCGCTGCGCGCGCAGGCTCCGCTCGAGCGTCTGGCGCAGCTCGCGCCGCGTCCCGTGCAGGTCCACGGCGTCGGGATCGACGAGCCACTGCAGCGTGACGCCGCGCAGCGCCCCCGCGACCACGGTGGCCTGCGCGGAGGCATCGGCATCGCGACGGATGTCTCCCGCCTCGATGCCCTCCGTGATCCTACGCTCGATCGAGGCGCGGAAGTCCCGGTTGGCCGCGGCGAAGATCTTCCGGATCTCGGGCACCGGGCCGAGCGACTCCGCCATCAGGACGTAGAAGGCGCGACCGGGACCCCGGGAGTGGTCGATCCCTCCCAGGTAGGCGTCGACGAGGGCGAGCAAGGCATCGAGGCCGGTCTGGCCCCCGAGCGCGGGCAGGAGAGTGCCGTCCTGGAACTCCTGCTGGATTCGCCGCGTGAGCCGCGCCACCAGGTCCTGCTTGGAGCCGAAGCGCTGGCTGACCAGGCCGCGGCTGTACCCGGCGCGCTCCCCGATCTCGGCGAGCGTGGTGCGAGACGACCCCTTCTCCGCGATCAGCTGCTCCGCGGCCTCGAGCAGGCTCCGCTCGGAGCGGGCCCGCCGCTCGGCCTGCGTCCTTCGCGGAGTGACCATCCGCCCAACCTATATTGTTGTTGACCGAATAGCAATAAAGATCATAGGATGCACGCCGCGGATCGCGGGACGGGAGGAGCCGATGGCCGAGCGACGCGCTGCGCATCCGGGTCTCTATCCCGCGAGTGGGGAGCGCCCTCCGCTCCACGGACAGGTCTGCACCCGCTGCGGCCACACGGCCTTCCCTCCCAACCCCTACGGCTGCGAGGCGTGCGGCGCCGAGCCCGGGGCCCTGGAGGCCCGCGAGTGGGCGGGGGCCGGTGAGCTCGCCGCGTTCGCGACGGTGCACTTGCACCCGGGCAAGGGAATCGAGACCCCCTTCACGGTGGGGGTGGTCGTGCTCGACGCAGGTCCCGCCGTGCGTGCGACCCTGACCTGCCGCACCGACGAGGGGCTCTCGATCGGGGAGCGCGTGCACTCCGTGCTCGTGCCGCAGGGAACGAACGAGGACGGGAAGCAGATCGTCGAGCTTCGCTTCGAGCCGGAAGGGGGTGCGTGCTGAGTCGGATCCTGAAGGACCTCCGGCCGGTGCGCGTCATCGGCATCGGTCTGCATCGCTACCAGCGGGCGAGCGATACGACCTATGTCAGCCTCGGTCTCGCGGCGGTGCGCGAGGCGCTCGCCGATGCCGGGATCGCCTGGAGCGAGGTCGAGTCCGTCTACAACGGGACCGCCCTGCTCGGCATGGCGCCCACGCGCGCCATGCTGCGCTACCTGGGCGCGACGGGAATCCGGATGGCGCAGGTCGAGAACGCCTCGGCCTCGGGATCGACGGCCTTTGCGCAGGCGTGCCTCGAGGTCGCGAGCGGGGTCTCGGAGGTCGCGCTCGCCATGGGCGTCGACAAGCCCGCGCCGATCGCGATCGCTGCGGCGAAGGCGGGGATCCGCGACCTGGTCGGCGCGCGAGTCCTCCCCATGACGCACTTCGCCCTCCTGACCAACGAGTACATGCACCGCCATGGCGTTCGCAGCGAGGGGATCGCGCAGGTGGCCGTGAAGAACAGCCGCAACGGCGCCCGAAACCCCTACGCCCAGCGGCAGAAGGCACGCACGCTCGAGGAGGTCCTCGCGCCGCCGCAGCTCTCCGGTGTGCTGACCCGTCTCCAGTGCTGTCCCGTCGGTGAGGGAGCGGCGGCGGTGATCGTGGCGTCGGAGGATGCGATCGCGCGACTCGGCCTCGAGCGCGCGCGGGCGCCGCGTGTGCTGGCCTCGGTCACGTGTACCGAGCGCGTCTACCCGGGGGCCAGGAACTTCGATGCGGAGCTGACCGCCGAGACGACGTCGCTCGCCTACGAGCAGGCCGGTGTGGACCCGGAGGACCTCGATCTGATCGAGCTCCATGACGCGTTCACGATCGAGGAGCTGCTCTACGTCGAGGCCATGGGCCTGTGTGGTCCCGGGGAAGGAGCGGAGCTGCTGGCTCGGGGCGAGACGGACATCGGTGGGCGCTGCGCCGTGAGCGCCTCCGGCGGTCTGCTCGCCATGGGTCACCCGATCGGGCCGACCGGTGCGGGACAGGTCTGCGAGGTGGTCCGGCAGCTCCGCGGCGAGGCGGGTCCGCGCCAGCAGCCCGATGCACGCATTGGGCTCACCCACATGGTCGGTGTGGGCGCAGTGTGCGTCGTGCACGTGCTCCAGCGGGACTGAGACGGCCGAGAGCACGGGGAGCGCCTCCGAGGGGAGGCTACCTCGAGCTCTCGAGCGTCTGGATGCTTCGAAG
>JBHHYV010000180.1:0-4712 GCA_046757685.1 Myxococcota bacterium
GCCGCGAGTGCGGGGTCCGATTGGGCTGCGAGCCGTGCACGACCCAGCCGTCGAAGTAGATGGCGCTGCCCGCGGGCGCCTCGATCGGCACCGGCTCGGCCCCCTTCCAGGTACGCAGGTCGGTGTAGAGCCGGCCCAGCCGGCCGCGGTCCGAGTAGCAGGCCAGGTGCCCCTGCCGTTGGCTTCCGGGGATCATCCAGAGGCAGCCGTTCTCGCGAGTGGCATCGTCCAGGTAGAGCTGAAGGCTGGAGAGCTTGTCGAGGTGGTCGCAGCCGAACGCCCAGTAGGGCGCATCCTGGTGGAAGGGAAACTCCGAGCCGCCCGGGCGCTTGAAGTTGAGCTTGTCGGTGAACAGCGAGACCGTGCGACAGCCCAGCAGCGCGGCCGCCGGCTGCCAGAGCCGCGGGTCCTCGACCAGGCGCGCGAGCCGGGGGTCGAGGTGCACGAAGGGCTCCATCGAGCGAATCCGATTCGAGCCCTCGCGCCACTCCCACTTGACCGTGGACCCGCAGAGCCGCTGGTAGCGGCGGCGGTCGATGCGCTCGGTCGGGACGTTCGGATCGAGCGCGGCCGCCTCGACCCTGCGGTGGATCCCCTCGACCGCTTCGCGCAGCGGCTCCAGGTCCTGCGATGCGAGCACTCCGGATCGCACCACGTAGCCCCGCTCCCGGTAGTCCCGGAGCTCATCCTCGCGCAGGGCCAGAGCGTCCACGAGCCGGGAGCCTCCCGCGCGGGCGCGCGCAAGTCAAGACTTCGACTGCGCGGGCTGATAGCCTGAATGGGTGTGTGACTGTGCGGTCGCCGTGGGCTCCGCGACCCGTCGGGGTGGAGTGGTCTTCGGCAAGAACAGCGACCGGGAGCGCGACGAGGCCCAGGTCGTGCGCAGCGTGCCGCGCGCGGAGCATCGCCGGGGCGCCTCGCTTCGCTGCAGCTCGCTCTCGCTGCCCCAGGTGCGCGAGACGCACGCCATTCTCGGGTCGGGCCCCTTCTGGTGCTGGGGCCTGGAGCAGGGCGTCAACGACTGCGGCGTCGCGATCGGTAACGAGAGCGTCTTCACGCACGAGGAGCTGGAGCTTCCCAGCGAGGGACTGCTCGGCATGGACCTGGTGCGACTCGGGCTCGAGCGCGCGCGCAGCGCGGCCGAGGCGGTGCGGATCCTGGGCGAGCTGATCGAGCGCCACGGCCAGGGGGGCCGGGGATTCCTGCACCTCGACCTGGCGTACTCGAACGGATTCCTGATCGCGGACGCGACCGAGGCCTGGACCCTGCAGACCTCTGCCCGGCGCTGGGCGGCGCGCCGGGTGCGCGAGGTCGAGGCGATCAGCAACCAGCTCTCGATCGGCAGCGACTGGGAGCTGGCGAGCCCCGACCTCGAGGGCTTCGCGATCGAGCGCGGCTGGTGGGACGCGGGGCGCGGCCGGGTCGACTTCTCGAGCGCCTATCGCTCGACCCGGATCTTTGCGGCCGCCGCCTCCGAGGGCCGCCTGCGCCGCGCGCATACGCTGCTCGAGAGCGCCCGCGGGCACATCGACGCGGAGACCCTGTGGGCACTTCTGCGCGATCACGGAGAGGGATGCACCGTTCCGCGCGCGGCCGAGCGGACCGACGAGGCGTACTTCACGCTCTGCGCCCACAACGACATCCAGCAGGAGACCGCCGCCTCGCTGGTGGTCGAATCCGACCGGCCCCCGGTCTGGCTGGCGCTCGCCGCCCCGTGCTGCAGCGTCTATCTCCCGCTCTCGGTGGGCGAGCCCCTTCCCCAGGCCCTGACCTGCGCCGGCGAGCAGCCATCCGCGGACTCGGCCTGGTGGCAGCTCCGAGAGCTGCAGTGGGCGGTGCAGGCCGACTTTGCCAAGCGCCTGCCGCGCGTGCGGGATGCGTTCGCCCCCCTCGAGCAGGTCTGGCGGCGCGCGGCGATCGACGGCCAGGCGCTCCCTTCGGCGGCCGAGGCGACGGCGCAGGCGCTCGAGGTCACGGCGCGGCTGTCGCGGGAGCTGGCGGCGCTCTAATCCCTATACTGCCGGAATGCCCTTTCCCTGGCCGCTCGCCCTGCGCGAGAAGATCGAGCGCATCGAGAAGCGCCTCGACCGCATTGCGACGGGGCTGAACGAGTACGGCTACGACCCCTTCGGCTACGACCCCCGCCTGGGCAAGCAGGCCGCGGCCCTGATCGCCCTCCTCTACCACTACTACTTCCGGGTCGAGACGGTCGGGATCGAGAAGGTTCCGGCGGGTCGGGTGCTGCTGATCGCGAACCACGCGGGCAACACCATCCCCTTCGATGGCGCCCTCCTCTCCGTCGCCCTGCTGATCGACGGCGAGCCTCCGAGAATCGCCCGCGGCATGGCCGAGTTCTACCTGCCCCGGATCCCCTGGTGGAACGAGCTGATCCATCGCGGGGGTGCGGTGGTGGGCACGCCCGAGAACTGCCTGCAGCTGCTCGAGCGCGAGGAGTGCATCATGGTCTTCCCCGAGGGCCACCGCGGCTTCATCAAGCCCTACTCCCGGGCCTATGAGCTGCAGCGTTTTGGCACCGGCTTCGTCCGGCTCGCAGAGCAGGCGCACGCGCCGATCGTGCCCGTGGGCGTGATCGGCTCCGAGGAGCAGTCTCCGGGGCTCCTGGACGCGCGTCCCCTGGGGCGGCTGATCGGAGCCCCCGCCTTCCCGATCACCCTCACCTTTCCGCTGCTGGGTCCGCTCGGCTACCTGCCGCTTCCCGTCAAGTATCACTTCCACTTCGGGGAGCCGATCCTCTTCGACGGCGACGGCCACGAGTCCGACGGCGAGGTCGCGGTCAAGGTGGACCAGGTCAAGGAGCGAATCCGCGCCTTGCTGCGCGAGGGACTGGCGACCCGAAGAGGCTGGTTCCGCTAGCTCGAGGAGAGCTCCCGCGCAAGCCAGGGCACGAGGCGCTCCGGCGCGTCCTCCTGCAGGTAGTGCCCCGCGTCGGGAAGCTCCAGCACCGGGGCGTGGGGAAAGCGCCTGCGCCAGGTCGCCAGCACCTGTGGACTGAAGGCTCGGTCCTTCATTCCCCAGGCCAGCAGCACGCGTCCGCGGAAGCTGGCCAGGTAGGCGTCATCGCGCTCCAGCTGACGGGCCGCGGGGTGGTGAACCGAGGTGGGGATCATTCGCGGGAAGGCGAGCGTTCCGGCCCGCTCCTCCCAGCTTCCCTGCACCCGATCGTAGGCACGGCGCACCTCCGGTGTGCGACGCTCCGGGCGTGCGATCGCAAGTGGCACGAACACGCGGTTGAAAATCGCCAGCCCCTGCACCAGCTCCTCGCCCACCACCGGGACCCGCAGCACACGCAGCGGAAGGGGAAGCGAGGCCGGCGAGTCCGGGTCGGGAGCGAAGGCCCACGTGTTCATGGCGACGATCGCTCGCACCCGCTCCGGTCGCTGGGCAGCGGCACCGATCCCGATCGGCCCCCCCCAGTCCTGGACGACCAGGGTCAGATCGCGCAGGTCCAGGGCATCGATCAGCGCGACGACGTCGGCCACGTGTCCCTCTGCGGTGTAGCTCTCGGGATGCGGTGGCTTCTCGGAGAGGCCGAACCCGATCAGGTCGAGTGCGACGACCCGGTGCGATCCGGAGAGCCCCGCCAGGAACTTGCGGTAGAGGAAGGACCACGTGGGATTGCCGTGGATGCAGAGGATCGGCGGTCCGCTCCCGGCCTCGGCGTAGTGCATGCGGCCGTGGGGCGTCTGGACGAAGCCGTTCTCGAAGGGATAGCTCTCGAGCAGGCCCAGGCGAGCGAGCGTCCGGCGGGCTTGTGCGGGAGTCCGGGGCTGCGTCGAGACCTCGGGCGCCGTGCCCGCGACCACCCGGATCCCCAGCCCGACCGCGTAGGTCGCGCCGACCAGAGCGAGCGAGATCGATCCGGCGACCAGCGTTCGGCGACTCACCTCGCTCGCTAGCCTACCATCCCCGCATGCAGGGGGGGCTTCAGGCGCTGCTCTGGTACGGCGCCTTCGTGGTGTCGGTCAGCGTGCACGAGACGGCGCACGCCTGGGCCGCATGGCTGGGCGGCGACCCGACCGCCAGCCAGATCGGCGGACGCTCCTTGAACCCGCTGCCGCGCATCCGCCGCGAGCCCTTCGGCATGCTCATCGTGCCCCTGCTCTCCGCGCTCTCCTACGGCTGGGCCATCGGGTGGGCGACGACGCCCTACGATCCCCGCTGGGCCGCGCGCTACCCGAGGAGGGCCGCGTGGATGGCGGCGGCGGGTCCGGCCGCGAACGGGCTGCTGGCCGGACTCTCCCTCGCGGCGCTGCACGCCGGGCTCGCGAGTGGGCGCTTCGTGGCCCCTCAGCGCATCGGGCTGTCGCGCCTGGTCGAGGGCAGCGGACCGCTCTGGGATGCCGTCGGCGTCGTGCTCTCGATCCTGCTGGTCCTGAACGTGATCCTGGGGCTCTTCAACCTGATCCCCTTCCCTCCGCTGGATGGCGCGAGCGCCCTCTCTCTACTGCTCCCGACGGGCCCGGCGCGTGCGCTGCGCGAGACCCTGCGAAATCCCTGGCTCGCAGGCGGGGGGCTGCTCGCGGCCTGGTGGCTCTTCGCCCGTGGGGTCGGCCCGATCTTCTCCGTCGTGCTGCGCCTCGTCCATCCCGGTCTGAGCTACGGCTAGGGTTCCGTCCCAGGAGTTCCGACGCAGTCCTCGCGGTCGGGGCGCCGGGCGCGCCCGGGGCGCCGGCCGGGGGCAGCCGGGGGGT
>JBHHYV010000181.1:0-4617 GCA_046757685.1 Myxococcota bacterium
GGGGGACCCTTTCGGACCCGCACGGGTGCCATCCTCGGGATCGGGAGCCCGGACGGGCGGCAGCGCGCCGCCTTGGCAGCCCTCTACGCCGCGCTGGTGACGGACCTGTGCTTGGATCTCGTCGGGGCGCGTGGACAGGTGATCGTCGAGGGTCGCTTCGCGCGCGACGAGGCCTACTGCGCCGTCCTCGCAGCGCTACGTCGTTCGCAGGAGGTACTCGTCTCGGCCGATGAGACCGGCACGCTCGCGGGCGCTGCGCTGCTGGCACGCTGGCCCGAGCTCGGTCCCGCGCCCGAGCTCCGGCCGGTCCGACTCGAGCCTCGAATCTCGCAGGCGTTGCACGCGCACCGAGCACGCTGGAGGACCCGAGTCGCTGTGGACTGATCCGAGCCCGCGCCGCCTCGGCCGAGGATCTCTGCGGGCAGCGGTGCGCTCGGCGACGTCGCGGCGAGCGGGCGGTCAGCTCTTCTCCGCGCGCGCCAGGGCGTAGTGCCTTGCATAGCCCTCGATCGCGCGGGCTCTCACCCAGTCGGGATCGCGGCACGAAGGGCCAAAGCGGCGAATGTCGACGTCGGAGAGATCGTCCTGCGGGCCGTCCCCGCAGATCCACTCGGCGAGGGCTCGTCCCGCGCCCCCTCCCGCGGCGATGCCGAAGGCGTTGAAGCCGGCACCCACGTAGAAGCCTCCGAGCTCGGGGGCTTCGCCCAGGATGAACTGGCCATCCGGAGTGAAGCCCTCGGCGCCGTTCACGAGCTGGCGGATGCCCGCCCGCTCGAGCGCCGGGACGCGGCCGACGGCGAGGTCGGTGAGCGGCTGGAAGTGGTCGAAGTCGGGGGGCAGCAGCTCTCCCGGCCGCTCCGCGTCGGGATGGCAGAAGATCGGGTTCGCCTCGTACCCGCCCATCAGGAGGCCCCCGGTCTCCTCCTTGTAGTAGGTCCGCCGATCCGGGTCGCGAAGCGTGGGGAGGTCGCGCGTCACGCCCTCGATCGGCTCGGTGATGAGGAACTGGTGCTGGATCGGGACGACGGGAACGGTCACACCCGCAAGCCTCCCGATCTCGCCGGCCCAGCGCCCCGCGCAGTTCACGACGAGCTCACAGGCGATCGCCCCTGCCTCCGTCCGAACCGCCGCGACGCGACCGTCGCGCACGTCGATTCCGGTGACGCCGCAGCGCTCGACCAGCGTCGCGCCGTGCATGCGCGCCCCCCGCGCCAGGGCCTGGGTGACGTCGGCCGGGCTGGCCGATCCGTCGCTCGGCACGAGGGCCGCGCCGACCAGGTCGCCTGCCTTCATCAGGGGCCAGAGCGCATGCGCTTCCTTCGGAGTCAGCAGGTGCATCTCGAGGCCGAAGCTCCTCGCCGTCCGTGCCTGCCCCTCCAGCTCTGCCATCCGCTCGCGGTTGCACGCGAGTCGGAGGCCGCCGCATCGTTTCCAGCCCGTCGCCAGGCCGGTCTCCGCCTCGAGCGACTGGTAGAGCGCCACCGAGTGTCCGAGCAGCCGGGTCACGCTCGCGGAGCTGCGGAGCTGCCCCACCAGCCCCGCAGCGTGGAAGGTGCTGCCACTCGTGAGCGTGTGCGCTTCGAGCAGGACGACGTCGCGTTGCCCGAGCTTGGCCAGGTGGTACGCGGTCGAGCAACCCATGATCCCGCCGCCCACCACGACGATGCGCGCATGGGAGGGGAGCTGCTCCCGGGGCGGACCGGGGCTCACTGTCGCTGGAGCTCGTCGAAGGCGCGCTCGAAGCGCGCCAGGTTGCGGGTGGTGTAGGAGACGTAGTCGAAGTCCAGTGTCGAGTGCAGCTCCGAGACGGCGCTCCACATCGACTCGCGCAGGAGGGACGCGCACTTCATGGCCCGGTAGCCCCTTCGCGGCAGGGGGTCCTTGGTTCCCTCGAAATAGCGCTCGAGCAGCCAGCCCTCCTGTGTGGATGAGAGCTCGTTGTTGGAGGCGAGCCCTCCGAGGTCGAAGAGCGGGCTTCCCCATCCCGCGTAGTCCCAGTCGACCAGCCAGAGCCGGTCGCCCGCGTCGATGAAGTTGGCGGCCAGCAGGTCGTTGTGCCCGAACACGAGATCCACGGGTCCGACCGCGCTCTCGAGCTGCTCGGCGGCCGCCATCAGGCGCGGCAGCTCCGGGGCGAGGCGGCTCCCCCGCTCCCGAAGCACACGGGCGTAGTCGCGGACCACCTGGAAGACCCAGAAGGCGAGCGTGGGTCCCCGGAGGTGGCGCGGCACATCCCGATGACAGCGGATCACGAGATCCAGGACCCTCTGCAGAGTCTGCGGCTCGCGCACGTCCTCGGCCTGGAGCGTACGCCCCTCCACGAAGCGGAGGACCAACGCTCCCGGCTCCTGGTGCACGACCTCCGGGGAGAGCCCGGCCGCATGAGCCGCGCGGCTCGCGGCCGCCGCGTTGAACCGCAGGATCCCGTGCACGGGAAGGTCCTCTCCGATGCGCACGAAGAACCGGCCGCGGCCGTCGTCCACGCGGAAGTTCGCGTTCGTGATCCCGCCGCCCACGGGCTCCGGTTCCACCGGCCCCGACCAGCAGGAGAGCCGAGCGGCGCGCTCGCGGGCGTTCGTCGTCCTGTCTTGCGGCGATCCCACGGTTGATCCTACCTCGAGGGCGGGAACCCCACCGGGCCCCATTCGTCGTCGGCCCCCTCTTCGAGGACGATCTCGATGAAGACCGGGACGAAGGAGGCGAGTAGCTGCCCGCAGGGTCGAACGACCGCGCGGTTCAGCCGGCTGCCGCGGGTGCTCTGGCCGTGAAAGACCTGGCCCCGCAAGACCGTCAGCCTGTGGAGAGTCTGCTGGAGGACCCGGAGGATCTGCTCCCCGTCGAGGTTCCTCTGGAGTCGCCGGGCGTCCTCGAAGTGTCTCGTCCATCGCTTCTCGTCGTCCGGGTCCTTCCAGTAGTCTGCGAGAAGATAGCGGCTCGAGAGGACGCTCTTGAGGGTGCTTCGGCTCCCGCGGAGCAGCCACTCGACTCGCGGAGCATCCAGGTCGACGAGCCGCGCCGCCAAGCGTCTCCTCGAGCTCGCGTCTCGTACAGGCTGGTGCTCGTCTCGATCCCACTCCCCATAGAGGCTGTTGAATGCGATCCAGAGCGCGACGAAGCGCAGGTCCTGCTGCTCCGGGGGCAGCTCCTCGGCCTGCTCGAGCCAGGAGATCGCCCGGTGCACACGGATCCTCCAGGACTCCCCGCCCCGCCGGCCCCGCACCGCTCGAAAGCGCTCGTGAAGCTCCCGACCGGTGAGGACGGGACGATTCGGCGGGTTCGCTCTCATGGAGTCGCTCCGCAGTCGAGCCCAGTGGCTCAGAAGATGATCTGCACCGCCATGCCGAGAATGCTGAGGTAGCCGATCAGGTAGCAGATCGCGCGCCAGGGCTGCAGGTGGTTCAGGTATGCGACCCAGTGCACGAGCCGCGCCGCCGTAAAGGTCCAGCAGTACCACGCTGCGGCGGAGGCCGATGCGCCGCCGAGGACGAAGACCAGGCCGACCGCCCAGAAGAGCGGGATGTTCTCGCCGTCGTTTCGCTGGATGCGGAGCGCGTGTGCGACGGCGGGGTGTTCGGTCGCAGCGGCGGCGCCGCCGAACGCCTTCGCATCCTCCTCGTTCACGTACCCCTTGTGGCGCATCCGCATCCAGGTGGTGTAGTTGCCCGTCAGCAGCATCTTGATCGCCAGGATCGAGGCGCACACCGCGTAGGTGTGGAATGCTGGGCTCGTCATCAGCTCACTCATGGTCGCTTCCTCCTCCGGGCCGGCTCACGTCCCGGCCGCGCCGCGCATGCAGTCTCGATGACCCGGGGCCGCACCCCGTGGACTTCGACCCTGCGCTCACCCTACACTATCGAAGCGTCGCCCCCGCCGGGGAATTCCCGCATCTCTCCGATGAGCACTGCCACCGCGGCGGCGCCTCGAGAAAGGAGACTTCGATGATCGGATACGTGACGCTCGGCTCGAACGACCTCGAGCGCGCCTCGAGCTTCTACGACGACCTGCTGAAGGAGCTGGGCGGGGCGCGCTTCGTCACCAATGAGCGCATGCGGATCTGGGGAACGCAGCCCGGAAAGCCCATGCTCGCGGTCTGCACTCCCTTCGACGAGAAGGAGGCGACCGTCGGGAACGGAGTGATGGTCGCGCTCGACGTGGGCTCCCGCGAGGCGGTCGATCGCATCTATGCCAAGGCGATCGAGCTTGGCGCCAGCGACGAGGGACCGCCCGGCCCGCGCGGCGACGGCAGCTTCTACGGCGGCTACTTCCGCGACCTCGACGGCAACAAGCTCGTCGCCTTCATCATGGGAGGCTGACCCGCCGCCAGCGCGCCGTGGCGAGCAGGAGCAGCCCGAGCAGCGCGGCGCAGCGGCCGGCCCGAAGGGCGGACGCGCTCGTCGTCGATATCTGTGCCGTGCTGGCCGTAGCGTCGAACACCAGCAGGTCCGATGTGTTCGGATCGGCCGATGCGAGCGGCCAGACCGGGACGGTCGACGGAACGCCCGCCTGTGCGTAGAGTGAACAGCTGCTGCGCGCCGAAGCTATTGAACACGTAGTGAAGCTCTAGCCCGTGGTAGGAGCGGAGGTTCAGGATCGGGTTCGGGTCGTTCGCAAAGTAGT
>JBHHYV010000182.1:0-4600 GCA_046757685.1 Myxococcota bacterium
GGTAGTCGGTCTTGCGCGAGAGCGTTCCGGTCACATTGCCGCCGGCGTGGGCGATGCGTTCGCGGATCTCGCTGCGGGGTGCGCTGAGGGTGCCGGTGATGACGAAGGTCTTGCCTGCGAGCGGGGCGTGGGTGGACTGGCTGGGGGTGCTCGGGGGCCAGCGCAGCCACTTGCACAGGCGCTCGATCTCGCGCGCGTTGGCCGGGTCGTGCAGGTAGGCGTACACCGATCGCGCGATCGTCGGGCCGATCTCGTCGATGGCCTCGAGCTGCTCGACGGGCGCGGCCTGCAGGGGGCCGAGATCGCCGTAGCGGTTCGCCAGCACGCGAGCCAGCTCGGTGCCCACGTGGCGGATCCCGAGCGCGTAGAGAAAGCGCGGCAGCGTCGTCTCGCGCGCACGCTCGATCGCATCGACGAGCTGGGTCGCCGACTTCTGGGCCATGCGCTCGAGCGCCGCCAGCTTGGGGACGTCGAGCGTGAAGAGGTCCGCAGGGCCTCGCACCAGGCCCGTCTGGACCAGCTGGTCGATCCGCTTCGGGCCCAGGCCGTCGATGTCGAGCCCCTGGCGGCTGGCAAAGTGCAGGAGCCTCTCCTTGACCTGGGCGGGGCACGACAGGCTGGGACAGCGCACCGCGACCTCTCCCTCCTCGCGGACGGTGGCGGCTCCGCACGCGGGACACCGCGTGGGGAGCCGGTAGCGGGGTCCGCGGCGGCGGCCCGGGGCGGGCAACACCTGGACCACGCGGGGAATCACGTCGCCGGCTCGCTCGACCAGCACCCGGTCGCCGGCGCGCACGTCGAGTCGATCGACCTCGTCCTGGTTGAAGAGCGACGCGTTCGAGACGGTCACCCCTCCGATCGCGACCGGCTCCAGGTGGGCCACGGGCGTGAGCACACCCGTCCGCCCCACGTGGGCCGTGATCTCCCGGACCCGCGTGGTCTCCTGTCGCGGGGGAAACTTGAAGGCCACGGCCCAGCGCGGCGCGCGCCCGAGCTCGCCGAGCTGACGCCGGAGCGCGAGCGAGTCCACCTTGATCACCGTGCCGTCCACCTCGTAGGGCAGGCGATCGCGCTCGGCCTCGAGCTTGTGGTGGAACTCGATCGCCCCCTCGATCCCACAGAAGCGCCCGAGCCGGGGGTTGACCTTGAGCCCGAGCCCTGCGAGCCGCTCCATCAGCTGCACGTGGGCGTCCGCGCCCAGCTCCGCCTCGCCGCGCCCGACTCCGTAGGCGAAGAAGTCGAGCCGCCGCGCGGCGGCCACCCGGGGATCGAGCTGCCGCAGGCTCCCCGCCGCGGCGTTGCGGGGGTTCGCGAAGGTCTCGAGCCCCTCCTCGCGGCGTGCGGCGTTGAGCGCGCGAAACCCCTCGAGGCCCAGGAAGAGCTCTCCCCGGACGTCGAGCCACTCGGGCGCCTCCCCCGACAGGCGCAGCGGGATCGGGCGGACCGTCCGCAGGTTGTGTGTCACGTCCTCGCCCACGTGTCCGTTGCCGCGCGTCGACCCGCGCTCCAGGCGCCCGTGGTGGTAGCTGAGCTCGACGGCGACGCCGTCGTACTTGGGCTCGGCCGTGTAGTGGATGGGGTCGTCCCTGTGCGCCGGGGGGAGCAGGCGCCGGAGGCGAGCGTCGAAGGCGTGCGCCTCGTCCTCCTGGGTGACGTTCTCGAGCGAGAGCATCGGCACGGGGTGCACGACGGGCTCGAAGCCCTCCGCGGGCTCGGCGCCCAGCCGCTGGGTGGGGGAGTCGGGGGTGACCCACTCCGGATGGCGGGCCTCCAGGTCCTGGAGCTCCCGGTAGAGGCGGTCGTACTCCGCGTCGGAGACATCGGGGTCGTCGAGCACGTAGTAGCGGGTGTTGCAGCGCTCGATCTCGGCGCGCAGCTCGTGCAGCCGCCGCTCCTCCGCGTTCATTGGCGGCAGCTTACCGCGTCTCCCTGCCGCTCGCAGAGCGGCGCGGACGCCTTCTTCGACTTGCAGGAGGGCAGACAAGGTATGCTTTTGGGTAAGCCAATGGACTCGACGACCCGATAGGCAACCCGTGGCAGAAGCGGATCGGAAGCGCTCGGCGGAGCTGGACTCGATCTCGCCGGAGGCCCGGCTGGGGCGCGTGCTGCGGGCGCTGGACCACGGCTTCTTTCAGCTCGAGAAGGGCAGGGTGGCTCGGGTCAACCCGGGCCTGTCGAGGATCAGCGGGTTCTCGGAGGAGGCGCTCGTGGGCATGCGCCCGAGTGAGCTGCTGGCGGGGGCCGACGGCCGTCCGCTCTCGGAGCCGGGATCGCCCGAGGCGATCCGGCTACGCGACGTGAGCGGCGACCTGGTCCCGGTGTCGCTGCGCGCGGTGGACGAGGACTGCTACCTGGTCGTCGATCGCTCGCGCGAGACCCGGCTGGAGCGAGAGGTGTGGCGGCTGGCCCAGGACCGGCGCGCGGCGCGCGGCGAGAGCGGCGTGCTCGAGCTTCCGCCCGACGAGTTCTTTGGGATGATCGAGCACGAGATCCGGACCGCGAGCACCGTGATCCGCGGCTACAACCGGATGCTGCTCGACGAGCGCGTGGGATCCCTGAACGAGTGTCAGACGGGCTTCCTGCACGAGATGCGCCGCGCGACCGAGCGCATCTCGGAGCTGCTCGACAACCTGCTCGAGATGGCGTCGCACGACTGCCCGAGCGGTCTGCGGGTGACCCGGCGGCCGGCGTCGCTGCATCGCGTGGCGCGCGCGGCGGCCGACGCCGTGCGCCCGGTGCTCGAGGATCGCGCCATGCAGCTCGAGCTGGACCTGCAGGCCGATCCGGAAGAGGCCTTCATCGACCCCGCCCGCATCGAGCAGGTCCTTCTGAACCTGCTGACGAACGCGGCCAAGTTCGCCCCCCGGGCGAGCCGCATTCGGCTCGAGAGCCGCAGTCGCAATGGCACGATCGAGCTGATGGTGCGCGACTGCGGGGCGGGGGTCGAGCCCGGCGAGGCCGAGCGGATCTTCGAGCCCTTCGTCCAGGGGGCGGCCGCCTCGGCCACCGCCGCCGGTGGAGTGGGGCTCGGGCTCGCGATCTGCCGCAAGATTCTTCACGCCCACGGGGGCGCGATTCGTGCCGAGTGCGAGGAGTCCGGCGGAGTGTTTCGTGTGACGATCCCGTCGGATCACTAGGGGGGAATGCCGTGTCCACCAGGTCCAGCACCAGAGCCCAGCGCCCGCCGCAGATTCTCTGCGTCGACGATGCCGAGGGGATCCGGACCTACCTGAAGAACCTGCTCGGGCTGAAGGGCTACGAGGTCCTGCTCGCCGAGGACGGCGCCCAGGCGCTCGAGATCCTGGCCGGCGGCGCCACTCCCGAGGTCGTCCTGCTCGACGTCATGATGCCGGGCATGGATGGCCTGGAGACGCTCGGCAAGATTCGCGAGCTGCACCCGGCGGTGCCGGTGATCATGCTCTCGGTGGTCGGCAAGGCCCAGACGATCGTCGAGGCCATGAACCTGGGAGCGGCCGACTACCTGAACAAGCCCTTCGAGGAGGAGGAGCTCGAGCTCGCCATCCACAAGGTGCTCGAGACCGAGTCGCTCAAGGACGAGAACCAGGAGCTTCGCGAGCGGCTCCGGGCGCACGAGGAGCGCGACCTCGAGAGCTACCTGTGGGCGTCCGACAAGATGCGCCGCATCCACGAGCTGATCGAGCAGGTCGCCGACGCCGACGTGACGGTGCTGATCCACGGCGAGAGCGGGTCGGGCAAGGAGGTGATCGCCCGGACCGTTCACGAGCTCTCGAACCGCAAGGAGGCGCCCTTCGTCAAGATCAACTGCGCGGCGCTGCCCGAGGAGCTGCTCGAGAGCGAGCTCTTCGGCTACGAGCGGGGTGCGTTCACCGGGGCGTCGGGGCGCAAGTCGGGCAAGTTCGAGCTGGCCAACCTGGGCTCGATCTTCATGGACGAGATCGGCGAGATGAGCGCGCCGCTGCAGGCCAAGCTGCTGCAGGTGCTCCAGGACGGCGAGTTCTGTCCGCTCGGCGGGCAGCACGACGTGCGCGTGGACGTGCGCGTGATCGCCGCCACCAACCGCGACCTGACCGCGATGGTCGCCGAGGGCTCGTTCCGGGAGGACCTGTACTACCGGCTCAACGTGGTCAACATCTCGGTGCCCCCGCTCCGCGAGCGGCGCGAGGAGATTCCGATCCTGGTCGATCACTTCCTGCGGCGCTTCAGCCGCAAGTACACCCGCCCCTGCCCGACCCTCAGCGAGTCGCTGGTCCAGCAGATGCTCGCCTACCCCTGGCCCGGCAACGTGCGCGAGCTGGAGAACCTGATGAAGCGCCTGGTCGTCCTGCAGAGCGAGGACACGATCCTGGGCGACCTGCGCCAGGGAGCCGCCGCGGCGGCCGCCGCGCCCCCGGCCCCCCGCGGTACGCCCGACGAGGCCCCCCCGGAGGACGATGCCCTCGACCTGGTGTCGCTGCGCGACATCGGCAAGCGCGCCGCGCGCGACGCCGAGCGCGAGGCCCTGCGCCGCGTGCTCTACCAGACCAACTGGAACCGCAAGAAGGCCGCCAAGATCCTCGAGGTCAGCTACAAGACGCTGCTCCAGAAGATCAAGGAGTGCGGGCTCGCGGAGTCGTGAGCG
>JBHHYV010000183.1:0-4480 GCA_046757685.1 Myxococcota bacterium
GGTGTGGTCGACGCGCGGATCCACCGCCGCCTGGCCCATGAAGGTCCAGGCGTCGCACGGCTCGAGAGAGCTCGCCGAGCAGAACTCCTGCGTCGTGTTCGACATCCCGATCGAGAGCAGGACGGTGCTCCCGGTGGCGTCGGGAAGGCCGGCGGTATCGAGCGGCTCGATGCTCGCGGCGCGTGAGAGGCCGACGGCGTCGTGCGTGGCTGGGGCCACGTTGGAGCCTCCCGAGTAGAGACCTCCCGCGAACTGTCCCAGGTAGAGGCCCGCAGCGAGGTCTTCGAGCGGGGTCCGTCCAACCGAGGTGACGCCGCAGTCCGCGCCCCGAGCCCCAGCGGGAAGCCAGGCGGCGAGAGCGAGAGAGACGAGCAGCCTCCCGAGCGCCCCGTGCGTCACGACCGGAGCTTCACCGGGCTGCGGGTCCCCCCGCAGATCCCCGCCTGCCTGGGTCGCCCCCGGCTCCATCGCGGCCAGACGCCCGGAGCGGCGCGACGAGATCCGCCGCGCCGCTCCTCTGGGTTCAAGTCTGGCGCCGGATCAGGGCCCCGGCGGCGGCGCCACGCCGCAGGAGGCATCCGGAACGCCGCACTTCGTGGCGAGCTTCCCGGTCGCGTCCGAGATCCCGGTGATCTCGAAGGTCCCCGTGGGATCGAGCTGGCCGCAGGTGAGGCACTGGCTGCAGGACGTGTGGAACATCGCGGAGGTGCCGTCCGACGCGACGAAGTCGGTCGTGGGATGCCCGATCTCGTCCGAGAACTTCTCGATCGGCTCGGCATCCGGCGTCCCCGGCAGGTGCGTCACCTCGATGAAGGAGAGGCAGCTGCGGTTGTCGTCGTTCGGGTCGCTCGGAGGCGGGGCCTGGCACCGGACCTTGGGGCTCCGCTTGAACTCGAGCTCCTGCTCCTCGAGGGTATCCTCCTCGACCGTGAGCGGCACCGAGGCCGTTCCCTTCGTGTCGCCGATCATGAGCATCAGGTCCAGGGTCGTGGCGTTCTCGAAGAGCGCAAGGTCGGTCTTGTCGATCTTGTACTCCCACTCGCCCTTCTTGAGGTTGAGGCGCGCCCGGATCTTGGGCGTCACGCCCGAGCCGGTCTTGAAGCGGAAGTCGGGCTTGGCGCCCTTCTGCTCGAAGGAGCCTGCCGGGATCGTATTGATCAGCAGCCCGCTGTTGACGCTCAGCTGGACGACGTCGGTCGCCGGGTCGAAGGGCGCGTTGGGATCGATGACGCCCTTCTCCACCTTGAACTTGTCCTTGCTGGTCTTCGTCCGCTTGATCTCCAGCTCGGCCTTGTTGAGATCGAAGCAGGCGAAGTTGGCGACGGGTGGGACGCTGGGGCCGCGGATCAGCTGGTCGTTGACGAACGCGCTCAACGCCACCGTGGCGTTCACATCCCCGGGTCCGGCCGGGCTCTGGATGACGAGCAGGTCGGACGGCGCCCCTCCGGGCAGGAGCGGGGTCACGTCGAAGTGGAACACGACCTTGGTCGGGGAGGTGACGATCGAGGAGGGCGCTACGCCGAGTGGGTCCGACAGGCTGGTCGCGACCGAGACGGTGGCGGCGGAGCTCAGCCCGACCTCGAGGCGGTCGAGCGGAACGTTCACCTGGCCGGCGGGCGGTGCGGCGAGCTGGTTCGTCAGCACGTAGACGTAGGTGAAGTCCGTGGCCGACGGGAGTGGGCTGTTGGGATCGCCCGGCCCGAAGATCTGGAAGTCCACGGTCGCCTGGAAGAAGAAGGGCGGTGTGGAGACGTTCTGGAACGTCACCGAGCCCGACTCGAGTGGGGCCGCGAGGGCCGGAGGCACCACAGCCAGTGTGGCTGCACATAGAATCGAGAACGCGAAGAGCCTGTATGCGCGGGTCATCTGCTCCCCTCCACGGAGGTTTGGGTGGGAAAGAATCGGTCCGTGCAATCCCGAAGCTTAGAGGTGCACGCGCTCCCTGCGGTGCGACCTCAGCGCCGCAAGCGCGGCGAGACCGAGACCCAGGAGCGCTCCACTCCCGGGCTCCGGAACGATGGTGAGCTGGGTGCTCACCGAGTTGGCGTTGATGGTGGTCAACCCGACCGTGAGCTGATCGCCGAGAGGCACGATCGTCGAACCGGTGGCCGTCAGGTCGACCGAGGGAATCGTGAAGAAGAAGGCACCCGAAGCCGCGCCCTCGGCCAGGCCTCCGCCCGGAAGACCGGTGAAGTCGTAGTTTGCGAACTGGCCGGCGGTGCCGGTCGAGAACGTGGGGTTCGCACCCGCGAGGCTCCCGCCCGAGCTCGGTCCCGGGCTCAAGGGCGCGCAGAGCCCGAAGGTGAAGAGCGCCTGGACGCAGCCGTCGCCGGTCCCGAGCTGGAAGGCGGAGAAGTCGGCCGACGCCAGCCGGGTGAAGATGTCGGTATCGGGGTCCAGCGAGATCGACAGGACTACCGAGAAGTCCCCGCCGGTCGCCGCAATCGTCCCGCCCGAGAGCGCCGAAGCCCCGCCCGAGGCGTCGAAGAGCTCGAGCGACACCAGACCCGAGAAGCCGGGACTCGTCGCGCCGCCGCTGGGCTCGGCGAAGGGCGCCGAGGCGGTCGTCACCAGGGTCGCGGCGGCGGGAGAGGCCACCATCATCACGGCCAGGGCGAGGGCGCAGCGAATCATCTTCATAGGAGTGTCTCCAGGAGCCCGGCAGGTGACGATCTTGGGGTCAATTTGTCTCTCGGGGGTGCATCGAGCCCCAGTGGATCGAGGCAGCTCCCCATCGTTCCCTGGGGTCTTTCTACCATGGGCCGGGATCGGAGTCGAGGAAAAGGAGGGAGGCCTTCCGGCGTGCGCCCCAGGGGGCCGCCATGGCACCCTCTCGGCCATCGGGAGGCCCTCGCGGCCGCTCCGGAGGAGGGCATGCCTTGAAGCGAGCCGATTCGATCTTCGTGGGGGCTTCCGTGGTCACGATGGACCCGGGCCAGCCCCGGGCCGAGGCGCTGGCGGTCCGCGGGGGCCGGATCCTGGCGGTGGGCCGCCGAGATCGGGTCCTGGAGCTCCGGGGGCCCGATACCCGGATGGTCGATCTAGGGGGGCAGTGCCTCCTGCCTGGCCTGGTCGAGCCCCACACCCACCCCGACCTCTGCGCGCAGTGCTACGCCTGGATCGACGTCAGCGGTTTCAGCCACCGCGAGGCTCGGGGGGTCGAGCAGGCGCTCCAGGGGGCGGTCGGGCGGGCGCAGCCCGGCGAGTGGCTCTTCGCCTTCGGGCTCGACCCCATGCTGACCCCTGATCTCGGAAGCTTTGGCCGGGAGCGCCTCGATGCCATCGCCCCCCACAACCCGCTCTCGGTGATGATCCAGAGCATGCATACGCTCTTCGTGAACTCGCAGGCGCTGCAGGCCGCGGGAATCGACGAGAGCACCCCCGACCCGCCCGGAGGCGGCCGCTTCCAGCGCGACACGAGCGGGCGCCTCACGGGCAAGATCGAGGAGGCGCCGGCCGAGCTGGCGATCCTGCGCTTCGATGCTCCGTCGCCCCCCGTCGTGGAGCAGCGGATCCGGGAGCAGTACCGGCGCTATGCGCGCGCCGGCCTGACCACGATCGGAATGCCCGGCCTCTTCGTGCCGCTCGAGGAGCTGGAGATGTTCCAGAAGCTGGCGGCGCAGCCCGATGTGCCGCTGCGCCTGGTCGCCTACCTGCGCCACCACCAGATCGACCGGGTCGACTGGCGGCCGGGCGACGGGGACGACCTCTTCCGGGTGCAGGGGGTCAAGCTCTGGTACGACGGCTCTCCCTACAGTGGGACCATGCTGCTCGATGCGCCCTACCTGGACTCGCAGCTGTGCTGCTGCACGCTCGGGATCCCTCCGGGCACGCTGGGCCATGCCAACTTCGAGCCCGGAGAGCTCGGCGAGCTGGTGCTGCGGCTGCACCGCGAGGGGTGGCAGGTGCTGACGCACGCGCAGGGCGATCGCGGTACGCGCGAGATCCTCGACCTCTACGAGCAGGCCCTCACCCGCCACGAGCGGGGGGATCATCGCTGGCGCATCGAGCACTGTGCGCTGATCAGCCCGGACGACCTCGCGCGAGCCCGGCGGCTGGGCGTGGCGCCGAGCTTCCACGTAAACCACGTTCACTACTACGGGCCCGAGCTTCGCGATGCGATCCTGGGATCGGAGCGCGCCGAGCGGTTGATGCCCGTGGGCAGCGCCCTCGCGGCGGGCCACCGCGTGAGCCTGCACGCCGACTCACCCATGTACCCGCCGGAGCCCTTCCGCCTGATGCGCACCGCGGTCACCCGCCAGACGCGCAACGGCGAGGCGATCGCCCCGAGCGAGGCGATCTCGGCCGAGCAGGCACTGCGCGCGATCACCCTCGACGCGGCCTGGCAGCTCTTCGCCGACGATCGCGTGGGCAGCCTGCAGGTGGGAAAGCTCGCGGACCTGACTGTGGTCGACCGCAACCCGCTCGAGATCGAGCCCGAAGAGCTCGATCGGGTCCAGGTGCTGGAGACCTGGCTGGG
>JBHHYV010000184.1:0-4408 GCA_046757685.1 Myxococcota bacterium
CGCCTCAGAGAAGATCGATGGGGAAGTTATAGCGGAAGCCCACGGTGGTGACGATCTCGTTGAAGCTCTGGGAGAAGCGGGTGCCGGTCGCGCTCTGGTCCGTGCGACTCACCCGAAGGAAGGCACTGAGCTGCCTGCTGAAGCTCCAGGTGACTCCTCCGCCGAGCGAGGTGAACGTCGTGTCGATACTGGAACCCGTGACGCCGGAGCCGCTGAACGACGATTGGGACTGTTGGAGACTTCCGCGGATATCGAAGGACAGGCGTCGCGCGAGCTTTCGCGTGTAGAGGAACCGAAGCGTGTTGACATCGAGAGTGGCGCCCTCGCCCGTCGACGGGCGCGTCTGGCGGTTGAAGCTCAGGTCGAGACGCCCAAGACGGCTCTCGCGGCTCAACACGAGGCTGCCGGTGAAGGTCATCGTGGCGGGAGGCCGGGTCGTCCGCGTGCTGGACCCGCTCTGGAGACCTGAGCTCGTGAACTCCTGGGACGAAGTCACGCGGCTCACGCCCAGTGTGAGACTGCTCCGCCAGGCGGGAGTCCACTGGCGAATCCAGGACCCCGAAAGCGAGAGGGTCTGATTGTCGATGCGGGTCTCCTGGGTCAGCTGATCCTGGATCGGGAAGGGAAGCAGCGGATCTGGACAGAGCGTGGGATTCGTGAAGAAGCCCGAGGCCACGCAGACGATCGACGCACCCGACCGCTGGTTCTCGAAGCTAGAGCTCGTGAGCCCGAGCAGCACGCTGGCACTCGATACCCGGGACAGCACGTGCTGCAGGCTCAGCTGGCCACCGACGCTGGTCGTATCGAAGCGCGACTGGTCGTCGTTTCGAATCAGCACCCCGTTGCCCGCCAGCGACAGCGAGGTGCGGCGGGTCAGCTGGTACCGCACGCCAAGGCGACCGCTCCCGGTCTGCGAGCTTGCGGTCTCGCCGATCGTCAGGTCGTCGGTGGCCTGAAAGCTGTCGACATTGTCGAAGAGTCGGAGACCTGCGTTCCCGGTGAGCGTCAACCGCGGCGAGATCCGCCGGGCGCCCTCGGCCGAGAACGCCTGGATCGTCGAGTTGCGCCCGCTGAAGCGACGGAACAGGCGCCGGTCGAGCCGGTAGACGAGCTGAATCCGGCCCCAATCGCCCACCTCTCGGAACGCGAGTTCGGGGGAGAGGGTCGTCGCGAAGTCTCCGAGGACGCTATCCTCGCGGTTGAAGACGTTGCTGTCGTAGCGGGTCTGGACGCGGAAGCCCGGCACGATCTCGCGCTTGTTCGCGCGCGCCAGCCACGGCGCGCCCCCCAGCAGGAGGGCGAGGATCAGCGCGGCCCGGACGGAGCGTTCAGGGAAGCGGAACACCCAGACGATCCTCTGGGATGACGATGCGATCGCCGGGCACGAGCAGCAGGTCCTGCGCCAGGTCCCTTCCGGAGACGAACGAGTCGTAGTTGAAGACGAACTCGCGGGGCTCGCCGCCCTCGCTGTCGCGGATCAGCTTGACGCGCGTCTTGTCGGCAAAGCTCGAGAAGCCGCCGGCCATCGAGAGCGCGTCGACGATGCGCATGTTCTGGTTGAGCTGGATCGGCCCCTGGCGCGCGACCTCGCCGAGCACGAAGATCGCCTTCGAGTTGACCTGGAGGACGATGACGGTCACCTCGGGGTCCATCACGTACTCCGAGAGCCGCTCCGAGATCACGTCCTTGATCTCGAGGGTCGTCATGCCCGCCACGTGGACGTCGTTGAGCAGCGGCAGCGAGATCTTTCCGTCCGGACGCACCACGACCGAGTCCTGGCTCAGGTTCGGCTGCTGCCAGACGGTGACCCGCAGGAAGTCCGACGGGCCGACGACGTAGTTCTGGCTGGACTCGACGGCAAAGGTCTCGAGGTCCACCGCGGGTGGACGATCGCGCAGCGTGCCCACACAGGCGGGCAGGAGCAGGAGCAGCGTCGCCAGAGTAAGGGGGGGGTTCCAGCTCATGGTCTCTTCCTCGTACGTTCGAAGCCTTGCACCGCCCTACACGGTGTCCGCAAGGCCGGCTTCCTTCATCTTGTAGAGAAGGGCCTTGTAGCTGATCTGCAGGATCTCGGCCGTCTCCCGGCGGTTCCAGCGCGTGCGGTGCAGGACCCGCTCGATCACCCGCTTCTCGGCGACCCGGGCCGCCTCGCGAGCGATCCGCTTGAGGCTCACCTGCTCCACCTCGCCGGTCAGCAGGCGCTCCAGCTCCTTGGCGTCGTGGGGCAGCGCGGCGTGCTGCCGCATGCGTTGGGCGGAACGCGTGGCGATCTCCTCGAGCACCGGATCCTCGCTCGCAAGCACCACCCGGCGCTTGACCAGGTTCTCGAGCTCGCGGACGTTTCCGGGCCAGTGGTACTCGAGAAAGGCCTTCTCGAGCGCCGGGGAGGCGGGAGTGTACTCCCGCCCATAGACGTCGCTATAGCGGCGCAGGAAGTAGTCGGTGAGCATCGCGATCTCGTCTCGCCGCTCTCGCAGCGGCGGAAGCGCGACGCTCACGACGTTGAGCCGATAGAAGAGGTCGGCGCGAAACGCCCCCTCGGCCACCATCTTCTCGAGATCCCGATTCGTGGCCGCCAGGACCCGCGCGTCGACGCGGATGTCGGCCTCGCCCCCCAGCCTGGAGAACTGGCCGTCCTGCAGCACCTGCAGCAGCTTGGCCTGCAGGTTCGGGTGCATCTCGCTGATCTCGTCCAGGAAGACCGTGCCCCGATGGGCGGCCTCGAACTTGCCGATCCGGCGCCGCTCGGCGCCGGTGAAGGCGCCCTTCTCGAACCCGAAGAGCTCGCTCTCGAGCAGCTCCGCGGGAAGCGCCGCGCAGTTCACCTTGACGAGAGGCTGGTTGGCGCGGCTCGACCGGGCGCACAGGGTCCGCGCGACCAGCTCCTTGCCGGTCCCGCTCTCCCCGCGAATCAGCACGGTGATATCGGTGTCCGCGACCCGGTCGATCATCTGCTGGACTTCGCGCATCCGGGGGTTGGAGCCAAAGAGCAGGGGCGCTCCGGCCTCGGACACCAACCCCCCTTCGGCGGGGCGAGGGGCAGGGTCGGCCCCCGCCCCCTCGGCGGCTCGGGCGGCCGCGCGGGTCAGGGCCGCCTCGAACTCGTCGGGCTCGAAGGGCTTGCGCAGGCAGTCCGTCGCCCCGCTCCGCACCGCCTCGACGATGGTGCGGGTCTGGCCGTGCCCCGACACCATCAGGACGGGGACCCCGGAGTCCAGCGCCTTCAGGTGCTTGAGCGTGGTCACGCCGTCCATGCCCGGCAGGACCACGTCGAGGGTGACGACGTGGGGCCGGAGCGTCCGGAAGGCGGCCACCGCGGCCTCGCCGGAGTCCACGGCCCGGACCTCGAATCCCAGGCGGGTCGCGAAGGCCGCGAGCAGGTCGCGGACGCTCGGATCGTCATCGACGACGAGCAGCCGCTGCCGCGCTTTCGAGTCCCCTCGCTCCACTCCGTGCTCCACTGGGTAGAATTCCTCGCACGTGCGCCTTTGCGACTTCTGTGCCACCCGGCGGTTCGAGCGGGCGCTCGGACGGCCCCCGCGTGGGAACGGAGCTTCCACGAAAGAGAAGGCGACTTCCGCCCGAGATGCGCGCCGGTGAGGCCCCGGGGGCCGCCCCGGGGGTCCGGCCACACCACGAGGCCCCCGCCGGGGCATGGATCCGGCACGCCTCTTGTATATTCCCCGGGGCAATGAACGAGTCGAGCGCGCTCGAAGCCTCCACCCTGGAGCGGCTCGCCCCCTGGCTGTGGGGGGCGCTGACGCTGGCGGTGGGCCTGTGGATCTTCTTCCCGATCCTGATCTGGGACGTGGATCCCGACCTGTGGTCGCTCCCCGAAGCCTGGCTCGCCGACGAGAACTACTCCTACGGCTTCCTGATCCCGCCCCTGGCGGCCTACTTCGTCTGGGAGAACCAGTACCGGCTGCGCGGCCTGCCGCTGGAGAGCAGCCTCGCGGGGCTGGCGGTCATCGCCATCGCCTTCCTGGTCTTCTCGATGGGCATGCTCGGAGGGATCAACTACCTGCCCCGGGCCGCCGCCGTGATCCTGCTGATGGGAGGCGTGCTCTGGATCGCGGGCTGGCGCTGGGCGCGGGAGCTGGCCTTCCCGATCTTCTTCCTGCTGCTGATGATCCCGATCCCCCGCTTCGCGATGATCCAGATCGCCTTTCCGCTGCAGGTCTTCGCCGCCGAGATGGCCCAGCGCATCCTCTTCGAGGTCGGCGTTCCGATCCTGCGAACCGGCAACGTGATCCACCTGGCGCACGTGGACCTCGACGTCGCCGAGGCCTGCAGCGGGCTGCACTCGCTCTTGGCCCTGATCACCACCGGCGTCGTCTTCGCCTACTTCTTCGGCCGCTCGCTCCTGCAGAGGGCGGTCGTGGTCGGGATGTCGATCCCGATCGCGATC
>JBHHYV010000185.1:0-4290 GCA_046757685.1 Myxococcota bacterium
GATTCGCCTCGCTCGCGCGCCTTGCGAGCGAGGCGCCCCGACCGCGAGAAATGCGTCGGAACCCCTGGGACGGAACCCTAGGAATGGGCGGCGGCTGCGCCGACTGCGCCGCAGAGGGCACCGCGCTCCAGGAAGAGCGGGCGGATCCCCGACATCTGCGAGACCTCGTCGAGGATCTGCCTCAGGGTGGGGTTGTCCCGCAGGGTCGAGCCCCCGAAGACGGCGGTCGAGAGGCCGTTCGCACGTGCGACGACGGCTCCGATCAGGGCGACGTTCTCGCCGAGGACTCCCATGACGGCGTGCGCCAGGTCCGCCGGCTCCTGGGAGTCGAGCTTGGCGAAGCTCGAGGCGTTCAGGTCCGCGGGCAGCGCGATCTCGCCCTCGCCGTAGATGTCCCCCACCAGCAGGTCGACCTTGCGGCGATCTCCGCGTCCCGCCAGCTCCGCGATCTCGCGAAAGGAGCGCACTCCCAGCAGCAGGCGCCCCAGGCCGAGCAGCGTTCCGCCCCCCAGGGCCGTGCCCCCAGCCCGCTGCGCCGAGCCGTCCGCGACCTGCAGCATCGAGGTTCCCGTTCCCAGGCTCACGAGCAGGTAGCGGTCCGGCAGCTCGAGGCCCTCGAGCTTTGCGAGCAGGGGAGCCCCGAGGCCCCAGGCTTCGAACTCTCGAACGCTTCGGACGTCCTCCGCGCTGAGCTCGCGCCGCAGGGCGACCGCGCCGCCTCCGGTCAGGGCGACGTGGCGCGGCTGCCAGGCGGCGAGCTGCTCTCGCGTCCCGGTGACGTCGCCTGCCTCGAGGATGGCCACCTCGAGGGGACGTCCGGGGTACACGAGCTTCCAGAGGCTTGCGCCCGCATCGATCCCGGCGGTGTCCGGCGGAAGCGTCATCGGCCGCGCAGGGTACCATCGCGGTGCATTCCCCGAGAGCGGGTGTAGCGCATGTACCTCGAGTTCTACGGCCTGTCCGAGAAGCCCTTCGCGCTGCTCCCGGATCCGCGTTTCCTGTTCTTGAGCCGCGCGCACCGAGAGGCCCTGGCCCACCTGCTCTACGGAATCGGCGAAGGCGAGGGCTTCATGCAGGTCGTCGGCCCGGTCGGTACCGGCAAGACCACCCTCTGTCGTTCTCTGGCCCAGCAGCTGGGAGACGATGTCTCGCTCGCCTTCATCTTCAACCCGAGCTCGAGCGAGAGCGAGCTCTTGGCGGCCATCAATCGTGAGTTCGGGGTCGCGGTGGTGGGGCAGAGCCGGGACCAGCTGATCGAGGAGCTGAACCGCTTTCTGCTCGCGGAGCGCATCGATGGGCGCAGGGCGCTGCTGGTCATCGACGAGGCGCAGAACCTCGAGACCGGAGTTCTGGAGCGCATCCGGCTGCTCTCGAACCTGGAGACCGAGCGCGAGAAGCTGCTCCAGATCGTGCTGACGGGTCAGCCCGAGCTCGAATCGTTGCTCGCGAGGCCGGAGCTCCGCCAGCTCCAGCAACGGATCACCGTTCGCTGGAGCCTCGCGCCCTTCTCTCGCTCCGAGACCGCCGCCTATCTCGAGCATCGCCTCGACGTGGCCGGCGCCGTCGATCCCAGGCTCTTCTCGCCCGCGGCCGCGCGCGCGATCCACCGCCGCTCTCGAGGTGTCCCGCGACTCATCAACGCGCTCGCGGATCGAGCCCTGCTCGCGGGATACGCCGCGGGGAGCCGACGGATCACGCGGGCCCTGGTGCGCAGAGCCAGCCGCGAGCTTCCCGCGGTGAGCTCGTCCTACCTGTCTTCCCTCGGTCTGGGGTCCCGAGTCGCGGCGTCGCTGGTGCTCGCGGGGGCGCTCACGGGTCTCGTGATCGCGGCGGTACGCTCCGGTCGCCTCTCTTCACACCTTCCCGCTGTCGCCGCGCGCATCTCGCCGAGCGCGCAGCCTGCCTCGACCCGTCCTCCTCCTTCACTCGATGCCGCGCTCCGGCCGCTCTCGGCTCCCGAGAGCCTCGCTCGCTCCCTGGATGCCCTGCTCGAGGTCTGGGGGTATCGCTCTTCGGGAATCGAGGGCGTCGAGCCCGATGCGCTCGCGGGCGTCGTGGCCGGGATCTCGCCGCTGCGGATCTGGGAGACCCACCTCTCTCCCGCGACGCTGGTCACCCTGGGGCTGCCGGCGATCGCGGAGCTGGATCTCGGAGACGCGCAGACTCGCTTTGCCGCGGTGGTCGGCCTGGAAGCTCCCGCTCGCCTGTACTTTCTCGTGGGTGGGGAGCGGCGCAGCCTGACCCCGGACGGGCTCGCGCGCCTGTGGACGGGGCGCGTGTTCATTCCCTGGACCAACTACGAGTCGCTGCCCGAGCTTACGCCGGGAATGCGCGGGAGGGCCGTGCTCTGGCTGCAGCAGCGCCTCGCCGAGCTGGGCCTGATGGCGCAGGGAACGGCCGAGGGGCGCTACGATGCTCCTACCAGGGATGCGGTCGAGCGACTCCAGCGCGAACATGGCCTCGAGGTGACGGGCGCGGTCGGCCCCGGGACCTTGATCACCCTGTATCGCATGCTGCGCTACGGCTCGCCCCACTTCGGGGACGCCACCTCTTGAGCACGATCCTCGACGCGCTCCGGACACTGCAGCGAGAGCGGGAGAGTCGCATGGGCCCCGACGGGCTGGACTCGCCGCTCCAGATCGAGGCTCCTTCCCTGGCGCGCAGATCCAGGATCCCGTGGATCGCCCTCGCCGGTGTGCTTCTGGTGGCCGTTCCGTCCGCGCTCCTGTGGACCGTCGGCGATGGACTCTGGTCCCGGGGCGGAGGGCGCTCGCACCCCGTGCCGGCGAGCGAGGGAGCCCGAGTAGCCGCGTCCGAGGCCCGGCCGGGGCCGCGCCCGCTCCTCGTGCCAGTCCAGAGCGGACTCGACGTGAGGCCGAGCGCCTCGTCGGAGCCTGCCCCCGCTGCCGAGTCCCCCGTGGTGCCCGCCCCCGAGCCCCAGCCGCCGGTCGCCCGCACTCCGGCCGCGCCGGTGCCCGATCCCCGTGGGGCCCCCGTCGCCGTGCCGCCGTCTCCCCCTCCTGCGGTGCCCGCCTCGCCTGCGGTGGTCTCGGCACCTGCCGCCTCGCCGCCGCAGGCTCCCGTCCCGAGCCGCGCGAGGTCCGTCCCCTCGAGACCCGAGCCCCGGCCGGCCCTCGCTCGTAGCGCTGTGCCGGCCGCCGCGCCCCGCAAGGCGAGCCCCGCGAAGCTGGAGCGGGAGCCGCTGCTGCTCTCGGTGCGCCAGATCCGTTGGCATCCCGATCCGGCGCGCAGGAGCGCTCGGGTCGCGCGCTCGGATGGCTCCGTCGCCGAAGTCCAGGAGGGCGACATCGTTGAAGGAGCGCTGGTGCGGAAGATCGCAACCGACTCGGTCGAGCTTGCCGTGGGAGACGAGAGGAGAAGGCTCACGCTCTCGCGCTGAGGATCGCGGGCGTCACTGCTCGTGCGATGACAGTGATCCACGTCACGCAAAGGTCGCGAGCGTCGGGCGACTCCCCGCTCGGCTCCACCGTGGAACCCGGCAGGGTCGTCGACGGAGAGCTTCGGCTTGTTGTTGTCGCGCCCGCAGTTGACACGTGTTGTCGCGCACTCCTAGAATGCCAGCGTCGCGAAAGTTGCGATGGCCCCGAGTCGCTCTCAAGACTGCGTACGGTTCGTTCCTGGCGCCGATGGTTCAAGCGGTTGCGATGCTGAGCGTTCGATGATGTCCAGTGAGCGGCAGTCCGGTGCACGGCGCGGTGCACGGCGCGGTGTGTGGCGCGGTGTGTGGCGGAAGGGGCTCGATAGAGGGTCGGAGAGATGTTCCGGCGCAGGGCTCGGCGATGTGCCGGGCCCTGTGTTCGTTCGGCCTCCCGCTCGTTCCACATGCCCGCGTCGCCTCGGGCTGATCGCCGACACTCACGGAGCTCTGCTGGACGATGCGGCGCGCGAGCTGGAGCGCGCGTCGGTCGACCTGATTCTCCACGCCGGTGACATTGGGGGCGAGGCGGTGATCCGTGCCCTCGAGGCGATCGCGCCCGTCGTCGCGGTCGCGGGAAACGGGGACGAGGAGGACTACCACCGCTATCCCTGGGACCTGAAGCTACATCTTGGAGCGAGACGGGTTCTTCTGTGCCACTGGTACGACAACTTCGGCCGCCTCCATCCTCGCTACGAGGGCATCCTCAGGGAGTGGAGCCCCGAGGTCCTGGTCTACGGTCACACCCACGAGTCGCTGGCCGAGTGGCGGGGCGCCACGCTCTTCGTGAACCCCGGCTATGCGGGACCGCTCGATCGCAGCCGGGAGCGCACGCTCGCGATCCTCGATCTCGA
>JBHHYV010000186.1:0-4269 GCA_046757685.1 Myxococcota bacterium
TGTGCACCGGCGCGAGCTCCTGCACCAGGGCCGCGACGGGCACCTTGAGCGCCTCCATCGTCTCGGGCGGGATGTCGGCGCGGTTCACGACCACGGCGCGCAGCCAGTGGGCGTTGACGGCGCACGACGCGATGCGCATGGCCTCGAGGATCTTCTGGATCTTCTCGCGCTCGACGGCGCGGTCGGGATCGAAGAAGCGGATCGATCTGCGGGTACCGAGAACCTCCTTGAACTCCATCGGGAGCCCTCCTCACGGTGGGGGGTTGCGATCCCATGAGACTCCCGATCGATGGGGAGTTCAAGCGCGTAGAGTCGCGAGACGCGGTCGCGCCTCATGCGGTACACTCGAGAGGTCGGCGATTCCCGGGCGCGGAAGGGAGCAACGCATGACGGAGCGAAGCCACTCGAGCTTCGGCCACTCCGTGGCAGCGCCGACCCCGACCCGAAGGTCGGACGCGCCGTCCGTGTACGGCCGAGCCGCGCTCGACGAGGATGGCGCGCGCGGCGGGGCTCGCATCTGTGGCATGAAGTCCCGCGTGGTGCGAGCGTTCACGCACCTTCCCCGGGGTTCGCGACGTCTGCCGCCCTCCGACCGTCCCGAACCCCTACTCTCCAGGGAGGACCTCTGATGGATCTCGACACCCGAAAGCTCATGGAAGAGGTCTGGAGCACCCCCCTCTTCGAGGCGATCTTCACGCGCCGCTCGCGGCGCTTCGGGCTCGGAATGGAGATCAAGCGGGGCCCCAACGCCTATCGCTCCGACGAGGAGCCCCTTCCACTGTCCGAGGAAGAAGAGGCGATGCTCTGCATGGCGGCGACCGGAATGTCGGGCATGAACCTGGCCGACATGCCGCACACTCGCAAGGAGGACACCCCTCCCGGCGAGGTGTGGGACGGCAACTGCAACACCATGCTGGAGTACAACGGCCGCACCTTCCCGAGCCCCTGCGGATCGCACGGCAGTGAGCTCTTCTATACCAACGACGAGGGGACCTACATCGTCAAGGTCCGCGGGACCCATCCAGAGCAGATGCGCGAGATCGCCGAGCTCGACGACCTGGAGAAGCTGGTTCGGGTCTTCCAGGACCGGCGCATCCAGATCAGCCCGGAGCGCATCGACCTGCCCGCCACCTCGCCGGCCTTCATGTCGTTCAACACCTGGAACGCCAACCAGCCCGGCTCCACGCTCTTCATGCCGGTCTGCGACGTGACCGAGGAGCTGATCAACGGGCTCATGCTCTTTCTCGAGCAGGGCCAGTATCCCGTCGATGCGACCGACGACATGAAGCCGCTCGGCTGCGAGAAGTGGGTCAAGGAGGGGCTGGCGACGCTGCCCGTGCCCTACCAGACGGTCGAGCCGCTCGTGGCCTACGGAGCCTCGAACATCGAGGTCGGCTTCATGGCGCAGAACCTGCTGCTCACCGAAACCGCGATGGGGCTCGGAGGCTGGCCCTTCGGCGGGTTCACCGCGATCATGGCCCTCGGCGGCACTCCCATGTGCCGCGGTCTCGGCTTCCGCTTCGAGACGGCGGAGCACGGACCCCAGGCGGGCATTCCCTACGCCGTCGGAAAGGACGAGGTCTTCGAGACCCACCATCCCTACTACTTCAACGGCTCCATCGACGACGCGGTCGACGACGTGATCGAGCGCAAGTGGGGGGACCAGGGAATCTTCAACCCGGCGAACGCGGACAGCGCTCCCTACAAGAAGCCAGGCCAGATGGAGCAGGAGATCCCGAAGACCGATCCGGCGATCATCCAGTGCACCAAGGACATCCTGAACGCCGTGTGGAAGAGGTGGGGCCGGTTCCCGGCCTTCGTCGACCCCTGCGTGATGACGCTGATGGTGCAGGCCCACCACCTGGAGTGCGGCTTCTACGACACCTACTACAAGGACGGGGCCTACACCGATCGGCACCGCCGCCACCTGGAGCGCTGGCATGGCAAGCGCAAGGCCAAGCTCCGGGCGGCCTGAGATGAGGGTCGAGTCGCAGGCCGGCACGTTCATTCTGAGCTTCGAGCAGATGGAGCCCGCACGCAGGGAGATCCTGATCACAGGCAAGATGGGCGTCTGGGACGCCAAGACCTACATGAGTCTCTCCGAGTTCCTGCGGCTCATCGCAATGACCCTGAGCCCGCGCATGCTGGGCTTTTTCTTGAAGGCTCTCCTCGGCGCCGGACGGTCCCGCGCCGGAAGCGAGGGCTGAGGAGGAAACGATGACACGAGCAGTGGTGGCCGGTGTGGGGATGACCCGCTTCGGCAAGCACATGGACACCGGCCTGAAGGCCCTCGGGCGCGAGGCGCTGCTCGAGGCGCTCGCCGATGCGGGTATCGACAAGGACGCCATCCAGGCGGCCTTCGTCGGCAACGCCATGGCGGGGCTGATCACCGGCCAGGAGTGCATTCGCGGCCAGGTGATCCTGCGCTCCGCGGGGATCGGCGCGATCCCGGTCGTCAACGTCGAGAACGCCTGCGCCAGCGGCTCCACCGCGCTGCACCAGGCCTGCGCCATGGTCGAGGCGGGCTTCTATGACGCGGTCCTCGCACTGGGCGCCGAGAAGCTCTACCACCCCGACAAGCGGCGCAGCTTCGCCGCGATCGGGAGCGCGGTCGACACCGAGGAGATCGCAAGGATCATGGAGGCCCTCAAGAAGGCCGCCGCATCCCAGGGCGCGGACAAGGCCTCGAGCGGGGCGGGCGAGAAGCGAAGCATGTTCATGGACTTCTACGCCGCGGCGGCGCGCCGTCACATGGAGCGCTACGGCACGACCGCGCGCCAGTTCGCCGCGGTGGCCGCAAAGAACTCCGCCCACGGCAGCCTGAATCCCAAGGCCCAGTTCCAGAAGGCCCTCAGCGTGGACGAGGTGCTGGCCGAGCCCATGATCGCCGAGCCGCTCACGCGGCCCATGTGCTCGCCCATCGGCGACGGGGCCGCGGCCGCGGTGATCACCAGCGAGCGCAAGGCGCGCGAGCTCGGGATCTCGAAGCCGGTCTACGTGAACGCCTGCGTGCTGCGATCGGGCTGGGACCACGGTCCCGACGAGGAGGGCACCGTGGCGCGCTGCGTGCGCGAGGCCTTCGAGAAGGCGGGGATCGGTCCCGAGGACCTGGACGTGATCGAGTGCCACGACGCATCGGCGCCGGCCGAGCTGATGTACTACGAGGAGTTCGGCCTGTGCCCCGAGGGCGAGGGCGGAGCGCTCATCGACTCGGGCGCGACGAAGATCGGGGGGCGGATTCCCGTCAATCCCAGCGGGGGGCTGCTGCGCAAGGGCCATCCCGTCGGCGCGACCGGCATGGCCCAGCTCACCGAGCTGGTCGAGCAACTGCGCGGCCAGAGCGGCCCCCGCCAGGTCGAGGGCGCCCAGGTGGCCATGGCACAGAACGGCGGCGGCAACATCGGCACCGACGCGGCCGCCATGTGCGTGACCCTCCTCAGCCGCTAGCGCAACCCCGAACCAGGCAGAAGGGAGACAGGAACGTGGCGAGAGAGCGTTCGGAGCTGATCCTTGCGGACATCGTTGCGACGCGTGCAGAGCGGAATCCCGACATGCAGGTGCTCACCTTCGAGTGCGCCGGGAAGGAGGACGAGACGCGCACCTTCGCGCAGCTCTACGAGCGTGGCAACGCGCTCGCGGCCGCGCTGATCGCGCGCGGCCTGGAGCGAGGCGATCGCTTCGGGCTCATGATGCGCAACCACCCGGAGTTCGTCGAGACGATGGTTGCGGCCTCGATCTCCGCCACGGTCTTCGTCCCGATCGACCCGCGCACCCGGGGCGAGAAGCTCGCCTATACGCTCCGGAACTCGGGCTGCAAGGCGATGGTGATCGCGGACTACAACCTGCCCCAGCTCGCCGAGGTGCGCGAGCAGCTGCCGGATCTCGAGTTCGTACTGGCGCTCGAGACCGGCGAGGACGCAGCACCCCCGGTCGCCGACTTCCGCGACGTGCAGTCCCTGAACGAGCTGCTGGCCAAGCCCTCTCCTCTGGTCGACGTGCGCGTCCAGAGCCCCTCCGATCCCTTCCAGATCATCTACACGTCGGGCACGACGGGCGACCCGAAGGGCGTGGTGATGGAGGGGGGCCGCTACGGCGGCATGTCGGCGCTCGGTCGCTTCATCTTCCAGTTCAAGGAGGACGACAAGCTCTACACCGGCCTGTCGCTCACCCATGGCAACGCCCAGGCCGTCACCCTGGCCAACGCGCTGTGCATGGAGCTTCCCGCGGTGATCAGCCGGCGCTTCACCAAGTCGCGCCTGTGGGACATCT
>JBHHYV010000187.1:0-4248 GCA_046757685.1 Myxococcota bacterium
CCCAGTCGGAGACCCTCCACCCGCATGGAGCCGCTGAAGATCCGAGCATGCCGCGGCCCCGACCACGATCGGGTCGTGGCTCTCTGGCGATGGGTGCTTTCGAACCCGTCGCACCCGGGTTCCGTCGACGTGGAATCGACTCGGCTCTGATGCACTGCGTGGAAGACCTGCGGGCGAAGCTCGAACTTCCTGTAGAACAACAGATCCGCATGGGACCGGGATTGCCACCCTCGGTGAGGGATCGGTTCCGCCGTTGAGGGCGGGTCTCACGCGGGCGGGTTGCCCGGGTGCACGGCGAGTGGAGGACGTTGTAGAGGATGAGTCCGTTCGGATGGGTTCGGAGAGGCGCCCAGCCGCGCCTTCTCGCGGGTCTCAGCGTTCTCGTCGGGGTCGTCTCCGTCTGGCTCTGGGTTCTCGGCCAGGGGCTCGTCACTCCCGAAGCCTCGCAGGGCATCGTGTCTTTCGAGCTCGCCCGTCAGCTCGCTCGCTCCGGCCAGATCCTCGACTCGTGGTCGCCACGCGCCCGCGAGACGGCCATGCTGGTGCAGGGTCTCGACTATCTCTACCTATGCCTCTACCCGGCGTGGCTGTCGCTTGCCGCAGCTCGCCTGGGAGCGCGCCTGGGGGGTCGCTGGAGCCGGACGGGTCTGGGAGTGTCGTGGGCCGTTCTGGGGGCCGGACCGCTCGACGCCATGGAGAACTACGCCCTGATCCAGCAGCTGATCCATGGCCCGTCTCCGCTGCATGCGCCGCTTGCCTGGGCGTGTGCCGTTCCAAAGTTCGCGCTGGTCGCTCTCGCGGGGATCTTCCTCGTCCTCGGCGGGGGCGCCTGGCTGATCGCTCGAGTCCGGCCAGGCGGACCGGTCCCCTCTGGATTCGACCGGTGAGCGCGGAGCTTCGCAGCATCCTGGTCGGGACGGCCGGCCTGAGCGTGGCCGCGGGGGTCGCGCTGGGCCTCACCGTCGTGCGCGCCCCGATCCATGCCCCTCCACGGTCGCTCCTGCGATTCCGCCGCCGGGTGGGTGTCGTCCTCCTACTCCAGGGCTTCCACTTCGGCGAAGAGCTCGTGACGGGGTTCTACGAGCGCCTTCCCCAGCTCCTCGGGCTCGTCGCGTGGCCGGAGAGCTTCTTCGTCTCGTTCAACCTCGCCTGGATCGGCGCATGGTCCCTGGCGCTGCTGGCGCTCCCGGCGTACCCGCGAGTCGCACTCTTCCCCATCTGGTTTCTCGGCATCGGGTGTGTCGCCAACGGGCTGGCCCATCCTGCCTTCTCCGCAATCGTGGGCGGCTACTTCCCCGGGCTGTTCACCTCTCCCCTCGTGGGGATGGCGGGAGTGTGGCTTCTGCGACGTCTG
The DNA here is from genome assembly GCA_046757685.1 of Myxococcota bacterium. GTDB lineage: Bacteria > Myxococcota_A > UBA9160 > SZUA-336 > SZUA-336 > JBHHYV01. The sequence goes on from JBHHYV010000187.1 coordinate 1,355, forward strand.
GCGTTCCTGACGGTCACGGCAGATTCCGGGTCACACGGGGCCAGACCTCGCACGAGCGTGATCTCGGAGTCCGGCTGCACGGGGTCGTCGCGAGTCAGGTGCAAGCCTCCGAAGGCCGCGAGCTTGGTCCGCATGACTCGAAGGTAGAAACCGTGTGGACCTTCCTGCCGGCGGGCGTAACGCTCCGCCGTCTCCGCATCGTCGGCGACGAAGACGCTGCGTGCGAGCCTCCATCCCGTCGGGTCCTGCGAGAGGCCCGCGGCGCGCCTCCCTTCCAGGTAGCCTCGAAGGTGGGACTTCGCGACGTGAGCTCCGACGTAGGTCGCCGAGATCCCGCTCCAGCCGCGGCTCCCGGCCAGGTAGGGGCCGCGCGAGTCGGGCCGGATGGAGGTGATCACCACGGGAGGATGCGGCTGCTGCTGTGGCCGGATCACGATCCCGAGTCCGATATCGGGATTCAGGGAGGACTCGGTGGTCGTTCGGTAGAACTCACCCTCGATCCGGTAGGGAGGCTCCTCGGACCAGAGCCGCAGGATGTGATCGATCGCCTCGAGCAGCTTCCGGTTGCGATTCGTCCCCAGATCTCCAATCGCCTCGGCGTCCGAGGGCACGCCTGGACCGATTCCCAGCAGCAGCCGCCCCTGCACGAGGTGGTCGACCATCGCGACTTGGGCGGCAGCCATCACCGGGTGGTAGTTCGGAAGAGCCAGAACGCCCGTCCCGAACACGATCGATGGACAGCGGTCCGCCAGGCTCGCAATGAACGCCAGGCTCGACGGGATGGTCTCGGCCGAGTCTGCCAGGTGCTCGCCGATGAAGGCCTCGCAGAACCCCAGGCGATCGGCCAGAACGACGGCCTCGCGATCCTCGCGCAGCACGTCGGCGTAGCAACGCCGCGGCGGGTGGACGGGCTGGATGAAGAAGCCGAGCTTCAGCGATCGGGTCATGGGGGGTCTCCTGGTCCGTCATGGCTGCCGGATGGGGACCCAGGACGACGAAGCCCCCGCCCGGCTCTTCGCCGACGGGGGCCTCGGGAACGTCTGCTCCCGCGGCGCTAGTCGGCGCGGTCCTTGCCTACGACGACCACGACGAGGGTCTCTGAGCGGGCCGCGGAGCTTCCGTCTCTCATCGGCAGCAGCGTAGCACAGCGGACTCGGAAGGCATGAGATCACCGGATCAGGCCCCGCTCGCGCGTGCTAGGGTCGGGGCCGTGGACGCGGATGAGATCCACATCTTCGGGGGGTCTGGAAGCCCTCGACTGACCGCCGCAATCTGCGAGCACCTCGACCTCGAGCCCGCGCGCGGCGAGGTCATCCGCTTCTCCGAGGGCAACCTGTTCGTGCGGGTCAAGGAAAACGTCCGGGGTCGCCGCGTCTACGTCGTCCAGTCCACCGTCTTTCCCGCCAACGACCTGTTCATGGAGCTCCTGTTCTGGATCGATGCGCTACGCCGGGCGAGCGCCGAGTCCGTGACCCTCCTCATGCCGTACTTCAGCTATGCCAAGGGCGACAAGAAGGACGAGCCACGCGTCTCGATTCGTGCGCGCGTCTGTGCGGACGCCATCGAGGCGGTGGGAGCCGATCGCGTGGTCACGCTCGATCTTCACGCGAGTCAGCTCCAGGGGTTCTTCCGGGTTCCCGTCGACGACCTCTACGCGCGGAGCGTGCTCTGCGAGGCCATCCGCGAGGAGACCTCGGGAGACCTGGTCGTCGTCTCTCCGGACGTCGGCTTCGCCAAGAAGGCGCGGCGTTTCGCGTCGGAGCTCGGCGCACCTCTCGCGATTGCGGACAAGGAGCGCAGAGCCCACGACGAGCGCGCCGAGGTGCTGGACCTGATCGGCGAGGTGTCCGGTCGGACGGCGGTGCTGGTGGACGACTTCACGATCTCCGCCGGGACGCTGGTCGGGGCGGCGGAGATGCTGATGGAGAGGGGCTCGCGCCGCGTGGTTGCGGCCGTCTCCCACGGGGTCTTCGCCGAGGGCTCGATGGAGCGCATCGAGCAGAGCCCGATCGACCTCCTGATCGTCACCGACTCCGTCGAGACGCAGCCCGTCGACCTCTCACCCCGGGTGAAGGTCGTCTCGGTCGCCCCGCTCTTCGCCGAAGCCATCCGCCGCATCCACGACCGCGAGAGCATCAGTGTCCTGTTCCAGGACTAGCGTCGGGCTCGCGCGCTTCGCAGCCGCCACTCGGCTTCGCTTCTATCGGTTGTGGGCGCCCGTCTACGACCTGACCGTACGGCTCGATCCCGCCCATCTGCGAGGTCTGGAGCGAGGTCTGGAGCGGATGGTGGCGTCGGTGGTACGACCTGGAGACACGACCCTCGAGGTGGGGAGCGGGACGACTCCATCCAGGAGATGTTCCGCCGTCTCGAGCGAGGGGGCCGGCTGGGTCTCTTCTCGGCGCGGGGATAGATCGCATCGACGTTCCAGACGAGGGCCGAGCTGCAGGCGCATCTCTCGGCGGCAAAGCTCTCGACCTGGGTGATCCTCGACGTCTCGGACATCTACCGGATCTCGACGGCGACGAGATCGTAGGCGCGCGTCGACTCGTGATACAGTCGGGCCGCGGCGGGGCGAGGCCCGGAGAGTCCATGGCCAGGCGGGGTTCCGGCGGAATCGATCTAGGCACCTCGGTGGTCGGCCTCGATCGCCAGGGGCAGGCGCGTGTGCTCGAGCGCTCGCCGGGCCCGCCGCCCCGGCTCGATGGCTACACGATCGGAGCGCCGCTCTTGACTCGTGAGCCGCCCCACGGAGGCGAGATGCACCCGGATGGTGATGAGCTCCTGTTCCTCGTCTCGGGCCGGATCCGCGTCGTCCTCGAGGATCGGGAGCCTCCGAGGCAGGTCGAGCTTGCACCGGGCCAGGCCCTGATCGTTCCGAGGGGCGTCTAGCA
>JBHHYV010000188.1:0-4240 GCA_046757685.1 Myxococcota bacterium
CTCCGGCGCACCCGAGCTTCTGCGCGGATGCCGGGTCCTGCTCGCCGAGGACGGCACCGACGACCAGCGGCTGATCCGCAGGCTCCTCGAGGGCGCGAAGCGCGAACCGGCGGGCGCCGCACCCCTCAGACCCAGCTGAAGGCCTCGCGAAGCGCCGCCTTGGCGCCCGTCTCCACGATCTCTCCGTGCGCCACGACCAGGCGGTCGAAGTCCGTCTCGAGGATCGCCTCGACCGAGCGTCGCACGGCGGCGCGATCCCGGAAGAAGATGCGGTGCAGCACGGTGTGAGATGGGTGGCCGAGGGCCCGGTTCGCCCGCAGGTAGAGCCGCGTGACTCCGCGCGCGCTCTGGAAGTTCATCACCAGGTCTGCCACGACGAGCGTGCGTGTGGGCCGATGCACGAAGACGAACTCGTCGAACGTCGCGAACCCCTGCACCGGAAGGACCGCCAGGTCCGCGGCCCAGTCGGCCGGGGGCGGCTCCTCGAGGTCGGCGCGGATGCCCAGCGCGGGCGCCTTGCGGCGGAGACCGGCCGGGCCGCTGAGCCGCGCGTCGGGATGGGCCTCGAGCCAGGTCGCGGCGAAGAGGTGATGGCGCAGGTTCGGGCACACGACGAAGCGTACGGGTCCGATCCGCTCGAGCTCTCGGGCGAGCGCATCCGAGTGGGAGACCGGAGAGAGCAGGACGAGGTCCCCCGACGAGAGCTGCACCACCGTCATGCGGGCTCCGAGCTGGAGGCCGCCGACGCGAAGCGCCTCCTCCTTCACCCAGAGGCCCCGATCCACCGCTCGAAGCTCCCCGTTCGCGGTCATGACACGATCCAGACTATCATCGAAACCTACCGCCGCCTGCGGTCGGGAAGGGAGAGGCGCGCTTGAGGTTCGTACAGTCCGTGTCGTTTACCGAGACCGACCAGCTCGTCGACCTGGCCCGCTGCATCGAAGAGGTCGGCTTCGATGGGATCCTCCTCTCGGATCATCTCTTCTACCCCGAGCAGCTCTGCTCGCGCTACCCCTACTCGCCCGACGGCAACCCGGGCTTCGACGGCGCCACCGAGTGGCCCGATCCCTGGCCCGCGATTGCGGCCATGGCCCAGGTCACCGAGCGAGTCTTCTTTACGACGGCCATTTACATCCTGCCGCTTCGGGACCCGCTCGTGGTCGCCAAGGCGGCCGCCACGCTCCAGATCCTGACGGGGGGTCGCTTTGCGCTGGGCGTCGGCGTGGGCTGGATGCGCGAGGAGTTCGACCAGCTCGGTCTCGACTTCGCCACCCGCGGCCGGCGCACCGACGAGATGATCCCCCTGCTCCGGGCTCTCTGGAAGGGCGGCATGGTCGAGCACCACGGGGAGTTCTTCGACTTCGATCGCCTGCAGCAGAGCCCGGCCCCCCCCTGCGAGATCCCCATCTGGGTGGGTGGCGCCAGCCCCGCCGCCCTGCGCCGCGCGGGTCGCCTGGGGGACGGCTGGATCGGAGCCGGCAACACCGCCGCCCAGATCCCCCCCCTCCTCGAAGAGATCGCTCGCCACCGTCGCCAGGCCGGCCGCGACGACCGTCCCTTCGAGGTGATCGCCGCCATCACCGACCCGCCGACCACGGACGCGATCGAGCGTCTCGAGGCCGCCGGCGTGACGGCGCTGGTCCACTATCCCCTCACCTTCTCGCTCGGTCCCGGATCGACGCTCGCGCAGAAGCGCGATGCCCTGAAGCGCTACGCGGACGAGGTGATCGCTAGCGGAAGACCCGCTCAAAGACCTCCTCGTTGAAGCCCACGAGCACCGTCTTGCCCTTCCGCAAGGTCGGCGCTCGAAGGTTGCCGGTCGGACCCAGCATGGCCTCGACGACCTCGCGCGCGGCCTTGCCCCCGGCGAACTCGCGGACCTTCTTGCCCCGAGCGACGATGACCTTCGACGCCCCCCTCACCAGGTTCGCCGCCTCGCGCTTAGCGAGCTTGCGGCTGGCGGGCACGACCTCCTTCGCCCCGATCCCGTGTGCGTCCAGAAACCTGGACGCTCGCGCACAAGACGTTCAGCCCTTGCGGTGGTAGTACCAGTCGATCGTCTTCGCCATCGTGCCTCCTCGTCGAAAGGACGGCGATCCTTCTGGTCGCCCGAAGTGTAGACGGCCAGCGGTGGGCTTCCGGGCTGCACGCCCAGCGCAATCCGGATCCGGTTCGGAGCCGTCCCGCTGACCTCGATCAAGCCCGAGTGTACTCCGCGCAGATGGTGAAAGGCACAAAGGGTGAGCATGTTCTCGGGCTCATCCGTTCCGCCAGCGGCGCGAAAGCGAATGTGATGGGCATGAAGATTTCGCATGGACGAGCAGCCTGGGATCGCACATCGCCACCCGTCCCGTTCGAAGATCGACCGAGTTCGCGGACGGTGAGCGCTGGATGCGCCTCCCCAGGTCTTCCACTCTTGCAGCGCGTGCGCGAGCATGAGACCGAATGCCTGCCCGGGAGTCGGCATACGCCCGGTCCGCCGCTCACAATGGCGCCGCACGCTGCAGATCACGGCTCGAGCCAGCTGTGCCACATCCGTCGACAAGATGCACCGCACCAGAGAGGTCTCCTGTAGGTCGCTCTGCTCTGCACCGATCTCCCGATTCTCGCGTGTGTGCTGCGCCGCGGTCTCGTTGTGAGGGCCAGAAGCCTCGTGGGATGGTAGGCCCCCCGTCCGCTTCCAGGCAGCGAAATCGGTCTCCCGCATGAGCAGCGCCCGATCCACGTCGTCGCGCAGCCGCCGCAACGTGAATTCACAGGCCCGCGCGATCCAGGCCGCGATCTGCTCCTCGTCGATCTCGGCCGCCAGGAGCGGGGCTAGGAGGGCCGCCTGAATCGGCGTTAGGCGTCCCCGTTGGTAAGCGCGAGCAAACGCGGGACTAGTGGCAGCGGCGCGCTCGATTCGTAGGAGCAGGCGAGCCCACGACGGATCGATCCCAAGACGCTCACGCACGTACGCCTCTCGGGTCGCATAGCCGCGGAGGCGGTACAGGCGCTGACCGAAGACGAGCTGGAGCAGGGGACCGACCCGAGCCCAGACACGCTGCTCCATCGCGACTGCGACCCGCAGCCGCCGATCCAGCTCGCATGCACCGGCAGCGTCGAGGTCTTGAAGCAGTCGTTCGAGCTCGGCCGAAGCTGGGGTGGAGCTCGAGTCGCCAGCGTTCCCAGGAGTCTCCACGTCGCCGAAGGGAAGTGGATTTCGCTCCGAAGGGGTCGCGAAGGGCTCCGCCTGCGCCTGCGCCTGCGCCGGCGGGGACTCCATCTCCCTTGAGGCATCCAAGGAGAGCGGCAGCGTCGAGACCATCTCTGCTGCGACCATCTCCATGCAATCCGAGAGGGACAGGCGGCCCCCATGCAGGCGTCGAGCTGCGTACCGTGCTTGGGACCACAGGATCGCGACCTGGGGCGTGCACTCGACGGCGAACCAACGCGAGGCGCTGCGCGAGTCCGCGAGGCTGCCTGCCTCGAGCGAGGCACGGTCGACACGGCGGACCTGTCGCGAGAGCTCGAGGGCCGTGACCTGACGCGCGTAGGCGATCCAACGCCGCTCGTCGTCCCCGGAGGCGACGCGTGCGATCAGCCGGCTGTGGGTCCAGCCGAGTTGGCCCCGCATCAGCGCGCGGCGCAGACGGGGCAGCTCAGCGAGGGCGCTGCCTACCCGCGCCAGATCCCGGATCGAGCGCGCAGATCGGCCGATTCGCTCGTCCGCGTAGTCGGACAGCCGCGCGTACCCGAGAGGCTCCCAGGCCCTCTGCTCGACCAAGCGGCACGCGATCTGGGCGAGCGCGGCCCGAAGCGGTCCCACTCCCCGGACGAGACCGACCAGATGTCGCTCGATCGTGTCTCCCGACTCCGCGTCCAGATGCATGTTCGACCGCTGCATTCCCGGGGTGAGCGAGAAGAGAATCGATAGCGATTATAATACGAAAGTCGATCCGAGTCGACTGCTTCTGGTGGAGATCGCCAATACACGGACACACCGTTGCGCCACCCGTGGCCGGAAGAGACTGCGCGGAGGTGTACCCACACCTGCGGCCCACGGCACCGCTCGGGGGGATGCCCCGGGTACAGGCGCAGCAGTCCGACCTGCATCCACGCGCGCGGATCTGGTCACACAGGTCTCGGCCCTTCTTGCTGGGACCGGATCTGACGTGTTCAAGCTCCAGGGGGGACAGGACAGTAGCGAGCGACTGTGCGCGGCTCGCAACGGAGCTTTCCGCGGCATCCGTGCCGCGGC
>JBHHYV010000189.1:0-4099 GCA_046757685.1 Myxococcota bacterium
TTCAACCCGTCGGCTCGGTGGCTACGCCAAAGTCCACGAGAAACGGGACGCATCCTCTTTCGCTCGTCCGGATTCTCGATGCGCAGCCGCATCCCACCCGAGATCGCGTTCCGCGTGGTCTCGTCCCCCCATGGGCACCAGCAGCAGGTGCACGCGCTCGTCGGTGGCCAGCTTCTCGTCCTCGGCGGTGGTCCGACGCAAGGATCTGAGTGACGGGATCGATTCGCCCATCGCGAAGGTCGACCGTGCCGAGGAGGTCCCTCGCTTCGTGCACATCCACCTGATTCTCCCCGGTCATCCACGGCGTCTGCGTGATGGCCGCATCCATCTCTATCTCGTCGCGCTGCCCTCGAGGAACGTGGTCACGGCGAGGGTGAAGGCCTCCGAGCTCTCGAGCTGCGGCCAGTGGCCGGCGGCCGGGATCTCGACGAGCGATGCATTCCTCATCGCCTCGGCCATCTCCCGAGCTGCTGCTGCGCGCAGGACGGGGCTGTCTTCGCCTCTGACCAAGAGGACGGGGCAACGGATCCTGGGAAGGTAGGGGCGGGCATCTGGACAGGTCACCCCGCGAAGGACGCCCCGGTCGAAGCGGTAGACCCGACTCCCGTCGGGCTGTAGGAGCGTGTCGTGCAGCGCCTTGGCTCGTGCCAGCCTGCCGGAAATGCGAGGTTGGCGCTCCTGGATCCTGCGAGCGACGGCGTCCAGATCGTCGAAGAGCGGATGGGACCGTGCTCCGGATCGTCGCAGCATTTCCGGTTGCTCGCGCGGCGCGAACGCCTCGACGTCCACCACGACCAGCGACGAGACGAGGTCGGGCCGCAGCGCGGCCAGAAACAGGCAGACGTGGCCTCCGATCGAGTGACCGATGAGGGAGACCGGAGGGCCCAGCTGGTCGATCACATCCAGGAGGTCCGCCAGGTAGTCGAGGTGCTCGTACGCGTCCAGCTCGGCCCAGGCGCTCTCGCCGTGCCCGCGGAGGTCCAGCGCCGCGATCCGATGTGTCCTGGCCGCGATGGCTGCAAGGGCGTCCCAGTTGTGGGCATTGCCCGTGATGCCGTGCACCAGAAGAGCCGCGGAGCCGTAGGTGGGGCCCCACTCGAGCCAGTGGAGTCGGCCGTCCAGCCAGCAGTCGCGTGGCTTCAGCTCGGCCACGATGCTGCGTTTCCGCTCTGGTCGAGGACGTCGATCGAGCTCGGGTCGTTGGTGCCGAGCCTGAGACGCGCGGCCGATTCGATGTAGCGTGCTCGCCGGGCGATCCGCTCCATTCCCCGCACTCTGCGTGCGCTGTCGATCAGCGACAGGGCGTACGCGTCGAGCGCCACCGGATCCGTAGCGAGCAAGAGACTCCGGGGCTCGAGCTGCGGCTCGCCCCAGGGGCCGCCGTCACAGATCGCGCGCAAGGCATCGCAGAGATGGAGACGGACCTTCCCGGAGATGCACGGGTTTCGATAGAGCTCCGCGATCTGTGGGTCGCCGCGGCTTGCGTGCATTCGGTCGGCGTGTGTCGGTCGAAACGCGTCCCAGAGCGGCACGCAGCCGTAGAAGTTCTTGAGCGCGCAGGTCATGCCGGTGACGCGGTGGTCCTTGGGCACGGGGAGATTGATGATGTGGTCGCAGACTCGCGTGAGGATGCGCGATACGGGTAGATGCAGCCCCTGCGAGGGGATCTCGGCGCGGGTGCTCCGGTCGTAGCCCAGACCCGGCGGGCGGGGGACGGTGCACAGGACGCGCGGGGTGGCCCGAGAGTCGGGCGCGAAGCCCGCCCGTTCCATCCCCTGGTAGTAGGCGCCTTCGGGTCGCTCCAGATCTCCATAGAAGCGCATGCGGATCGGCCCTAGGCGCCCCAGATTGTCCCAGAGGACCACGTTGCGCGGCTGCACGCCGACCTCGGCCAGGCTCTCGACCAGCGCGTCCACGACCTCGGGGTGCGGAGTGAGATGGACGGCGACGGTGTTGAGCTTGATCCCGACGACGTGGCCGGGGCGGAGATCCAGGAGGAGCGAGGCCCAGGCGGTCCGCTCGTCGGGCTCGCCCGTCAGGACCGAGAGCCCTCGAGCCAACATCGCGCGGATGACGTCTCTCCGCGGTACACCAGAGGTATCCAGGGCGTCGCCGTCTCGGGCGACGACGAGCCGGCTCGGACCGCCGGGGATGGGTTTCGGATCGCGTCCGTCGAGCGGCCCCGGGGGAGATGACTCGATCCAACGCTCATGCTCACGTCCGAGCAGGCGGCGATCGATCAGGCCCAGGTACTTCATGGACGTGGGCGTCGCGCAGCCCGCTCAATGTCGTCATCCTCGAGGAACACACAGTCGAAGCTTCCGGCATCGTCGACACTGCCGGATCCCCGGTAGCGAGCTGCCTTCGGATAGGGACAGAGCGGCCGCGTTCGCGTCGTCCGACCGGCGGGGTCGTGGCGCTCCGCGACGAGGCGATCCGGTGCGGTACCCCGCTCGACCCACTCATCGAGGGCGGAGAGCGGATCGAACCACTCCGTGCTCTCGTTGGGCGGCTCAAAGCAGTGGCCGGAGCCCGGGATCATGAAGAGCCGCAGGAACTCGTCGATCTCATCCTGCCCCCCGGCCTGGCTTCGGACCTCGTCATAGTAGGCCAGAATCGCTCCAGGCACGGCAGCCGGATCCGACCATCCCTGGTAGAGGATCGCCTTCCCGCCGTCCGCCCGGAACCGGCTGAGGTCTGGATCGTCCGCCCGGTACAGCTCACGCATGAACTCGAGGGCGGGGGGGTCGGTGGCGAGGTCGAAGTCCTGAATCGAATAGTCCGGGCCCGGGTCCTCCTCGAAGAGCACGTAGCCGAAGAGATTCTCCAGATAGACCAACCCTGCGCCTGGCCACCTATTCCATGGGCTCCACCAGCTTCCGGACGGGATCCACCAGAACGACCAGTAGGGCTCCGAGCCGAACGGGAGCGCGTAGCTCCAGCCTCTATCGCTGCCGCCCGGAAGGCCGCCGTACCAGCTGTGCAGGGTCTCGATCTGGGTGTCGGTGAGGCAGCCTCCGTCTTCTCCTGTTGCCGCGCAACGGAGTATCGCTGGATCGAAGTTGCAGCGCCGCGGGTCGTCGATCTGTCCGTCCTCGAGACCGTCCGCTCCATCGCAGAGTGAGAGCACCGCATTGGCAACAAGCCTCGCAGCGGCCGTATCGACGATCGGGGCGCCGTCAGCGTCTGTATTGGCCTGCACCAGCCAGGCTCCATGCATTGCCAGGGTGGCCCAGTCTAGAGCAGGGCAGCCGACGATCACGCCGTCGAAGAGCTCGGGTAAGCGCTGAGCCGCGAGGGCGCCCATGCGCCCTCCGTTCGAGCAGCCCGAGAAGTATGATCGTGTCGGCGGCCGATCGTAATAGCGTCCGACGAGTGCCTGCGAGACCCGGACCACCTCCGGAATCGCCCGCCAGGCCCAGTCGCGCTCTGCGTCGCGCGAGTCGAGGGCCCACGCCCCGTCGGCCTCGTGGGCGCCCCGGTGGCCCGCGTCCGTTGCCACTGCGGCGTAGCTCTGTTGGAGAGCGACGTTGATCCCGTTCGAATGCGTAGGCTCGTCGGCTTCCAGCCGCCCACAGAGCCCACCGCAGCCGGCCATGTAGAGCTTGTCGTTCCAGCCTTCGAGCGGCATGCGCAGCTCGAAGTGGATGGCCGGCTGAATCACGCCACGTACACGGCAGTAGGCGGGGAGCTTCTCGCTCTCTGCCACGGACTCGGCGCCAAGAATCTCGGCCTCCTCGATCGGGGCATCCGTCAGGGCCCTGCACGCTGGATTCTCGGGGGCCTCAGGGCCCGATGTGCATCCTGGCCCGGCCGCAAGCCATCCGACCGCAAGAACGCGGACCAGAGATCCGAGCTCCAGAGTCACAGAAGGGCTACAGCCCAAGCTCGCGCGCGATCATGTCGCGCTGGAGCTCGCTCGAGCCCTCGCCGAGCTCGAAGACCTTGCAGTCGCGGTAGTAGCGCTGGATCGGCGACTCCGACATGAATCCAGCCGCGCCGTTGTAGTGGAGTGCCCGCTCCACGATCCGGGTGCAGGCCTCCGTGGCGAAGAGCTTCGCCATGTTGGCCTCGCGGCTGTGCGGGAGGCCGCGGTCGG
>JBHHYV010000190.1:0-4046 GCA_046757685.1 Myxococcota bacterium
GTGTCGAACTTCCATCGCATGTTCGCCCGGCTCTCCGGCCGGCCGGCGCTGATCGAGCGCTTCTGCTCCGAGGACAGCGAAGACATCGGCTGCTGGGCGGTCACCGGGCCCGATCACGGCAGCGACACGCTCACCGTCACCGAAGAGCACTTCCACGATCCCCGACTCAAGGCCAACTGCATCGCCCACAAGGACGGCAAGGAGTGGGTGATCCGCGGCCAGAAGTCGGCGTGGGTGTCCAACGGCACGATCGCCACCGTGGCGGCGCTGTTCTGCACCATCGACCCGAGCCACGGCTTCGAGGGTGGCGGAATCGCCGTGGTGCCGCTCGACCTGCCCGGCGTGTCGCGCGGCAAGCCGCTCGACAAGCTCGGCCAGCGCGCCCTCAACCAGGGCGAGATCTTCTTCGACGACGTCCGCATCCCGGAGTCGTACATGGTCGTGGGCAAGGAGGCCTACGCCGGGATCGTGGAGATGGTGCTGGCGCTCGCCAACGCCTCGATGGGCACGCTCTTCGTGGGGGTGGGCCGCGCGGCGCTCAGCACGCCCTGGCCTACTCGCGCGAGCGGGTGCAGGGCGGCAAGCCGATCTTCGAGCACCAGAACATCAAGGGAAAGCTCTTCCGCATGTTCGCTCGCGTCGAGGCCGCACGCTCGCTCGCGCGCCGCGTGATGATCTACAACTCGACCCAGCCGCCGGTGGTCCAGTACTCGATCGCTTCCAAGACCTTCTGCACCCAGACCGCGTTCGATGTGGCCTCTGATGCGGTGCAGATCTATGGGGGCAACGGGCTGAGCCGCGAGTACCCCGTCGAGAAGCTGCTGCGCGACGCGCGGGCCTCGATGATCGAGGACGGCTGCAACGACCTGCTGGGCCTGGTCGCCGTCGACCGGCTCTGAATCGAGAGGAGACTCCGAGATGCAGCTTCGAGAAGCGATCGGGACCCGGCGCTCTTCGCGCTTTCTGCTTCCCTACCGGCCCGTCGAGCCCGAGAAGATCCAGCGCATGCTCGAGGCGGCCCGCCTGGCCTCGCACTGGGGCAACGTGGGCAGCCTGCACGCGGTGGTGGTCTTCCGGGAGAGCGCACCGGCCGAGGTGCTCGACGCCCTCATGGCCCCGATCGCGGGCTACCAGATACGACTCGCCCCCGTGGTGATCGTCTGGTACATCGAGACCTCGGCGGTCGACGAGCAGTCCGAGCGCCTGAGGGAGCTGCTCGAGGTCGGGGCCCTCGGTGTGGGGGAAGGGCGCCGGGAGGAGCTCGAGGGAAAGATCATCCCCATGTTCGATACGATGCGAGAGCAGCTCAAGGAGCCGGGAATCTGTGAGATCGATGCCGGCCAGGGGATCGCGCAGGCGACCCTGGTGGCGTTCGAGCAGGGCCTCGGAACCTGCTGCCTGGGGACGCCCTTCGTCGAGAAGATTCGACAGAACCTCGGGTTGCCCGAGACGGCGCGGGTGCTGCTGCTCCAGACGGTGGGCTACCCGGCCGAGAGCCCGGGTGCGGGCGGCCAGCGACCCCGCCAGGCCTTCGAGAAGCTCTTTCACATGAACGGCTATGGGAAGGCCTTCCCGCGCTCCCAGGAGGTCGTGGACGAGCTGCGGCGGGACCGCATGCTCCAGGAGCCGGCCCCGGCCGAGTGGCGGCAGGCGGAGCTCGAGTACCTGAAGAAGGCGCTCGGAATCCCGGGACACGGCCTGATCTGAGCGAGGATCTTCGCGGAGTCTCGAGGTCGCGCTCAGCGTGGGCCGTTGCCGGGCTTGTACTTGAGCACCCGCACCTTCTCCATCGTGACCAGCCCCTCCTGGACCATCTCGTCCAGGATCGGGATCAGGCGCTCGATGTGCTCCTCGCTGTCGACGATCTCGATCAGCACGGGCAGGTCCTCGGAGAGTCGCAGGAGGTGCGAGGTGTGTACCAGGCTGTGGGCCCCGAAGCCGGCGACGCCGTGAAAGACGGTCGCTCCCGCGAAGCCCTCGGTGCGCAGGCGTTCGAGGAGCGAGTGGGAGAGCGGCCCGCGGTGCCAGCGGTCGGACTCGCCGATGAAGATGCGGACCAGCAGCTGCTCCCCGTCGAGAACTCGCATTCCGTGATCCTACCGCTTTGCCGCGCTCGCGTTCAGGCCCCGACCCACCAGCGCGCCGCCAGGAAGCCCGCGAAGCTGGCAACCAGGCAGAGCCCCAGGTTGGCCACGGCGTTCATTCCCGCCAGCGCCCAGGCGCCCTCCTGGCAGTAGCCGAGCGTCTCGTAGCTGAAGGTCGAGTACGTCGTGAACCCACCGAGCACTCCGATCGTCAGCGTCAGTCGGGTGTTCGGCGAGAGCCACTCGGTGGTGAGGCCCACGTGGGCGATGGCCGCGAGCAGCAGCGACCCGGCCGCATTCACCGCCAACGTGCCCCAGGGGAACCCGGTGCCCAGCGCGCGGAGCACCCAGCCCGTCAGCAGGTAGCGACCGGCGCTACCCACGGCCCCTCCGAGCGAGATCCAAAGCAGCCTCTCCATCGTCTCTCCCGCCCCTCCGCTGCGCCGCGCGGCGCGCACGGGGGCCGGGAGTCTTGCCCGCCCGGCGCCCGGCGCGCAAGGCTTTCCGCTTCACGGGCGCGCCGTTCGTCGGGCTCCGGGGGAACCGGGCAGGTCGCCGCGCGCCCTCGAGCTCTAAGCGTCGGCGGAGGCTGGAGCGTCGTCGCCCGGCAGGGGCAGGCGGATCCGGAAGGTCGTCCCCGCGCCCACCTCGGAGATCACCTCGAGTGTGCCCCCCAGGCGCTCGACGATCGCAGCGTGGACGATGGCCAGCCCCTGCCCCGTCCCCTTGCCGACCTCCTTGGTCGTGAAGAAGGGGTCGAAGATCTTCGAGCGGATCTCCTCCGGGATCCCGGGGCCATCGTCCGTCACATCGATCTCCACGCAGTCCGGGTGCAGGCAGGTCCTGACCTCGATCCGGCCGCCCGCCTTGTCGCCCCGCTCCACCGCTTCACCGATGGCCTGGGCGGCGTTCACGACCAGGTTCAGGATGGCCTGTTGGAACGCGTCTGCCAGGCACGGGATCTCGGGGAGTCGGGGATCGAGCGAGGTTACGACCTGGGCGACGTACTTCCACTCGTTGCGCGCCACGGTGACCGTGCTCTCGATCGCGTGGTTCAGGTCGGTCGGCACGCGCTCCTCACTCCCGGGGTGCGCGAAGTCCTTCATCGCCTTGACGATCGTCGCGACCCGCTGCGCCCCCTCGCGAGACTGCTCGATCGCCTTCGGGATCTCCTCGCGGATGAACTCCAGGTCTGTCTCTTCGAGCGTCTGCCGGGCACTCGCGACGCTCTCCGAGAGCTCCGGAATCGACGCGGCTGCGGCCAGCAGGGCTTCGTGCGACTTGAAGAGGGCATCCAGCTCCTGGAAGGAGTCCGCCAGGAAGCGGATGTTGTCTCCCACGAACTGGATCGGGGTGTTGATCTCGTGGGCGATCCCGGAGGCCAGCTGGCCGATCGACTCCAGCTTCTGCGCCTGGCGGAGCTGGCCCTCGAGCCTCACCCGCCGCGAGATGTCTCGAAAGACTACGACTGCGCCGGTCCGCCCGCCCGCGGATCCCTCGATCGGCGTGCTCAGGTACTCCACGGGGAAGCTCTCGTGATCTCGATTCCAGAACACCTCCTCCGAGCAGCGATGGGCGCTCCCGGACCGGACGGAGGCGCGGATCGGGCACTCGTCCGCGGGGTAGGGCGCTCCACCGGGCCGGGAGTGATGGAAGAGCGAGTGGGCCGGCCGGCCGCGCGCCTCGTCGGCATCCCAGCCGAGCATGTCTGCGGCGGCGGGGTTCATGAAGGTGATCGTGCCTTCGGGGTCGACGCCCAGGAGCCCTTCGCCGATCGCCGCGATGGTGGCGACGGCCCTGCGTTCGCTCGCCTCGAGGGCGAGGGCGATCTGGCTCAGGCGCTCGTCGATCACGGTGCTCGCGATCGCGATCGTCAGCAGGAGCGCCGTCGCGACCGTGATGGCGATGGCGAGCCCCGTCGGACCCAGGATCAGCTCGGTTCCTCCCAGGGGTCCCAGGTTC
>JBHHYV010000191.1:0-4032 GCA_046757685.1 Myxococcota bacterium
TCCCTGCGGCAGGAAGTAGGTCGCGGCCATCCCCGTGTAGTGCGTGGCTGCGACGGCCGCGCCCATGATCAGGCCGCTGGCCCCGTTGATCCACCCGGCGCTCTTCTGGAGCCTCGCTCTCAGGCCAAAGCGGGTGAAGAGCGCCAGCGTGGCGAGCGCTTGGGCCACGACGATCGACGCGAGGAACAGGACGGGGTCGAAGCGCACCTCGGCGTCGAGGACCATCGCGGCCATGCCGGAGTAGTGCATCGCTCCGATGCCCAGCCCGAGCAGCAGGCCCGCTCCATTCAGCCGCCAGAAGGGTGGCTGCGGGCGACTGAGGACGTGGAGCGCAATCGCGCTCCCGAGACACGCCGGGATGGGCGAGAGCAGGGTGAGCGCGAGATCGAAGTGCAGGCGGAAGGGAAGCTTGAGCGCCAGCACCGCGATGAAGTGCATCGCCCAGATGCCGGAGCCCAGGGCAAACGCGCCCGAGGCGATCCAGGCGCCTCGAGCCACCGGGCGGCTCACGCTCTGGAGACGATCCGAGATGCGCAGCGCGGTGAACGTGGCAAGCGCCGCCACCGAGAACGAGAGGGCGACCAGCAGCGGGTCGTAGCCCACGGCGCACGCCTGGCTCAGGTCTGTCGTCGAGGTCGTGAACCGAAGGAGGGGAATCGACAAGGCCTACTCCGCGCCCACCTCCGGGGCTCTGCCCGAGGGGGGGTCAGTCGCTGTGAGAGGAAGCCTCACGGTGAACTCGGTGCCGCGGCCGAGCTCGCTCTCGAGGGTGATCGATCCTCCGTGCTGCTCGACGACCACGCTGCGCGCGATGTAGAGGCCCTGGCCGGTGCCGCGTCCCACCGGCTTGGTGGTGAAGAAGCACTCGAAGATGCGCGAGCGGATCTCGTCAGGAACTCCCGTGCCCGTATCAGAGATGCGAATCTCGATCTCGTCTTCCAGCGTGCGCGTCCGGACACCGATGCGCCCCTTCTCGCTCGAGCCTTCTCCGATCCTCTCGGAGATCGCATGGGCCGCGTTGACGAGCAGGTTCAGGATCACCTGGTTCATCTCTCCAGAGAGCAGCGGCACGAGCGGAAGCTCCGGATCGAGCTCCAGGTCGACCTCAGCCACGTACTTCCACTCATTCCTTGCCACGGTGACTGTACTCACGATGGCCGCGTTCAGGTCCGTCGGCACCTTCTCCGCAGATCCTGGGTGCGAGAAGTCCTTCATCGCCTGCACGATCTTGCTGACTCGCTCGATCCCGTCGACGGACTGCGTGAGCGCCTGGGGAATCTCCCCGATCAGGTACTCCAGGTCGGCCTGCTCTGCGAGGTCGATCACCTTCTGGATCTCGGGATCGTCCCGCCGCTCCTGCAGTCCCGCGAGCGTCGCGAGTGCTCGTTGGAGCACCGGGCAGAGCTGCTCGAACGCCTCGCGGAGAAAGTGCAGGTTGTCGCCGACGTACTGCGTCGGCGTGTTGATCTCGTGGGCGATCCCGGCCGCCAGTCGGCCCACCGACTCGAGCTTCTGCGCCTGGGCGAGCTGGACCCCCAGCTGCTTCTTCTCGGTGAAGTCGACCGAGGCGGAGACCACGACCGGGCCGTGGTCCTCGTCCTCGATGAGACAGGCGCGACTCCGGATCCAGCGCGTCCCGCCCTCGCGAGTGATCATCCGGTACTGCTCGTCGGCAGGGCCCTGCGCCAGGTGCAGGCGGGCCTGCCGGATCCGCTCCCGGTCGTCGGGGTGAATGGCGCTGAGCCAGCGACTCGGGTCCCGGTACACGCACTCCACGCTGCAGCCGCTGATCTTTCCGTAGGCGGGGCTCACGTAGAGAAAGCGGTGCTCCTCGAGGGAGTAGACCGAGATGATCTCGCCGAGCTCGTCCGAGAGCGCGGCGAACGCCTTCACCTGCCAGCGACGTGAGGCGTCGGCGCCGGTCACCGCTCTCCGCCCCGGTTTCCCTCCGCTCGCTGGACCTCGACGCGGATCTCGGCGAGCAGGGCTTCCAGGTCTCCGAGCATGTCCTCGTCCTCGATCACGATGGCTCCCGAGGTATCCCGGCTGACGCTCGAGATCCCCGGGTGCTCCGCCTCCAGGCTCTCGAGCTGCTCGGACTGCGCGCGCAGGCATCCGAGCATCCGCAGGCTCTCGCGCTTGAGAAGCGAGAGCTCGAGCGCGCTCCGGATCGCCCCCGCGAGGTCGACGCTGTTGCACGGCTTGGTCAGGAAGCGGTGCACCTCGCCCTGGTTGATGGCGTTCTGGGCCACGGCGAGATCGCGCTTCCCCGTCAGCATGATGCGCACCACGTGGGGCCATCGCTCGCGAATGCGGGAGAGCAGCTCGGTCCCGGTCATCGCCGGCATCCTCTCGTCCGAGACCACCACGTCGATCGACTTCTGCTCGAGCAGGCCCAACGCGTCGGCGCCGCCGGAGGCAGTCAGCAGGTCGTAGGGCTCGGCGCGCAGCACCCGGAGGAGGCCCGAGAGAACCGAGGCTTCGTCATCGACCAGCAGCACGGTGGCACACGACTTCATGGGCTCTCTCCCTCGGCTTCCGCCGCTTCCGGATCGACGATCACGCGGACCGGCTCCCGCAGGCGGTGGCCGTCCCGTCTCCAGTTGATCAGCCGGCCCACCAGGGCGGCCGAGACCTGCTGGCCGGCCGCGATCAGGAGCAGGCCCTCCTCGCTGCGGATGTCCTCGGCGATCACCATGCCGGTGCAGAGATCGCCGATCCTCACCTCGATCTCTCGGCTCTGGGGCTCGAAGCCGTCGAGCCCGCGCAGCGTCGCGAGGATGGCCGGGTCATAGATCCCCTTGCGACCCTCGAGCTCGTCGAGGGCGTCGCAGAGGCGCCGGCCTCGGCTCTCCAGCTGGTCGAGGTCCAGCGCCACCCGCAGGAGGCGCGCCCCCAGCGGGATGGCGTCTCCCTCGGGTGCGTCGCGTTCGCTGCCCCGCCCGTCGAAGCGCAGCCCCTGGAAGGCGATCATCTCCGCGACCTCTTCGAGCCGCGGGATGCCACGAATCAGGCCCGCTCCGATCTCGGGGTGCGCGCGGATCATCTTCTGCTCGGTGGCGCTCAGGCTGGCGCCCCCTCCCAGCTTCTCGATGATCTGGGCGGGCACGGTGACGCAGCCGATCTGCGAGAGCATGGCAGCAATCTCGAGGCGCCAGATCTCGGAGATCCCCATCGCCCGGGCGATCTGCGTGACACGCTTGCGCACCCGGGAGGCACGGCCGAAGGCAGCGGGGTTGACGAGCCCCAGGATCTCGGTGAGGACGCGGACCGCCCCCTGCAGCGTCTGCTCGAGGAGCTCCTTCTCGCTCACGACGAGCCGGTGCATCTCGACGCCCGATCGAATCGCCGCCTGCAGATCGTCCGGGGGACTCGGCTTGGTGAGGAAGCGGAAGATCTGTCCGTCGTTGACGGCGCGCTTTGCCACCTCGAGATCGGCGTTTCCGGTCAGCATGATCCGGGTCGTCTCCGGGCTCGCGTCGCGGATCCTCTGCAGCAGCTCGATGCCGTCCATCCGGGGCATGGTCAGATCGGAGACGACGACCGCGAAGGTCTCGCCGTCCGCCACCCGCTCGAGAGCCTCGGCACCCGAGGAGGCCAGGGTCAGATCGAAGTGGCGGCGCTGGTGGCGCTTGACGCTCTCGAGCAGGTTCGGCTCGTCGTCGACGATCAGCACGCGCGGCCGGCCCTGGGGGCGAGACCCGGGCTCAGCCATCGCAAACACTCTCGGCGCAGGTGGCCACCCACTCCTCCGCTGCCTCGAGAACGCCCACGCTCGAGAGATAGTCGCGGTCCAGGCCGCAGCCCTCGAGATCCTCGAGGCCGGTCTCCGGGGTGAGCTTTGCGTGGGCGAGCGCCTGGGCGACATGGACGACGGTGAGCGGCTCCCGGGGCCCCTCACCGCTCGTGTGGGGGGCATGGTGACCGGCGACGGCCTCGGCGATTGCGTCGGGAAGACCCCAGATTCCGAGCAGGTAGCCTCCGGTATCGGCGTGGGTGAAGCCCAGCCGCTCGCGCTCGAGCGCGCACGAC
>JBHHYV010000192.1:0-3991 GCA_046757685.1 Myxococcota bacterium
CGTGTCCTTTCGGCAAGCCTGCATGACCCGCGCGTGAGCCTCCCGCTACGCTGGCACCGCCCAGCGGAGGGGGTGCCATGGGATCGCGTCGTCGTCCGTCCTCGATTCAGCTGCGACGAGTCCGGGCACGCGTAGAGCGCTGGCGGGCGACGCGCACGAAGCGCTCGCCGATGCCGGAGCCGTTGTGGGATGCAGCGGTTGCACTCGCACGCAGCGAGGGTCTGTACCTGGTCGCGCGGGATCTGCGGCTCAACTACGAGAGCCTGAAGGCGCGGGTCGCCGCGCGGACCGCGCGCCCCTCCGCGCGAGGCACGCGGGTGCCGCCGGGGTTCGTCGAGCTCCCGCCGGCGGTGGCCGTCTCGGCGCCGCCGCTCGCGGGTCCAGTGCTGGAGCTGGTGGACCGGGCGGGGGCGAAGCTGACGATCCGGCTTCCCGCGGGGCAGGAGGTGGAGATCGAGCGTCTGACGGCGCGCTTCCTCCGCGGGGATCGCCGTTGATCGCGATCACGCCGCAGATGCGGGTGCTGGTGGCTCTCGAGCCCGCCGACTTTCGCCGGGGCATCGACGGCCTGGCGCGGCTTTGCCGCGAGGCCTTGGGCGAGGAGCCCTTCTCGGGCACGGTCTACGTGTTCCGCAACCGGCGAGCCACGGCGATCAAGCTGCTGGTCTACGATGGCCAGGGATTTTGGCTATGCCACAAGCGTCTTTCCCAGAATCGATTTCGCTGCTGGCCGGAACACGGCCGGAACGGCGCGGCGCCGCTCGAGGCGCACGAACTTCAGGTGCTGGTGTTCGGCGGCGACCCCGGTGCGGCGAGCGGGGCTCCCTTCTGGCGTCGCGTGGGTCCGCGGGCTGCGTAGTCTCGGGCCAAGGAGATTGCCCCGGCCGGGCCTTGCGTTCCAATCGCAGCTCGGCTATCTCCCCCCGTCATGGAAGTCGTCCTTCGCTATCGCGGCCGTGCCGTCACCGAGAGCGATGTCGTCTTCATCCACGCGCTGATTGCGGCGCACCCCGGCGAGAGCCGCCGTGCGCTCTCCGCCCACCTCTGCCGCGCCTGGGACTGGCGCCAGGACAACGGTGCCCTGCGCGACATGGTCTGTCGCGGTCTGATGCTCGCCTTGCACCGCGAAGGCCACATCGAGCTCCCGCCTCGGAAGAAGACCCCGAGGAACCCCTTCGTCGAGCGGAGGCGTCCCGAGCCGGTGGCGATCGATGCCACCCCGATCCGAGGGCGGCTGTCCGATCTGGGACCCCTCGAGCTTCGCTCGGTGCGCCGTACCGCGGAGGAGGCCTTGTTCGACGGCCTGATCGAGACCCACCACTACCTGGGCTACACGCAGCCGGTGGGCGAGCAGCTGAAGCTCCTGGTCACGGCCCCGGCCCTCTCGCGGCCGGTGGCCTGCCTCGCCTGGTCCTCGGCTCCCCGCCACCTGGGTCCCCGGGATCGACACATCGGCTGGTCGAAGGACCAGCGGCAGCGAGGCCTTCACTTCGTGGCCTACAACCCCCGCTACCTGATCCTGCCCTGGGTCGAGGTACGCTACCTGGCCTCGCACCTGCTGGCGCGGATGACCCGCACACTCTCCGCGCTCTGGCAGCAGGCCTACGGCCACCCGATCTACTTCGTGGAGACCTTCGTCGATCCCGCCCGCTTCCGGGGCAGCTGCTACCGGGCGGCGGGCTGGAGGGTCCTGGGCCTGACCACGGGTCGGGGCAAGGATGCGCCCACGCGCAAGCCCACGCGCTCGAAGAAGGAGGTGCTGGGCCTGGCGCTCACGCCGCACTTCCGGACGCTCCTGGGCGCGGGAGCTTCGAGGTAGCATGGGGCGGAAGCCTTCGAAGACCCCGCGACTCGAGGTGAGCTTGGACGAGCTCGAGGCGATCGTCGAACGATCGGAGCTTTGCGACGACGATCGCGAGAAGCTCACGGCCGCCCTCGAGACGCTGGCGCTGCTGACCCAGGAGCTGGAGATGAAGGGCGCTTCGATCCGGCGCCTGCGCAAGCTCTTGTTCGGCAGTGGGAGCGAGAAGCTCGACGCGGTGCTGCGCGAGATGGCCTCCCACGAGGCCGATGCCCCCTCGGACCCGGATGGATCGGAGGGTGGCGCGGGCGAGGGCGCTGCACCCCCCGAGTCCCTGAAGCGCAAGGCCAAGGGTCACGGGCGCAACGGGGCCTCTGCCTACCGAGGCGCCGCGAAGGTGAAGATCCCCCACGAGTCGCTGTCGGCGGGCAAGCCCTGCCCCTCGTGCGAGAAGGGCAAGGTCTACGGCTCGGTGCCGCCGAAGAAGATCGTGCGCATCCGCGGCCAGGCGCCGCTGGCGGCCACGGTCTACGACCTCAAGCGGCTCCGCTGCAACCTGTGCGGCGAGGTCTTCACCGCGCGCCCGCCTCCCGGGGTGGGCTGTGCGAAGTACGACGCCACGGCGGCCGCCATGATCGCGCTGCTCAAGTACGGCAGCGGACTTCCCTTCTACCGGCTGGAGGGGATGCAGAGGGACTCGGGATCCCGCTGCCCAGCGCCACGCAGTGGGAGATCGTGCGTGACAGCGCAGAGAAGATCGAGCCGGTCTACCGGGAGCTGGTACACCAGGCGGCGCAGGGGGAGGTCGTCCACAACGACGACACGCCGATGAAGATCCTGGAGCGCATGGGAAAGCGCCTGGCCAAGGCTATGGCGCAGGGCACCAAGGAGGCATCGGATCGCAAGGCGGTCTCGACCTCGGGGATCCTGTCCTGCGTGGCGGGGCACAAGGTGGCGCTCTTCTTCACGGGCCCCGAGACCGCGGGCAAGAACCTCGAGAAGGTGCTGGCGGATCGGAAGGCCGAGCTCGAGGCCCCGATCCAGATGAGCGATGCGCTGTCGCACAACGCGACGGATGAAGCCGACACGATCGTGGCTCACTGTCTGGCCCATGGGCGGAGGCGCTTCGTGGAGGTGGCCGAGAGCTTCCCGGCCGAGTGCCGGCACGTGCTGGAGGGGCTGCGGGACGTCTATCAGGTCGATGCGGAGGCCCGCACGCAGGGGCTCTCTGCCGAGCAGCGGCTCGCCCTCCACCAGGAGAAGAGCCGCCCGACGATGGAGGGGCTCGAACGCTGGATGGAGCAGAAGGTCGAGCAGCGCGAGGTGGAGCCCAACTCGGGGCTCGGCGAGGCCATCGCGTACATGCACAAGCACTGGGAGCCGCTGACCCTGTTCCTGCGCGTGGCGGGAGCCCCGATCGATAACAATGTGTGCGAGCGCGCGCTGAAGAAGGTGATCTTGCACAGGAAGAACGGCCTCTTCTTCAAGACCGATCGCGGCGCCCGGGTGGGGGACCTCTACATGAGCCTCATCTACACGGCGCAGCTCGCCGGCGTGAGCCCCTTCGACTACCTCGTGGCCCTGCAGCGCCACACCGAGGCCGCTGCCGCGGGCCCGGGCGCCTGGATGCCCTGGAGCTACCTGCAGGCCCGCAGCCGACTCGAGCCCGCGGAGCCGCCGCCGGGCGCGCCCAGCAGCTGAGCCGGCCGCAGCAGGGTCCTCGGAACGCGACGCGGGGGCCTCAACTGGGCTGAACATGTCTGCCGGAAGGACACCGAAGGCCTGCTTCGTCGCGATCATTCCCGCCACGCCCTGCTCCCAGAATCCATGCGTGCCTGCTTCCCGCCACTCCCTTCCCGCAGCGACGAGAGCCCCCATCGCAGCGTTGTAGAAGCCGCTGCCGACCGAGATGCGCGCCACACCCGCCTCGGCGAGCTCCGAGACCGTGGGGCCGCCCGGACCGCACAGCACGTTGACGGGCAGGTCGACCGAACGAACGACCTCCCGGATCTCGTCCAGGGTGGAAAGGCCCGGCGCGTAGAGGACGTCGGCACCGGCTCGCTGGTAGCGCTGGAGCCGGTCGATCGTCTCGCCGAGATCGCGGCGCCCGTGCAGGTAGTTCTCGCACCGGCCGGTCAGCACGAAGCCGCCTCCCGTGTGTACCGCGGCCGCCGCTGCCTCGACCCGGCT
>JBHHYV010000193.1:0-3942 GCA_046757685.1 Myxococcota bacterium
CACCGCCTCCGCTCCGCCGCCTGATCCCCGGATCTAATCTCGGATCGGGGCTAGAGAGGATCCACGCAGCGCGCCCTCGAGGATCGCTGCGCCCGGGCGCTTGACACCCGCGAAATATACCCTGCGACCGAGTGCTTGCGGCCCGCGTCCCGGTATGGGTCCGTGATCCCCTCCCATCCCATCCTCCGGGTGCGCCCGTGTGCGGAGAGTGTACGTGATCACGACAACGTTGTTGACTTCTCTCTCGGCCGAGAGTAGGAAGCTCATACCTGTCGGGCTCGCCGATTCGGCCGGATCCGACGCCACTCAATCATGAAGAGCCGCACATTCAGCCCGGCAGGACGCGCCACGCTCGGGGCGATGATCGACGCCGTGGCGCCCCGCTGCGCGTACCTGCCCATGAGCGGCGCCGATCTCGAGGTGACGGAGGCGCTGGACACGCTGGTCGGCGGTTTCGAGCCGGCCAGCCGTCGGATGATCCGGGCACTCGTGCTCGCGCTGCGTCTCGCGCCTCTGGCATCGGGCTCGCCCCGAACCTTTCATCGGCTGTCGCCGGAAGGGCGCGAGGAGTTCCTACGCCGAACGCTCGCATCTCCGGGCGTCGTACACGATGTCGTGACCAACGTGCGCGCTCTGTGCGAGATGGTCTTCACGGGTCATCCCCGTTTTCGCGAGCACCTGGGCGACCGCGGCGAGCCGTTCCGGCCCGGGCTTCCCGTGCCCGAGGAGGTACCGATCCCTACGATTCGTCACCCCGAGCTGGCACGAACCACGACGATCGAGTGCGACGTAGTCATCGTCGGGAGTGGAGCCGGGGGGGCGACCGTGGCCCGCATCCTCGCCGAGGCCGGCCTCGACGTGGTCATCGTCGAGGAAGGGGGGCCGCCCGCCCGAGGCGATTTCCAGGGTCCCGTGCTCTCCCGCCTCAACAAGTACTGTCGCCAGAACGGTCTCACCACGACGCTGGGCACCCCCCCCATCCCGGTGCCCATGGGGCGCGTCGTCGGAGGTACGACGGTCGTGAACTCGGGCACCTGCCTGCGTGCACCGGACTCGTTGCTGCACGAGTGGGCCACGGTTCATGGCATCGAGATGGCGGCGCCGGACTCGCTGGGCCCCCACTACGATGCCCTGGCCGAGCAGCTGAGCATTCAGCCCGTGACCGACGACATCATGGGACACAACGGGCAGGTGGTGCGCCGGGGCGCCGAGGAGCTCAAGCTGCGGGCGCACGCCATCCCCCGCCCGACCCGGGGCTGCGCCGGCACGGGCCAATGCGCCTTCGGCTGCCCGCGGGATGCCAAGCAGGCCATGCACCTGACTCATCTTCCCGCGGCCGTCGCGGCCGGTGCGCGCATCTACGCCGGCTGCACCGTCGAGCGTGTACTCATGAGAGGTAGCCACGCGAACGGCGTGGAAGCCCGGATCGCCGACGCTACCGGCAGACCGACGGGGCACAAGCTCACGGTCCGTGCGAAGACCGTATTCCTCGCAGCGGGGGCGCTGTCTACTCCCGTATTGCTCATGCGCGCGGGGCTCGGGGGATCCGGCCGAGCGGTGGGCCGTCACCTGAGGATTCACCCCGGGAGCGGTGTGACCGGGAGGTTCGACGAGACGATCAACGGCTGGCAGGGAGTCATGCAGTCGTTCGCCATCGACGAGTACCTGGACGACGGTCTGCTGCTCGAGGCGACCTTCCCTCCGCTGGGCATGACCTACAGCGCAGGCGCGCTGCCCGGAATCGGCGAGGACCACGCCGAGCTGCTGGCACAGTACGGACACATGGCGAGCATCGGCTCGATCGTGTCGGATACGAGCCAGGGGCGCATCCGCAGGGTGCCCGGCCTCGGACCCAGCATGCAGTACAGCTTGAACCAGACCGACACCGATCGCCTGGTTCGGGCAATCGCCATCTCGGCCCGCGTGCTCCTCGCCGCGGGAGCGCGGGAGGTCTACCCGGGTCTGCCTGGTGCGGAGACCCTGCGTAAGGCGGACGACATCGACGCGTTCGAGCGGAACTCGTGGTCGCCTAGACACCTGAAGGTCGGCGCGTATCATCCGATGGGCACCGCGCGCATGGGGGCCGACGCGGAGCGCAGTGTCTGCGATCCGAGTGGTGGCGTCCATGGAACAGAGAACCTCTACGTGGCGGACACAAGCCTCTTTCCCGGCTCGACGCACGTGAATCCCCAGTACACATTGATGGCCTTGTGTCGCAGTCTGGCCGAGCGCTTCCTCGACTCTCTCGCTGCTGGAGGGAGCTCGACCGCGCTATGACCGAGAGGAGCCGTGGCATGAAGCGATTCGAGAAGCTGACTGAGGAGCAGAGGATCAAATCCCTGGAGGTGTTCGCCGAGCTGAAGGCCGACCGCTTCTTCTGGAAGGCCAGCGGCTACACGGACGAGGAGATGTCGCGCCCCGCGATCGCGATCGCGAACAGCCCGCAGGACGTCGGCCTCGGGCACGTACACCTGAAGCAGCTCGGCCAGGCGGTGAGGGAGGGCATCCTGCTCGGCGGCGGAGTTCCCATCGAGTTCGCCACCATCGCCCCGTGCGCGGGCCACTGTCGCGATGTCGGAACCGACGACGACGTCATGCTCTACGACCTGCCGCAGCGAGACGCGATTGCCGACAGTGTCGAGATCCAGATGCGCAACTACAACGCGCAGGGACTCGTGTGCATCGGGACCTGTGACAAGATCGTACCGGGCCACTGGCTCGGGGCCGCGCGCCTGAACCTGCCCACGATCTTCCTTCCGGGGGGTCCCGCGCGTCCGGGGAGCTTCCGGGGCCAGCCGACCGCCTTCCCCACCGACGTGGTCCTGACACTCATCAACGAGTACCTGGCCGATCGGATCACGGCCGAGGAGATGCGAGAGCAGCTTCACGATATGGAAGGCAAGTGGGTGACCGGCTGTGGCGCCTGCCCCGAGCTGACGACGTCGAATACGGTGCAGATGGCGACCGAGGTCATGGGGCTGTGTCTTCCGACCGCCTCGACCACGCCCGCCAACGACATGGGGAAGCTCCGCCAGGCCAAGGAGACAGGCTACCGCATCGTGCAGCTCGTGAAGGAGAACCTTCGTTTCGCGGACCTGGTGACGGCGGCGTCGATTCGCGACGCGGGACGCCTCATCATGGCGCTCTCCGCGGGTACGAACGGGATCCTGCACCTGCTCTCGCTGGCCAAGGCGATGGAGCTGGAGGTGGACATCGACACGTTCGACTTCCTGAGCGACGACACGCCCTACTACTGCCCGGTACGCCCAAGCGGGCCCTTCACCGTGGTGGACATCCACGAGGCCGGCGGCGCGCTCGCGATCCTCAAGCGGATCCGGTCCAAGCTCGAGCTGGATCGGCCGACCGTGTCCGGTCCCAGGTTCGGCGAGCTGCTGGACGCCACGCGGATCGCGCGAGAGGAGGTGATCCTGCCCGCCGAGAAGCCGATCTACCCGACTGGGGGGATCAAGGTGCTCCGCGGCAACCTGGCTCCCGACGGCTCTCTGTGCCGCTACACCATCAGTGGCGGCCAGGACCAGATATTCACGGGCCCGGCCCGCGTATTCTCGAGCCCGCAGCAGTCGATCTTCGCCATCTTCGGCGGGAAGATCCAGTCGGGAGACGTCCTCGTGATCCGCTACCAGGGCCCGCGCGGCGGCCCCGGGTTCAGCGAGAACTTCCGCGTTCCGCTGATCTTGGGAACTCTGGGTCTCAGCGACGTCGCGGTCGTCACCGACTCGCGCTTCAGCGGCGCGACCGAGGGCGCTCTCTGCGTCGGCTACGTATCGCCCGAGGCACAGGTGGGCGGCCCGCTGGCAATCGTCGAGGAGGGCGACACCCTGACCATCGATTGCAAGGGCAAGCGTCTCGAGGTGTCTCTCGATGAAGCCACCCTCCGGCAACGACTCGCGGACTGGACGCCGCCGCGTCCCAGGATCACGG
>JBHHYV010000194.1:0-3933 GCA_046757685.1 Myxococcota bacterium
GGAGGTTCGAATCGCGTCGATCCCCAGTGGGGCTGCCGTGGATGTAGACGGAACTCCGGTCGGGACGACCCCTGTCACTCTCAAGCTCAAGCGTCGCCACACGCACGCAGCCGTGATGCGAAAGGAAGGCTACGAAGAGAGCGTCGTCGAGCTCAAGTCTGCGTGGTCCGGCGAGGCGATCGGATGGTCCCTGGTGGGTGCTGTCGTCTTCTGGGGACCATTCGAGTGGTTTCTAGACGTGCCGCTCGGGAGCCTCAAGGAACTCAGCCAGACATCCGTCCGCTCGAAGCTCGAGGCGACAGAGGAGCACAAGCACATGGCCAGGGTCGCAGAGCAGCAGCGCCAGTGGAAGCTGCGGCGACGAACCCAGGCTCGGCGTGCCCGGTGGGAGCGGGTCTGCCGCCGCAGCGGCTGGAACTCCCTCTCTTGTCAGTACAGCCCGTACGCTCCAGCGCGGGGCGGCCGATAGTGCCGTAGACGTCGCGACTTGCATCGCGGAGAAATCGGGTCCGACTCCCTCCTGACGAATTCGGATGGGCCCTCGCCTGCACATGGGATGACCTGGTCGCGACTCCGGGACGAAGCCCGAGCTGAACGCCTGGATCGGAGTCGCGGGCGATCTGGCCCCCAGGGACCGCGGATGCAGGCTCCCTCCCTCCTCCTCGCCATGGCAGACCTCTGAGACGTGTTGGACAAAGTGCCGGGGTCGTGAGGGGGGTTGCTCCAAACGTTTGGAGCATCGCAGGGAACTGCCAGCCCTGAGGACCCGACAGCGGGCATTGGTGATCACACCGGCGTCTGCCTAGTCCATGCACGGATGGCGATCATCACGGGTCGGATACCCCTCCCCTCGCCTGTGCGAGGATCCGACCCGGGCTTTCTGTCGTCTGGAGTCGGGCTCCGGCCCGGGCTGAGCTCCTCCTACGCCGAGGCGGTGAAGATCGCGTAGTTCAGGTAGCGCCAGACGCAGTCCACCTCGCGGAAGCCCGCGTCGCGGAGCAGGTCGATCTGGGCGGGGAGGGTCTCGTAGTGGTCCTGGGTATCGACGTGGACCAGGATGTCCTCGATCTCGGCCGGGCTCAGGTGACCGGGCTGGCGTGCGAAGGCGAGCCAGGCGTTCCAGTGCAGGGACTCGATCGAGCCGGCCGCCGCGCGCAGCTCGTCGGCGAAGATCAGCTGGCCACCCGGCCGCAGCGACCGCTCCAGGCTCGCGAGGAGCGGCGCCTTGTCGGCGGCGTGGTGGAGTGCCATGCAGGAGGCGACGAGGTCGAAGCTCTCGGCGTGGAGCTCGAGCGCCTCGAAGTCCGAGAGCAGCCAGCAAACACGGGCCGCCCGCGGAACCTGGCCCAGCCGGGCCTGGGCGCACTCGAGCATCTGGGGCGCGGCATCGACGGCCACGAGCTCTGCCCCCTCGAAGCGCCGGGCGAGCGCCGCGGTGAGAGCTCCGGTGCCGCAACCCAGCTCCAGGATCCGGCGCGGGTCGCCCGTGAGGGTCCAGACGAGCTGGCGGATCATCTCGTCGTAGCGAGGGATACCCAGCCGGGCCAGGATTTCGTAGTGTGCGGCCCGCGCGTCGAAGAAGGCGGCGGCGGCGGGGCCGGGCGTGGGCATGGGACGCTCCCTCGGGGCTCGAACCTTCATCTCGAGAGCCGAGCAAGGTCCGTGCCCGAGAGCGGGACCGCGAGCGGCTTCGTGCCGACGGACCTGCCTGGAATGGGAGCATGGGGCAGCTGGAAGGCAGCCAGGCCGACGTCGCGATCGCCCGGCTCGAGACCGAGCGCTTGGTGCTGCGCTCCTGGCGCGAGGACGACCTCGAGCCCTTCGCCGCGCTGAACGCGGACCCCGCGGTCATGGAGAGCTTTCCGGGAACCCTCCCGCGCCGCGAGAGCGACCGGCTCGCCGCGCGGATCCAGGAGCACTTCGTGCGGCATGGCTTCGGGCTCTGGGCCCTCGAGGCTCCCGGACGCGCGGCGTTCGTCGGATTCGTGGGGCTCAGCGTGCCCGCCTTCGAGGCGCCCTTCACCCCGTGCATCGAGATCGGCTGGCGGCTGGCGCGCGCCCACCAGGGGCTGGGCTACGCGACCGAGGCCGCGCGGGCCGCCCTGGCGTATGCCTTCGGCCCCCTCGCCCTAGGCGAGGTCGTCTCGTTCACGGTCCCGGCCAACCGCGCGTCTCGTCGCGTGATGGAGAAGCTCGGCATGACGCGGGATCCCCGCGATGACTTCGACCACCCGACCTTGCCGACCGGCCATCCCCTGCGCCGTCACGTGCTCTACCGGATCCGGCGACCCAATCCCGCGAGCGCGAGTACAAGCTGAAGGTCCCCTCTGGGCCGAGCCTAGCGCGCTGCCCCTCGAGCATTCGCACCGGTTGGAAGCACGCGTCGCGTGTAGCTCTGCTTGACCCTGCGGCGCGCGGCGTGAAACGCTTGGCTGTCCGCCAACGGCTGTCGAGTGCGCCGATGAAGCTTCTGGCCGTGCACCCCAGTGGGCTCATGTACACGCGAATCTACCTTCGTCTGGAGCCGCTGGGTCTCGAGAACGTGGCCGAGGCCGTTCGTCGCGCGGGTCACGCGGTGCGCCTGATCGACCTGCAGGTCGAGACGCACCGCGACTACCTGCGGGTCCTCGACGACTGGCAGCCCGAGGCGGTCGCCTTCTCGTGCAACTACCTCGCGAACATCCCCGAGATCATCGACCTGGCTCGCGACACGCGCGAGCGGCTCCCCGAGTGCTTCGTCTTCGTGGGCGGTCACAGCGCGTCGTTCACCGCCGAGGAGCTGCTCGAGCACGGGCAGGGTGCGATCGACTGCGTGCTGCGGGGTGAGGGCGAGACGGCGACACCGCTCTTGCTTCGCGCGCTCGCCGAGGACCGCACGAGCATCGGCGCGGTCCCCGGAGCCGTGACCTGCGACGGGGAAGGTCCGGCCCCGCATCTCGGGGGCGACCTCGACGCCTTCCCGCCCGCACGGGGCCTGCTGCGCCACCGGCGCAAGTACTTCCTGGGGGTTCTCGATCCCTGCGCCTCGATCGAGTTCACGCGCGGCTGCCCGTGGGACTGCGTGTTCTGCAGCGCCTGGACCTTCTACGGCCGCAGCTACCGTCGGGCGAGCCCGGAGCGCATCGGTGAGGAGCTGGCCCGGATTCGCGAGCCGGGCGTGTTCATCGTCGACGACGTCGCGTTCATCCAGGAGTCGCACGGCCATGCGATCGGTCGCGAGATCGAGCGCCGCGGCATCCGCAAGCGCTTCTACCTGGAGACGCGGGGCGACGTGCTGCTGCGCAACAAGGAGGTCTTTCGCTACTGGAAGACCCTGGGGCTCGAGTACATGTTCCTCGGGGTCGAGGCCATCGACGCCGAGGGCCTCGAGCGCCACCGCAAGCGCGTCACCCTCGACCAGAACTTCGAGGCCGTCGAGTTCGCGCGCTCGCTCGGCATCATGGTCGCGATCAACATCATCGCGGATCCCGACTGGGACGAGAAGCGCTTCCGGGTGATTCGCGAGTGGGCCCTCGAGGTTCCCGAGATCGTGAACCTCAGCGTCCACACGCCCTATCCGGGGACGGAGTCGTGGCAGACCGAGTCCCGCAGGCTCACCAGCCGCGACTACCGCCTCTTCGACATCCAGCACGCGGTCCTGCCCACCCGGCTGCCCCTCGCCGACTTCTACCGCGAGCTGGTCGAGACCCAGAGGGTCCTGAGTCGCAAGCACCTGGGCTTCGAGGCGCTCAAGGACACCGCGCGGATCGCGGCGCGCTGCCTGCTGCGCGGCCAGACCAACTTCGTGAAGATGCTCTGGAAGTTCTCGAGCGTCTACGACCCCGAGCTCCAGCTCTCCGACCACCGCCAGCCCGTCCGCTACGCCATGGCGCTGCGCCCGGAGCCCCGTCGCTCCGTCGACCCCAAGCAGCTCTACGTCCACGCGGGCCGGGG
>JBHHYV010000195.1:0-3908 GCA_046757685.1 Myxococcota bacterium
GGGAAGGGCGCGGAGTGGCGCCCTACCAGGGCATGGAGCGCACCGTAGAGGGCCATGAAGATCAGGTCGTATGCCGGGCGCTGGCCGTACGGGCCCTCTTGCCCGACGCCCGAGAGCGAGCAGTAGATCAGCCGGTCGTTCCGGCTCCGGAGGCGTTCGGGGTCCACCCCCCGGCGCCGGACGACTCCCGGCCGGGAGCTCTCGATCCCCACGTCGCTGCGTGCGGCAAGGTCGCAGAGGAGCTCGCGGCCTTCCGACGAGCGCAGGTTCAGCGTCAGGGAGCGCTTGCCCCGGTTGAGTACGAGATCCTCGTCCGAGATCGGAGACGGGCGCGAGGGCGGTCGTTCGACGCGCAGGACGGAGGCGCCGAGATCGGCGAGCAGGAACGTGCAGTACTTGCCCGGGGTCTGGGTTGCCAGGTCGAGGATCCCGATTCCCGCCAGCGGCCGCCTCACGCCGCGTTCCCGGCGCGCACCATCGGCGCGCCCCCGGCGACCGGGCTCGAGGTCAGGGGCGGACCTCGTAGTAGAGGTTTCCTGGATCGTCGAAGTCGTGGACCACGAACTGTCGAAAGCCCGCCGCGCGCGCCATGCGCTCCGCCACCTCGGGGTTGAAGCCAAGCGTTCCCAGGCCCGCTCCTCCCGGCTCGGAGAGGGCCGAGGACATGCAGGCCGAGACCGAGAAGCCATAGAACATCGCGAGCAGGGGGTTCTTCAGGTTGTCCTCGAAGCGGGGCTTGCTCCGGATGTCCTTGATCAGCCACGTTCCATCCGGCCGCAGGGCACGGCGGATGGCCGCGATCACCTCGGCGGGCCGCGTCATGTCGTGCATGCAGTCGAAGGTGATCACGAAGTCGTACGCGGGATCGCGCGGCAGCGCCTCGCCTCCGGCGAGGTGCAGCTCCACGTTCTCGAGGCCCCGCTCGCTCATCTTGTGGCGTGCGCGCTCGATGGCGTGAGCGCAGGGATCGTAGCCGTGGAACTCCGAGCGTGGATACGCCTCGGCCATCGCCAGCAGCGCCACCCCGGCGCCGCAGCCGACGTCGGCGGCGCAGGCCCCCGACTCGAGCCGGCTCGCCACGCCCTCGAGCGCCGGGATGATCTGCGGCACGAGCGAGTGCCGCACCCAGGGGCCGAGCATGCGCTCGGTCCGGTGTGCCGCGTGGGGACCGAGATCCTGGTAGGAGATCCCGACGCCGGTCCGGAACGCCTCGGCCAGGCGCTCCACCAGCTCGCCGCCCAGCGGCTCCGAGAAGGCGCCCGCCGCGAAGGCCAGGCTGTCCTCCTCGTCGGCCAGGACCGCCGCGCCCTCGGGCGTGAGGCAGAAGCGGTCGCCCTCGTGGATCTCGAGCAGCCGCGCCGCCGCCTGGCCGCGCAGCCACTCGAGGAGCCAGCGCTCCGCGAGCCCGGTGCGCTCGGCCAGCTCGCGCGCGGTCAGGGGGCCGGCCCCCTCGAGTGCGCGGTAGAGGCCGAGACGGTCCCCCAGGTGGATCATCAGCGAGACGACCTCGCCCTGCTTGTAGCTCCAGACGTGGAACGAGAAGGCGCGGACCCGATCGGGGTCGAGTCCGCTTCGGGGCTCGCTCTGGACCTGGCTCATCGCACGTCTCCTGCTCGGGGGTGGCTCATGCGTTCGAGGCGCCGGGGCGCTAGCGGGATCTCCCGCGCCGCTCGAGGAAGGCGCGGACTCTCTCCCGGGGCTCACCGGTCAGGGTGATCTGGCTCGCGAGCTCCGGCTCGCAGACGAAGAGATCGGCCATGCCCTGCAGGGCATAGGCATTGACGAGCTTCTTGGTGAGCCGTACCGAGACGGGCCCGTTGGCCGCGATCCGCGAGATCAGCGCCTCGCAGGCCTTCAGCAGCTGGTCGTCGGGTACGACGTGATCGACCAGCCCCCACGCGCCCGCCTGGCTCGCGTCGATCCGGTCACAGGTGAGGATCCACTCCTTGGCCCGCGACGGTCCGACGATACGCGTCAGGCGTGGGGTGCTGCCCCAGGTGAAGAAGTAGCCGATGTTCGTCTCGGGAAGTCCGAAGCTGGCGCTCTCGGCGGCGAAGCGGAAGTCGCAGGCGAGGATCAGCGCGACACCGGCACCGAGGCAGATGCCGTTCACCGCCGCCAGCGTGATCTGCTCCAGCTGCTCGAGGTTGCGCAGCAGCTCCTGACCGCTGAACTGTCCGAGGCGAGCCGCATCCTCGGGCGCGATCCGGCTCGAGCCGCCCCCCATTCCGCCGACGTCGGCACCGGAGCTGAACGCCCGGCCTTCCCCGGTGAAGATCACGAAGCGCGTCTGGAGATCCGTCTTGAGCTCGCGGGTGACGGAGATCAGCTCGCCGATGAGCTTCGTATCGAATGCGTTCAGCTTGTCGGGGCGGTTCAGCCGGACGATCTGGGTCTCGCCCCGGGTCTCGAGCTTCAGCGTCTCGTAGTGCATGGCGTCCTCCCCCCGGCGCTCGCATTGTGCCTCACCCGCGCCCCACTGCGGGAGCCCCGCCTCCTGCGGCTCGGGGGACGGGACCCGGGCGGCCGGCTCATCGGGGGCCGGCACCCCCGTCGAGTCGAAAGAGGCGCCGGGCGTTCTCGCCCAGGACCGCGCGCCGTCGCCGCGCCGAGAGGCCCGCGACGCGAGCCCGGATCCTGTCCGGCGCATCGAGGTGCGAGTCGATGTGCGGGTAGTCCGAGCCCCAGAGCAGGTGCCCCTCGCCGAGCAGGTCGCACTGCGAGTCGATCGAGCGCTCGTCCGGATCGAAGACCACCCACACGTTGCGCCGGAAGTACTCGCTCGGCTTCTCCTTCATCGAGGTCGAGCCGAAGCGCTCGTACTTCTCGTCGAGGCGATCCATGATGTACCCGACCCAGCCGGCCCCGGACTCGACCACCAGGGCCTTGAGCCTCGGAAAGCGATCGAAGAGCCCGTCGCAGACGAGCGCCGAGATCGCCGGAATCAGCTGGAACGTGCCGCCCAGCCCGAATCCGAAGACCCAGTTGCGCTCCCCGGCGGCGCCGTCGAACCACTGCCCGAAGCCGCCGACCGGGCGCGTGAAGCGGACGATCACGTGTAGGCAGAGGGGCAGCCCGGCGTCCTCGAGCTCGCGCCAGAGCGGATCGAAGTCGGGGTGCGAGGGGCGCTTTCCGCAGACGGGCTCCGGGGCCACGAAGATGCCCTTGAACCCCAGCCGCAGGCAGCGCCGGAGCTCTGCGAGCGCCAGGTCGACATCGTAGAGCGGGATCTGGGCGATCGGGACCAGGCGATCCAGGTGCGGGGAGGCGAAGTCCCACTGCCAGCGGTTGTAGGCGCGCGCCCAGGCCATGGCCAGCTCGGGATCGTCGGGCTTGTCCCAGAGGATTCCGATGGTCGGAAAGACGATGCCCGCGTCGACGCCCCAGTCGTCGAGCAGTCGAATGCGCGCCTCCGTGTCCATGCTGGCGAGGGGGGCGCCATCGCGATAGCCGAGCGTCGGGTCCTCGAAGACGCTCATCGCCTCTCGCTCGACCCCCCCGAGGCCGGCCAGCCCCATCGGGAGCAGGACCTCGCCGTCCGCGACCAGCTGCTCCGTTCCGCCGGGCCCCGGGACGATCTGGATGGCGCGCGCCTTGTACCGGTCCTCGAGGTAGGTCTCCCAGAGATCGGGAGGCTCGAGGACGTGAGAGTCGGCATCGACGACGAAGAGCTCGGAATCGGCCATGCCCCGGAGCATACAGGCTCGGGCCCCGCCCGATCATGGACGCGACGGGACGCGACGGGTCTCGGGGGCGGACCCTCGGACCCTCGCGATACCCTGGAACCGCTCTCCGGCGCCCGTCCCGGAAGACGAGGGCCACGGCTCCGGACGGCCACACTCCCGAGCTGCGACGGCCCGGCTGCGAGAAGGTCCATCGAGCCGTCAAGACCGACACGCCCCGGCTGA
>JBHHYV010000196.1:0-3907 GCA_046757685.1 Myxococcota bacterium
ACAGCTGCGCCTCTCGCTGGGAACGGGGCTGCTCGCGATCCTCGCCGTGCTCGCAACGCCCCCCTCGCTCCGCGCCGAAGCGGCCGAGGCGCCGAACGACGCCCAGCCCGCTGCAGCGGCCGAGAGCGTGCGGGTCGACCCGGGACAGGTGGCGCGCGAGGCGCTGGAGATCGAGGCCCGAAACGAGGCCCTGCGTCTCCTGCAGGAGGACCTTCGGGGAGAGCTCGAAGAGCTGAAGCAGCTGCGCGAGCAGCTCGCCTCGGAGGGCGGCGCGACGGCGGGGCCGCGGCCCGACCTGGGAAGGCTCGTCAAGTTCTACCAGGCGATGAAGCCGAAGACTGCGGCGACGTTGCTCGAGGCGCTTCCCCTGAAGCTCGCGGCCGACGTCCTGGCGTCGATGTCTCCGCGTTCGGCCGGGAAGATCCTCAACTCGATCGGGTCGGAACGCGCGGTGCAGATCTCGGAGCGGATGGCGGGACGGAGGTAGTCGTGGATCCAGCAGCAGCACTCTCGAAGACGCTCAACCCGCTCCCGCGAGCGGAGGGACCGAGCCCGGAGTCGGCTCGAGGCCCCAGGAGCAGGGGCGAGTTCCCAAGGGCCCTCGACGAGCAGGTCGAAGTCTCCCAGCGAAAGTCCGCCACGGACTCCTCCTCGGACGCGCCGAGCTCGGGGGCAGCCGCCGAGCGCGCAGACGCGGCTTCCGGACACGAAACGGACGGGCAGCGGGCAGAGGATTCCAACGAGGCGCGCGATCCTCGCAGCCACGAGGCGCGCGATCCTCGCAGCCACGGGGCGCGTGATCCTCGCAGCCACGAGGCGCGTGACTCGAACGGCGAGCCGGAGCAGCGCGATGCGTCGGCGGCCGAAGCGCCCGGAGGCGGATCGCACCCTTCGATTCCGGAGCCAGCCTCTCCGGCACACGAGGGGCCGGAGAACGCCCCGAAGCGCGAGGCGACCGACCCGGAGGGAAGCGCGGCCCTCGCTGCCGCTGCCACACCGCTCCCCGCGCCGCCCACCTCCCCCGCCCCGGCAGGACGGCCGCCCCAGCGCAGCGATCGACCGCCGCTCCTCGAGCGTCCGGCGAACGCAGAAGCGGCGCGCGACGCCGGTCCGGCCCGGGCCGAGCCCCAGGCTCCCGCGACGGTGCCTCCGGCGGGCGTGCCCGACGCAGCGCGGGCGGGCGACTCGCATGCAAGCTCGCACCCCCTCCACGATCCGCCACCGTCGTCCCACGCGCGCGGCGAGGTCGCAGCAATCGCGACGGCCCCGCCGGTGGATCCGAGCCCCTCGCAGGCCGCGCCGGTCTCCGCCGCCCAGCTCCCCCCGACCCTCGCCGATCCCAAGACGGCCGCGGCTGCAGCGCCCTCCGAGAGCGCCGGTCGGCTGCTCCCCGAGCTGCCCGTGCGCAACGAGAGCGAGATCCTCCAGACCGCCCGCATGCTCGCGCACCAGAACGGAGGCCAGGCACGCATCGTTCTTCATCCGCCCCAGCTCGGCGAGCTGGGCATCCGCCTGATCATCACGCACGACGTGGCCAGCCTCTCCCTCACGGCGGACCACCGGGCGGTCGCCCAGCTGCTGGCGCGCCATCTGCCGGAGCTGCGAGCCGTGCTCGACACCCACGACATCCGGCTGGAGCGCGTCGATGTCGACGTCCGCGGAGACGCGCAGGGCGACTCGGGGCGGGCACCCCGGCGCGAGGCGCCCGACGGCCGGGAGCTCGGGAGCGAAGGCTCGCGCGGCGGGCTCCGCTCGGGACACAGGGGAGTGGGAGGTCCGCCTCTCGCGCTTCGCGGTGTGACGCCACGTTGGGCTCATCTGGGAACCGTAGACCTGAGGATCTGAGGAGGAACCGTCGTGAACGTAGAGACGAAGCTGGACCGACTGACCACGTTCCCCGACTCGAAGAAGGACGAGTCGACGCTGGGCAAGGCGGGGCTCGATCAGAGTGCCTTCCTGAAGATCTTTCTCACCCAGCTCCAGAACCAGGATCCTCTCCAGCCCAAGGAGTCGGGCGACCTGGCGGTGCAGCTCGCCCAGTTCACCCAGGTCGAGCAGGGCACGCGGACGGCCGCCTCGCTGCAGGGGGTCTCGGATACCCTCGAGGAGATCCTGAAGGTTCTCAAGGATGGGAGCTCCAGCTCTCTCGATCCCCTCTCGCTGCTCGGACACCAGGTCGACCTGAGCGGAGACCAGGTCCAGGTCCCGGGGAGCGGCCCCTCGACCCCGCTGCGTTTCTCGCTCCCCTCGCCCGCGCGAGCGCTCGGGATCGAGGTACAGGACGCCTCCGGCGCCACGCTCGGAACGGCCACCCTCCAGGCTCCTCGCGGGACCCGGACCGTCGCCGACCCGGGCGGCGGGACCCACACGGAGACCCGCTTCCAGGACTTCCCGAGGGGCGTCTACGAGCTGGGGTTCACGCAGGTGAACGGGCAGCCTGAGCTTCAGCTCCTCCGACCGGACGGAGTCGTCGAGCCGCTCACGATCCG
Organism: Myxococcota bacterium; assembly: GCA_046757685.1. GTDB lineage: Bacteria > Myxococcota_A > UBA9160 > SZUA-336 > SZUA-336 > JBHHYV01. The sequence goes on from JBHHYV010000196.1 coordinate 2,490, forward strand.
GCAGGCCACGAGCGATGGGCAGGGCGGGATCGCGCTCGCGCGAGACGCCAGCGGCCAGCCCCTCCCGTTCCACCCCGGCGCGGGCGAGACGCTGCGCCTGAAGGTCGGCGGAGTCGACGCGTCGGGAGCGCCGCTCCAGCCCGCCACCACCGTCACCGCCACCGCAGACGGAGTTCGCCTGTCCGGCGATGAGCCCGTCCTGACGGTCGGGGGCATCGATGTTCCGCTCTCGCAGATCCTACGAATTCGGTAGCAGAGGAGACTTCTGAAATGGGACTTCTTTCCGCTCTCTTCTCGAGTGTCTCGGGAATCAACGCTGAGGGAACCGCGATCTCCACCGTCGGAGACAACATCGCGAACACGAGTACCGTCGGCTTCAAGGGATCGCGCGCCGAGTTCGTCGACGTGCTCTCGAACAGCCTCGGTGCGGCCGCCGGGGCCGGGGGCCAGGTGGGAGCCGGCGCTCGGGTCGCGGGGGTCGGCCAGATCTTCACGCAGGGATCGCTGCAGTCCACCGGCGTGGGCACCGACCTGGCAGTCGACGGGAACGGCTTCTTTATCGTGCAGGATACGACGGGCGTGTTCTACTCGCGTGCCGGCCTCTTCCGCCTCGACTCGAACAAGCAGCTCGTCAATCCAGCCGGCCAGCAGGTGCTGGGCTTCGGAATCGCGCCCAATGGGCAGCAGAACGGGGCGATCGCCCCGATCGACATCAAGAGTGCATCTTCCCAGCCGCGGGCCACCGCGAACATCGACGTCAACGTCAACCTCGATCCGAACTCGGCGGTCCTTCCGGGCGCGTTCGATCACACCGATCCCATCAATACCTCGAACTTCCAGACCGGGATCCGGGTCTTCGACTCGCTGGGCAACGCCCGGAACATCCTGATCTACTTCAAGAAGACCGCCACCAACACCTGGCAGTGGTTCGCCGGCGTGAACCGCTCCGACCTCGACCTGTCCGTCAACTTCTCGAGCGCGGCTCCGAGCGCCCAGCCGACCCAGTTCTTTCCACTCCAGTCGGGCACCCTCTCCTTTACCACGAGCGGTGCGCTGGATCTCGAGAACAACACCCAGGTGAACCTCGACTACGACCTCGACGGCGACGGCGCACTCGACGGCGTGAGCGTCGCGACTCCGTCGAACTGGGCCTTCACAGCGGGCGCAGCGCCCACACAGGCGATCGCCTTCGACTTCGGAAAATCGATCACGGGCGAGGGCGGAACCGGGGTCGACAAGAGCACCCAGTTCGGAGGACAGGTCATCTCGAACTCGGTGCGCTTCATGAACCAGGACGGGTTCGCCGCGGGCCAGCTGTCGAACATCTCGATCGACGAGGCCGGCTTCGTGACGGGCCAGTTCTCGAACGGCGTGACGCAGAAGCTCGCCCAGGTCGCACTGGCGCAGTTCCCGAGCGT
>JBHHYV010000197.1:0-3743 GCA_046757685.1 Myxococcota bacterium
GGCGAGCGGCTAACGGCGGGCGATGAATCGTCCCTGGGCGATCTTTCCCGCGCTCGCCAGATCGCGCAGGCCCCGGTAGCCCTCCGTCACCGCGCGCAGCCGCTCCTCGTCGAAGTCGAGCAGGCGCAGCGCGTCGTAGCCGAGCTGGAGCTCGATCATGTCCAGGTAGAGCTGCGCGTAGCGGGCGAAGCGGCCGGTGTCCTCGGCCTCGACCAGGCGAAGCCCCTGCGACTGGATCGCCCGGCGGTAGTCCTCCAGGCTGAAGAGCGTCGGGAAGCGCATGAAGCGCAGAAAGAGCTCGGCCTCGGCGTCGTCGAGCCCCGCGGGGCCCTCGATCCAATCCGTCAGGGCCAGCGTGCCCCCCGGGCGCAGCAGGCGGGCCGCCTCGGCCACGAGCTTTCCCTTGTCGGCCACGTAGCACCAGGCGTCCTCGCCCCACACGAAGTCGGCCTCGCCGTCCGGGAGCCCGCTCTCGCAGCCATCCGCCAGGACGAAGCGGATCTGCTTCTCCAGGCCCAGCTCGGAGCAGCGCCGCCGGCCGCGCTCGACGATCCCGCGCGTCGCGTCGACCCCCGTCATCTGTGCGACGCCTCGACACTGGACCAGGAAGCGCATCCCCGCCCCGTTGCAGCAGCAGAGATCCACGCCGCGCCGGCCCGGCTGGATTCCGGCGCGCTCCGCCAGGTCGATCGACGCGCCCAGCCCGCCAATGTGGATCTGCTCGCCGAAGACGAGCTCGAAGAGATCGCCCTCCACGCCCTCGTAGATCGCCTTCACGTCGGCCAGCCCGACGCCCTCGATCGACTTCATGGCTCGTCTCCCTGCAGAGGGTGCGCCTCCGCCTCCTCCGTCTACTGGACTCCCAGGCTGCCGCACATGACCCGGGTCATAGGGCCGCGCTCCGATCGGGAGCGCCGCCGCCTCAGCTGCGAATGAACTCCGCCAGCGCCGGGTCGCGGCGCAGCTCGTCGAGATCCGCCGGGCTCGGCCGCTCGGGTCGATCCCTCTGGCGGTCGACCATGCACAGAAAACCCAGGGGGCTCTGCGCGCCCGCGCGGAACTGGTGCCAGGTCCAGGGAGGAATGCGCACGCCGTCGTAGGTCTCGAGAGCGTAGACCTCGCGCCCCACCAGCACCCGTCCCGCGCCGCGCACGATCAGGACGGCATGGCGGTGGGCGTGGCGCTCGAGGGTGGAGTGACCCCCGGGGTCGATCTCGAAGTAGCGAAGCTCGCAGGCCAGGCCGTCCTCGGAGCCGAAGAGGAGCTGCCGCGAGATGTCGCGAAAGTGGGTTCCCTCGGGCTTGTAGGGCATCACCTCGATCCCCTCCCAGCGAAAGTCGCCTCGGCTGCGAAAGACGGGCTTCATGCTCGGGCTCCCGTGGGCATCTCGGGTGCCACGGCTCGCGCCACGGCACTCGCAAACGCCCGGCTCCGATCTTCGATCTCACGCCCCGCGGAGTAAAGGCTGCCCCCGATCAGCAGCATCACGTCGCGCCCGTAGAGACGGATCAGCTCGGGCGCCCGCTCGACGCTCATGCCTCCGGCCGGTACGGGCAGCGCGGGGCGCAGGCCGCTCCAGGGTCGGCGCAGGCGGCTCGCCAGGTCCAGGCACTGCCGCTCCGAGAACGCGAAGCGCCCGCCCGCGTGGGGATAGATCACGGCATCGGCACCCAGCGCCCGGAAGAGCGTTCCGAGCAGCACGCCCGGGGCGATACCTCCGCTCCCCGCCAGCGCCGGATGCGCCAGCACGGCGATCGGCTCGGGAGCGTCCCGTCCAACCCGGACCGCCTCGAAGAAGCTCGGCAGACCAACGACCATCGGGCTCATCAGCACCGCGCGAATTCCCAGCGCGCTCGCCAGCTCGAGCTGGCGGCGAATCCTCGAGGGGGTCCCCGTCACGTTCGGCGCATACACGGTTCGGTGTCCCGTGACGCGATTCGCGGCTTCGATCGCGGCCTGGCAGGCCCGGACGCGGGCCTCGTAGGGGCAGAAGGGCTGGTCGGCCAGGCTGTGGTCGTCCTTCACGCAGTCGATGCCCGCGCGCGCGAAGAGCGCGGCGCGCTCGGCCAGGGCCTCGGGGCCGAGCCCGAGGGGCTTGAGGGCGGCGCAGCTCAGGGGGCGCTCCCGCGCGTCGCAGGCGCGGCGGATCCCCTCGAGACCGACCCCCGGTCCGTCGAGCCGGGCCAGCAGACTCGGCGGGAGGTCGACGTCGATCAGCTCCACGTCGCGGTGCAGCGAAGAGTTGCCGAAGAGCAGGTTCACCAGCTGCGCCGGCTCGTAGGCGCTCGCCTCGGCCGGGTACGCGATGCGCACCCGGAAGCCCCCCTCCGGGTCGGGCTCGATCGTCTCGGTCCGCCCGAGCGCGCGCCGCTCGTCGGGACGGTCTCCGAGCGCCTCCCGCGGCAGCTCGACCGTCTGCTCGAGCTGCAGCGCCTCGGCGCGCGCCTCGACCTGCCCGGCAGCGACCCGCAGCCGGTAGCAGGCCACCAGGGGCCGGTCGGGGCTCGCGTCCATCCCGCCATCCTAGAGGTCGCTCGCGCCCGCTGTCGAAAGCGCCCCGGACTTCGGCGAGATCGCGATTCGGGCTACACTCGCCGGCTGGAGGAACAGATGAGCGACTGGGCGAGTGCCGAGATCCTGAGCACACCGATGGAGATCACCTGGCAGTTCGACTACGAGATCTCGATCGAGAAGCTTCGCAACCTCTACTCCAAGGCCAAGCGCTACCAGTGGGACGCGGAGCGCGACCTGGACTGGGACCAGGAGCTCGACGCCGGAAAGCCGATCATCGACGAGGGCCAGTTCGCCTACGACCGCATCCCCTTCCTGCGCAAGCTCTCCGACCGCCAGCGCGAGACCTTCCGCGCCCACACCTCGGCGCACATGCTCTCGCAGTTCCTGCACGGCGAGCAGGGCGCGCTGATGACGGCGGCCGCCCTGACCCACGCGGTTCCGGACTACGAGGCCAAGCTCTACGCCGCGACCCAGACCATGGACGAGGCACGCCACGTCGAGGTCTACCAGCGCTACGTCGCCAAGCTCGCGATCGTCTACCCGATCGCCCCGTGGCTGAAGGAGGTGATCGACGCGACGCTGACCGCGGACCACTGGATCAAGATCGCGATCGGCATGAACATGATCGTCGAGGGCCTGGCCCTCGGGGCCTTCCACAACATGCGGCGCTCCACGCGCTGCGAGCTCCTGCGCGCGATCACGGACAACGTGTTGCGCGACGAGTCGCGCCACGTGGCCTACGGCAACGTCTACGTGAGCGAGGCCCTGCGGCGCCTGCACCCCGACGACCGCGAGGACGTGGCCGACTTCGCCTTCGAGGCGATCCGGACGATGGCCCAGGCGACCGGCGGCCCGCGCGGCGACGGTCCGCGCCGCCAGGACCCGGGCTTCCTCGAGGTGCTCGAGGCGGCCGAGATCGATCCGGTCGATTTCCTGAACGGGCTTCGCGAGGCGGGCCAGGCCGGCATCCGCGCCCAGGCTGCGCCCGGCCAGGTGCACTCCTTCCGCGACCTGATGATGCCCGCGCTGGTGCGGGTGGGCGCGGTGACCGAGCGCACCCGCAAGCGCTTCGACGAGGCCGGCATCCCCGTCTGGAGCGACGCCTCCGTGCTCGAGTCGATGGAGGACGCGACCACCGGCGACCTCCGCTTCGAGGATCCCGAAGAGGCCCTCTCGTAGCGTCCGGCCTGGCCCGGCCCGCGGCGACGCCGCTCTGGGGAGCGGCTAGT
>JBHHYV010000198.1:0-3710 GCA_046757685.1 Myxococcota bacterium
CCCCGAGTGGTGTCGTACGCCGCTCTGCGCCAGCACGATCGGCAGGCGCGGAAGCGCGTCGGCGAGGGCCTCGAGCGTGGCGAAGGGCGCCTCGCCGAGAGGCCGGTCCCACTCCAGCCCCCGGAAGTCCATGTACTGCACGCCGCCGAAGACGCACATGTAGGCGTCGGTCCAGCCGCAGGCGACCCCGAGAACGTCCCGCTCGACCGCCCGCGCGCGCGAGGCCAGCCGATAGGGCCCGGGATGCTCCCCGCGCCAGGCGAGCAGTGCGCGAAGCAGCGCCACCAGCAGGGCGGTCGATCCCGCCAGGCCGCTCTGGCGCGGGATCTCGGTCGCGTACTCGATCCGGCAGGCGGGACCGGGGCCGAGCGCGCGCAGCACCGCGCGCGCGAGGTCCAGCGAGTCTCCGCGCGGCTCCAGGTCCCCCGGTCCGGCGATGTCGATCTGGCCATCGGGACCGGCGACCTGGATCCGGTCCGCGGGCTCGAGCCGCACCCGGGCGCGCAGCGGCACCGACGCCGCCAGCACCGCGCCGCCGTACCAGTCCGAGGGGTTGCCGATCAGGTTGGCGCGCGCGGGGGCGCTGCAGCGGAGCGTCCCGGGTGCGGCGTCCTGGCTCATCGCCGCGAGGATAGCCGGAGCCACCGGGGGATCTGCGAGCGGACCGCGCCGCGGGCCGGTCCGCGGAGCGCGGTGTAGCATGCCGCGCATGCCGCACGTGGACCCCAGCGTCTGGATCGCTCCCGGAGCGCAGCTCTACGGGCGCGTCTCGCTGGCTCGCCACTGCTCGGTCTGGCCGCACGCGGTGCTGCGCGCGGAGTGCCAGCAGATCGAGGTGGGAGCCATGACCAACCTGCAGGACTTCTCGATGATCCACGTCGGCTTCGAGCATCCGACCCGCATCGGTGCCTTCTGCTCCGTCACCCACCACGCCACGATCCACGGCGCCACCCTCGAGGACGCCTGCCTGATCGGGATCGGCGCCGTGATCATGGACGGCGCGGTGATCGGACGCGGGTCGATCGTGGCCGGCGGCGCCGTGGTGCCCGAGGGAACGATCGTCCCGCCTGGCAGCATCGTGGGCGGCGTCCCGGCGCGGGTGCTCCGCACGCGCGACTCCGCCCGCGAGAATCGCCTGAATGCCTGGCGCTACCGGCGCAACGCCGAGCACTACCGGCGCGGTGACCACCGCGCCTGGGAGGGGAGCGACTACGAGCGCTGGCTGGCCGACCTGCGCGCGCGCATCGCCTGCGACGCCGACCTGGCGGAGCGCACGTGAGCCGCATCCGACCGCGGGACGCGGCGACCCTCGTCCTCTACCGGCGCGCGGCCTCGGGGCGCGCGAGCGACACGCGCGTGCTGATGGGACAGCGCCACTCGGGCCACGTGTTCATGCCCGACAAGTTCGTCTTCCCCGGCGGTCGCGTCGACATCGCGGACTGCCGCCTGCGCCCGCCACGCGAGCTTCGCGAGCCGGTCTGGGCGCGCGTGGCCCAGGGCACCACGCGCGCCCGCGCCCGCGCGCTCGCACTGGCCGCGATTCGCGAGACCTTCGAGGAGACCGGCCTGCGGCTCGGTCGCCCCGCCCGAGCGACCGGCGCCGACGGTCCCCCCTTTCACAGCCGCGCGCGCTCCTGGCGCGAGTTCCTGCACGATGGCCTGGTCCCCTCGCTCGAGGTCCTCGACTTCGTCGCGCGCGCGGTCACCCCCCCGGGCTCGCCCCGCCGCTTCGACGCGCGCTTCTTCATGGCCGAGGCCGTCCACGCCCACGGCGGCGAGGACGCGACCCTCGCCGGCTCGGGCGAGCTGATCGACCTGCAGTGGCTCCCCCTCGCCCACGCCCGCGCCCTGGACCTGCCCGAGGTCACGCGCCTGGTGCTGGGCGAGATCGAGCGCCGCCTCGCCTCCCCCAACGCGCGATCCCTCCCCGTCCCCTTCGTGCGCTGGTCGAGAGGCGGCACGGTGGTCGAGTCGATCTAGGGGGAGAGGGTTCTCCCGGGAGCACCCGGAGAGGACGCCAGCCCTACCACTCCACGCGGCCGGGACCGCCACGGACCTCCCCGAACTTCGTCACCAGGACGGCCGGACCGCTCGCCTCGAGGCGTCCGTGGCCCTCGGCAGTGAGCTGGAACCGTGGGCTCTCGTAGCTGGCCCCCGTGTCCACGTCCGCGCCCGCGCTCACGCACAGCCTTCCGTCGGGAAGCGGCTCGACGCCGAGCAGTCGCAGGTAGGCGAGCAGCGGCAGCGAGTGGCTGTGCTGGTTGTTCACGGGATTCGCCTGCATCGAGAGCAGCCTCGAGCCCCAGGTCTCGCCTGGACGCGTCGACTCGACGCCGTTGTAGGCGTCCGGTCCCGAGAGGGTGCCGGTCCACGAAGGGTCCGATCGCGAAGTCCGCCCCCTCCCCATCGGTGAGGCGGCGCTCTACGGCAAGAAGCCCTCGCGGCGAGGTCTCGACGTCGTAGGTGAGAGCCTCCTCGGCGTGGACGCGGCGGCTCTCCTGGGAGCCGAGGAGGTTCGCGAAGCGGGGAACGATGGCCCACTGCTCGCGGTGGCGCAGTGTGCTCGGCGAGCCCCCCTCGTTCCGGATGCGCCCGCGCACCAGCACCCACGGCACGGCGCCCTCCGGACACAGAACCAGGCGTTCGAGGGCGAGACCTCGTCGGAGCGCGACGACCTCGAACCAGGTCGGCCCGAAGCGCCGCAGCGGCACTTCGCTCGACGGACGCATCTCCCAGGCACTGCCCCAGGTCTCGCCCCCCTGCTCGATGATCGAAAGGCCCGTTCCGGCCGGATCGGGTGCGGTGATCCAGCGTTGGCCGAAGCGTTCGTCGAAGAGCGCCACCCGGCCATCGTTCGCCACCTGGATCTGGATGGCGCGATTCCCCAGCAGCACCCAGTGACGCCGGGTCCTCGGACCCTGGATCGGGTCCCACTCGGCCTCGGGGACGGCGTCCTGGTCGACGCTGTACTCGAAGCACGGGAGGTCGTGACGCTCGATCCGCTTTCCGTAGAGACTCATCGGCCGGCTCGCTCCGAGGCAACCCAAGCCCATCGAGTGTGGTCTCGCCGCGCCCGGCCGCCAACTCCCGCGTTTGCCACTTCCTCGCACGTGGACTGCTCCCCCGTAAACGGGTATGACCGCGATCATGCGAATGGGCAGAGGCTGAGAACGGGCTGCGCCCCCGGGCTCGCAGTGCGCAGGAGTCTCCCATGCGACCGACGCGAAGTACGGCGAGGATCCGACTCGGGCATCGGGGTCTTCAACGGATCTGCCGAGATGGGGATCTCGGTTCGGAACGGAAGCGTCGCGGGGATGGGTCGGTACGGCGTGCTCGTCGGTTCGCAGGCCGAGGTCACCGACCTCCGAGTGCACTGGCACCGTCTCGGTGGCATCCGCACTGGATTCGCGTCGGCGGTGTTCCGCAACACCGCCTCGACCCACAGCGGCGATGGAATCCCGACCCGCTTCGACTGTCTGGTCCAGCGAAACTCCGTCCGAGCCAACACAGGATGGGGCCTCGACCTCGCCGCGGGCTCGGCCCATCGTGAGAACGTGATCGATGCGAATGGCTTGGACACGGTGAACGGCGGAGTAGACGCGGGCGGAAACTCCTGCAACGCGGGAACGCCCTGCCCCTGAGCCGAGGCTCGTCGTGTCTGGCCGAGCCTCCCTATCGGCGACACCCCGGATCGGCGACACCCCGGATCG
>JBHHYV010000199.1:0-3616 GCA_046757685.1 Myxococcota bacterium
GGCTGGGGCGGCTGGTGGTTCTGGGACCCGGTCGAGAACGCCTCGTTCATGCCCTGGCTGATGGGAACCGCGCTCGTCCACTCGCTCGCGACCACCGAGAAGCGCGGCTCGTTCAAGAGCTGGACCCTGCTGCTCGCGATCTTCACCTTCTCGCTGAGCCTGCTCGGGACCTTCCTGGTCCGCTCGGGGGTGCTGACGAGCGTCCATGCCTTCGCCACCGACCCCTCGCGGGGCATCTTCATCCTGGCGTTCCTGGTCGTCGTCGTCGGGGGATCGCTGGTCCTCTATGCCTGGCGCGCCTCGAGCCTGGATCCCGGAGGGGCCTTTCGCCTGGTCTCGCGCGAGTCCTTCCTGCTGGCCAACAACGTGCTCCTGGTCTCCGCGGCGGGGTCGGTGCTGCTCGGAACCCTCTACCCCCTCGCGGTCGACGCGCTGGGTCTCGGCAAGATCTCGGTCGGCCCGCCCTACTTCAACGCAGTCTTCGTTCCGCTCATGGTGCCCCTGGTCTTCCTGATGGGCGTGGGGCCCTACGCGCGCTGGAAGCGAGCCGACCTGCCCGACCTGGCCCGGCGCCTGCGCTGGGCGCTCGGGGCGGGCGCCGTGACGGCAGTCGTGCTCCCCTTCCTGCTCGGCCGCTGGTCGCCGCTCGTCGCGCTCGGACTGCTGCTCGCCAGCTGGATCGCGCTGGGCCTGGCTCGAGACCTGGCGGCGCGCTGGCGCGCGAGCCGCAACGGGCTGCGGGGGCTGTCGCGAAGCTACCTGGGCATGCAGCTGGCACACCTGGGGATCGCGGTCTTCATCGTCGGCGTCACCCTCGTCGGGGGCTACGAGGAGGAGACCGACCTGCGGATGGCGCCCGGCGACACCGTGGAGTCCGGTGGATACACGTTCCGCTTCGACGGGGTCCACGCGAAGGCGGGACCGAACTACCTCGCCCGCGTCGGCGAGTTCAGCATCCTGCGCGATGGCCGGGAGATTCGCGTCCTCCACCCCGAGAAGCGCACCTATGGCGCCAGTGGCCAGCGCATGACCGAGGCGGCCATCGACTCGGGCCCGCTGCGAGATCTCTACGTGTCGCTCGGCGAGCCCGTCGACGACGGCGCCTGGAGCGTACGCGTCTACTACAAGCCCTTCGTCACCTGGATCTGGGGCGGCTCGGCGCTGATGGCGCTCGGCGGGCTCGTCACCCTGAGCGATCGCCGCTACCGGCTGCCGCTGCGTCGGCGCGCCGGGAGTGCGCCCTCGCAGGCACCGGGCTCCCCGCACCGACGCGAGGACGAAGGCGATGGGGTCGCCGCGGGATGAGTCGAGCCTGGATTCCGCTCGCGGGATTCCTGGCGCTCGTTGGGCTGCTGGTGGTGGGCCTGCGGCTGAACCCTCGCGAGATTCCCTCTCCGCTCATCGACCGCCCCGCACCCGAGTTCCGCCTGCCGCGGCTGAACGCGACCGACCAGGTGTTCGCGAAGCGCGATCGACTCGGCGAGGTGTGGCTGCTCAACGTCTGGGCCTCGTGGTGCGTCGCCTGTCGCAAGGAGCATCCCCTGCTCGTCGAGCTGGCACGCGACGGCCAGCCGCTCTACGGACTCGACTACAAGGATCGCCCGTCCGACGCGCACGCCTGGCTCGCCCAGCACGGCGACCCCTACCGCGAGATCGCAGTCGACCGCGAGGGTCGTGTGGGCATCGACTTCGGGGTCTACGGCGTCCCCGAGACCTTCCTGATCGACCGCGAGGGCGTGATCCGCTTCAAGCAGATCGGACCCCTGACGCGCGAGGTCATCGACGAGACCCTTCTCCCCCTGATCCGGGAGCTCCAGGGCTGATGCGCGCCCTCGCGCTGGCGCTCCTGGTGACCGGGATCGCCGCCCCGGGAGCCTGGGCGTCGCGGAGCATCCCGACGGCCCAGGATCCGGCGCTCGAGGAGCGCCTCTTCTCGCTGGCCTCGGAGCTGCGCTGCCTGGTCTGCCAGAACCAGACCCTGGCGGACTCCGATGCCGCGCTGGCGGCCGACCTGCGACAGGAGATGCGCGAGCAGATGCAGGCGGGAGCCAGCGACGACGAGGTCGTCCAGTTCCTGGTCGCGCGCTATGGAGAGTTCGTGCTCTATCGCCCGCCCTTCGAGCCGATGACGCTCCTGCTCTGGCTCGGCCCGGCTCTGGGGGTCGCGATCGCCACGGGCGTCCTGGTGAAGAGCGTGCGGCGACGCACTCGATGGAGCCCACCGGAGCCCCTCTCGGCCGAGGAGCGCGCGCGGCTCGGAACCCTGCTTGGGCCCTCCCAGCCCGAGGAGCGCGAGGAGCGAGACCGCGGAGACGAGGCAGGGTGAGCACCTTCTGGATCGTCGCGACGCTGCTCCCCGGAATCGCCGTCCTCTTCGTGCTGATCCCGCTCCTGCGCAGCGGAGCCTCCCCCCCTGGAGAGCGCGAGGCGGGCCTCGACCGTACCCTGCGACGGGATCGCCTGCGTGAGCTCGAGGCGGATGTCGCCAGCGGCACCCTCGACCCCGAGGCTCTCGAGGAGGCGCGCATCGAGCTCGAGCGCCGGCTGCTCCAGGAGGCCGAGCACGCCCCGCCCCCCCAGGTCGCGCGCGCGTCGCGAGGAAGGACCGCGCTGGCACTGGGAGTCGCCGTGCCGCTGTTCGCGACGCTCCTCTACGCCAGCCTCGGCCGACCCGATGCGGTGCTGCCCGCGGTGGAGCGTCCGGGCGGCGCCGCACATCCGCTCGATCCCAAGGACCTGCGGGCGATGGTCCAGACCCTGGCCGACCGGCTGCAGGCGAGCCCGGACGACGGGACCGGCTGGATCATGCTCGGGCGCTCGTACACGGTCCTGGGCGAGCACTCCAAGGCGGCCGCTGCCTATGCCCGGGCCGAGACGATCGTCGGCGAGGAGCCCGACGTGCTCTCGGCTCATGCGGACTCGCTGGCGATGTCGCAGGGGGGCCGGTTCGACGCCACGGCGCGCAGCCTGGTCGATCGCGCCCTGCGAGCCGACCCCAGCCACCCTCGGTCCCTCTGGCTCGCCGGCACCATCGCCTTCGAGGACGGGGACTACCGCAAGGCCCTGGGACTGTGGCAGCGCCTGGCCGCGCTCGCTCCGGCGGGCTCGACCCTGGCCACGGCGATGGCCGCGAACATCGACGAGGCCAGGCGACTCCTCGGCGAGTCCTCCTCCGCGGGTGCCAGAGCTGCCGCCTCGGCACCGGCACCCCGCACCCCTGGAGCGCAGGCCTCCGAGAAGCCAGCACCGAGCGCGGCGCAGCCGGCGATGATCGAGGGGCGGGTGCGGATCGACTCGGCGCTCGCCGAGCGCCTCGACCCCCAAGCCACCGTCTTCATCTTCGCGCGAGCCCTCGAGGGCCCGCGAATGCCGCTCGCCATCCTGCGCCGCAAGGCGTCGGAGCTTCCACTCTCGTTTCACCTCGACTCGACCCAGGCGATGATGCCGCAGGCAAGCCTGGCCCGGTTCGAGCGCGTTCGAGTCGGTGCGCGGATCTCCCGATCGGGGAACGCGATGCCCCAGAGCGGCGATCTGGAGGGCGCCAGCGGGCCCGTCGCGGTCGGCAGCCGCGACGTAGAGATCGTGATCGACCGGGTGGTGCCCTGATCCACGCCGT
>JBHHYV010000200.1:0-3610 GCA_046757685.1 Myxococcota bacterium
ACCGACATCACCACGCAGCCCTGGTCGTGGAGTCGCTCGACCCAGGAGCCCGGGCTGCCGAGCCCGGCCGCGTAGACGGGTACACCCTCGTCGATGACGACCTCCATCTGGGCGTCGAAGAAGTCCTTCGAGAACATCGCGGCGCGACGCTCGCCGGAACGCGCCTCCGCTCCGCCCGCCTCCTTCGGGAACGCCCCCAGCTTCTCGCGCTCCATGAACTCGGCCGCGAACTTCCGGTACTCGGGGAGCCGGTCCGCGGGAGAGGGTCCGCCCGAGTCCCGGGTGGCGCCCCGGCGCACCGACGCGGGAAGGAGCGTGTCTACGCCGAAGGGGCGGTCAGTCAGCTCGCGGGTCCTCCCGATCCAGCGGCGCAGCCGCTCGGGCCCACAGGTGGCGGCACCCAGGATGCCGAGCCCCCCTGCGTTGGAGACGGCCGCCACGAGCTCGGGCGTGCTGGCGCCTCCCATCCCCGCCAGGACGATCGGGACCTCGATCCCGAAGACATCGCAAATTCTCGTGTGTAGGCTCATGACGCGTCTCCTTCCTGAGTTCTTGGTCGAAAGAACGGCAGCGCGACCTCCTCGGACACGCGCTCGAATACCACCTCCACCGCGAGGTCGAGCTCGAGCGCCTCGGGCGCGAGGTCGCGCAGTCCGCTCACCATCCTCGCTCCCTCTTCCCGCTCGACGACGACCACCGCATAGGGGACGCTCCCTCGATCCCCAGACTGGCCGCCAGCTCCTCAGCCGTGGCGTAGCCGGGTGGAGGAATCAGGCCGTCGATCTCGCCCGGCAAGAGCCCGGCATCGGCGATGGCGCCGCGCGCCGCCTCGAGCATCATCGCACATGCGCTGCGCTCCGAACCCCGGACGTATTCCGTCTCGCCAATTCCGACGATTGCCGCGCGCTCCTTGAAGCTCAGAGCTTTCATCCAATGTTCCTCCTGAGACTCAGCGTCCGGTGAAGTCCGGTGTCCGCTTCTCCATGAATGCGCGTGGCCCCTCGCGGGCATCTTCGGAGCGCATGACCTGGCGCGCGCACTCGCTCTCGATCTCGAAGGCACGCGCCAGCGGCAGGCCGCTGGTTCGAATCAGCGTCTCCTTGATCTTGCGGACCGCGAACGGCCCGTTCGCAGCGATCCTGCGGGCGATCTCCTCCGTTCGGATCAGCAGCTTCTCCGCGGGAACAATCTCGTTGATCAGACCGATCCGGTGCGCCTCCTCAGCCGGGATCGGATCGCCCACGAGCAGGATCTCCATCGCCTTGCAGTAGGGGATCTGGCGCTGCAGTCGCGCGAGCGACCCGCCGCCGGGGACGAGCCCCCGTGCGGCTTCCGTCAGCCCGAAGTGCGCGTCGGGGGAGGCGATGCGAATGTCGGTGGCCTGGAGGATCTCGGTGCCGCCCGCGAGGGCCCATCCATTCACGGCGGCCACCACGGGCTTGTAGAGCTCGAAACCCCGAAGCAGAGCCACGTCGGTAAGCCCGCGGTCGGACAGCAGTCGGCGATCCCACTCGTCTTCCGGCGCGCGGGCGCGGGTCAGGAGGGGGATCAGGAGCTCGAGGTCCGCCCCCGCACAGAACGCGCGGTTCCCAGCGCCCGTGAGGATGGCGACCCGTGCGTCCGGGTCGTCGCGGAATGCGCGCCAGGCGTCGGCGAGCTCCACCATCATCTGGGGGCTGATGGCGTTCCGGCGCCGCGGTCGATCCATCGTCAGGTACGCGATGCCGTCTCGCGTCTCGTAGATCAGGTCAGACATCCGATTCTCCTCCGCGGGGTTCGCTGGGCCGGTCGCGCTGCTCGACCTCGGCTGGGCGGAAGACCGGCAGAGTGACCGCGTCGCTCGCGTTCTCGAAGCACACCTCCACCGCCATTCCGATCCGCACCTCCTCGGGAGGGCAGTCCACCAGACGGGAAGGCAGCCGGATCCCCCCCGTCCCCTCGAGCTCGACGAGCGCGACCGCGTAGGGGACGTCACCGGCGAAAGCCGGATGCATCGCGCGATGGACTACGACGTAGCTGTACACCTCGCCGCGTCCGGTGACGCACTCCCAGCGGCTCTCGGACGAGGCGCATGCCGGGCAGACAGGACCCGGATAGAATCGGAAGGCCTCGCAGGCGCCGCAGCGCTGCACTCGCAGCTCGTGGCTCCGGCAGGCCTCCCAGTAGGGCGCCGTGTCGGGGTCCGGGCCTGGGAGGGGACGCGGCGTGCCGCTCATGGGCCGGCTCCCAGCAGCAGTCCGGACGCCACCTCGGGGCCGCCCCACCCCGTGCAGAGCCCGACCTCGGCACCCACCACCTGTCGCGTCCTTCCCGCATACTCGGCCCGCAGCTGGCGCACCACCTCGATCAGGTTGTTCATGCCGTGGGTATAGGCCTCCGAGAGCTGGCCTCCGGCAGTGTTGCAGGGGAGCGTGCCGTCGAGTGAGAGGCGATTTCCTGCGACGAAGGCGCCGCCTTCCCCCTTCTTACAGAAGCCGTAGTCCTCGAGCTGGATCAGGACGACGAACGTGAAGCAGTCGTAGATGGCCGCGACGTCGACATCGCTCGGAGTCAGACCGGCCATCCCGAACAAACGCGGCGCGACGTGGCGTCCGGCCGCCTCCGTAATATCCGGAAGTCCGTAGTGGTAGACGCTCTCGCCTCCGGCTCGGGCAACGGCACTGAGGATGCGCACGGGTCGTGGTCGGCAGTCGCGCGCGCGTTCGAACGATGTCACGATGCAGGCCGCAGCGCCGTCGCTCTCGAGACAGCAGTCGAGCAGGCGGAACGGATCGGCGATCATCGGAGAGGCGAGGTAGTCCGCCATCCTGAGCGGCCGATCGTACATCATCGCCTGTGGATTCT
Source organism: Myxococcota bacterium (assembly GCA_046757685.1). Taxonomy (GTDB): domain Bacteria; phylum Myxococcota_A; class UBA9160; order SZUA-336; family SZUA-336; genus JBHHYV01. The sequence continues at coordinate 2,845 of JBHHYV010000200.1, forward strand.
GGCACGCATGCTCGCGGAAGGTGAGGGCGACCGCGCCGAGCTGCTCGGAGGTCGTTCCATACTCGTGCATGTGGCGGCGGGCGATCAGGGCGTAGTGCTGCGCGGGTGTCGTCAGGCCGTGGGCGGAGAAGAAGCCCGAGAACGGAGAGATCTCATGGAAGCTGAAGCCGCCATCTGCCTGGCTTCCGAAGCGCCGTCCCGAGCGGCCGTTCATCGCGCGGTAGCAGAGCACCGTGGAGCAAAGCCCCGCATCGATGGCGGCGGCTGCGGTGGAGACGAGAAACTCGGCAGAAGCCCCACCCCCCACGATCTCCGAGGTGTAGCTCGGTCTCACGCCGAGGCCCGAGGCGAGATGGAGTCCGTCGGCCGAGTCGCCCTCGGCGTAGGAGAGGTAGCCGTCGACGTCGCGCGGGCTCAGTCCGGCATCGGCCAGGGCCTGCTGCGCGGCCTGGAGTCCGAGCGTCAGCGGCGTCCGACCGGAATGGCGCGACCAAGCGCTCTCTCCGACGCCCACAATGGCGTATCGCCCACCCAGAAAACCCATCTGCTCACTCGACGGTGAGAGTCGACCACGGAGGAGACAACATTGTTGTTGACGACCCCGGGTCCGGAGCCCTACCCCGATCCGGAGCTCCCCACCGGGTCGACGTCAGCCACCAGAAGATGCGGTGATCCTTCGGTACGCGAGACGAGCGACTCGGCGCCGCCCGGCCGAGCTCAGCGAAGTGGTGCTGGACTCCGTCGCCCGCCAACTCAGGCGGCGCCC
>JBHHYV010000201.1:0-3588 GCA_046757685.1 Myxococcota bacterium
TCGAGATCGAGCCCGAAGAGCTCGATCGGGTCCAGGTGCTGGAGACCTGGCTGGGCGGCCGGCGCATCTGCTCGGAGGCCGGGATCGGCTAGAGTGCTGCCGAGGAGGAGCCATGGCATCGAGCGCATCGGGGTCTCGTACCCTCGTCCTTTCTGCACGAGCACAGCTCGACGTTCCCCGTCGACGCGAGCGACCCGCGAGCGAGCTGTGGCTCACTCCGAGCGAGCTCGGCGAGGTGACCGGCTGGCAGCTGCAGCCCGAAGGCCTGTGCAAGGGCGAGCTCTGTCTGCCCCTGGCCGGCGACCGCGCTCCCCGGCTCGAGGGCGATCTCGTCTGCGTCTCGGAGCTCTGGGAGAGCCTCGGCCGGCCGGTGTTGCACGATCAGGCGGGAGAGACCTGGGTGCTGGGCGAGGCCGCGGACGAGCGCAGCCGGGCGCTGGCGTCCCTCGTGGCTCCGGACTTCGCCCTCCCCGACATCGATGGAACGCTGCACCGCCTGTCCGACTACCGGGGCAGGAAGGTGCTGCTCGCAACCTGGGCCTCGTGGTGAGGCTGCCGCCTGGACCTGCCCGTGTGGCAGGCACTCTACGACGAGCTCAGGGACCATGGCTTCATGATCATCGCCGTCGCGATGGATGCACGGGGCGTCTCAGCGGTTCGCGGTCCCATCACGCGGGCGAAGACGACCTATGTCTCGCTGGTCGACACGAGCCACGTCGTCGCCGAGCTCTACAACATGGTGAACGTGCCGCAGGCGGTCTGGATCGATGAGCGGGGCAGGATCGTGCGCCCCACCGAGGTCTCCGGCGCCGCAGTGAGCTTCAACCTGCGCAAGGTGCGCAGGACGCGTGCCCTCTACCTGGACGCGATCCGCGACTGGGTCGCCAAGGGCGCGGAGAGCGAGTACGTGTTCTCCGAGGACGAGGCGCGCGCTCATCTGCCGGAGTTCACCCCCGAGGTCGCCCTGGCCCACGCCCACTTCCACCTGGGCCAGCACCTGTGGGCAGGGGGCAATCGCGACGAAGCGGCGGGCCTGCTGCGGCGAGCGGTCGAGCTCAACCCGGACTCCTGGAACTTCTTCCGCCAGATGAAGAACCTGGAGCACCTCTGGGGCTCCGGGGGACCGGCCTACCTGGCGCGCGTCCGACGCGCCCGCAAGGCGGGGAAGGTCTACTACCCGCTGCCCGACATGCCGGGGATGGCAGAGGTCTTCGAGTCGTAGCGAGTCGCGACTCCACGGGCGTCGCGCCCGAGGGGCTCGTCAGTCCATCCGGAGATAGGGGGTGGCTCCATGCGTCGTCTCGCCTGGGTTCTTCTCGGGCTCGTAGGGTTGGTCGGGCTCCTCGCAGGAGCTGCGTGGCGGATGCCCGCAGTACAAGACGCCCTGCTGGAGCGGGCGGTGCGGGCGCGGGTCGGCTCGAGCGCCACCGACCTCCTGGATGCCTCAGCCCTTCGCGTGCTGCTCTGCGGCTCGTCGTCCCCGCTCGCAGCTCCGGGGCGCGAGAAGGCGTGCGTGGCGGTGTTCGCTGCAGGTCGGATCTGGATCGTCGATACGGGCCCTGGCTCGTTTCGAAATCTCGCCCTGTGGCGGGTGCCGGTGGCGCGGGTCGGGGGGGTGCTCCTCACTCACTACCACTCGGACCACATCGGCGAGCTCGGAGAGCTCAACATGCAGACCTGGGTCGCCGGACGCTCGTCTCCGCTACGGGTGTTCGGTCCGCCAGGGGTCGAGCGCGTCGTCGACGGCTTCTCCCGGGCGTACGCGCTCGACCGCGATTACCGCGTCGCGCACCATGGCCGGGATCTATTGAGTCCAGACACCTGGCGCATGCAGGCCATGCCCATCGAGATTCCCGCGGGCGCCGCGAGTGCGCCGGTGCTCGAGGAGCAGGGCCTTCGCATTGCTGCGATCCGGGTCGACCATCGCCCGGTCGCTCCCGCGTACGGGTACCGCTTCGACTATGGCGGTCGCTCCGTCGTGGTGAGCGGCGATACCACCGCCGGGGCCGGGCTCGAGGAGAGCGCCCGCGGCGTCGACGTGCTGGTACACGAGGCGCTGTCGCGGACGATGATCGGGACCCTGGAGCGGGCGATGAGACAGATCGGGAACGCGCGGCTGACCCAGCTGCTCTCCGACCTCCCGAGCTACCACACCACGCCGGTCGAGGCTGCGCGGGTGGCGAACGCCGCGGGCGCGAAGCTGCTGGTGCTCTATCACCTGGCGCCGCCACCCCGGGGCCTGCTCTCGCGAATCTTCGTCCGTGGCATCGACTCGGTGCGCCCGAAGGGGTGGCTGCTCGGGACCGACGGGCTGCTGGTCGAGCTGCCGGTCGGGTCGGAGAGCATCGAGACCCGATCCCTGCGCTAGCCCCCGACCGGGGGCCAGGCGGGTCCCCAGGCGGCGGCGCCGCGCCCCGGAGGCGAGCCCGAGGGGGGCTATCGGGACCTCTCGCGAGCGGGCGGCGGGTTCGAGGGCGAGCAGATGCGCAGCTCCATCGCCCTGCTGCTCCAGGGCACTCGCCTGCTCGGAGCCTCGCTGGCGGGGCACCCCGAAGGTGCCGAGCGGGTGGAGCAGCAGGTCCGGCGCTTGGCCCTCGGCGACGGCGCTCATCTGCACGCGGCGCTCATGCACTTCTCACTCGGCAACGCGTTTCTGCGCCAGGAGCGCCCCTACCGTGCCCTGCTCCATGGCCGCCAGGGATGGGACGAGGCGCAGCGGGCGGGTTCGTTCGCCGCTCGCGCCCTCTGCCAGGTGCTTCGGGCCCAGGCCCTGGCCGATCTGAAGGAGGACGAAGAGGCGCACGCCCAGCTCCGGGCGTGCCTGAGCGAGTGCGACGACAAGGGTCTGCTGCTCCTGTCGGAGGCGGCGGCCGTGGAGATCGCAGCCCTGGCCGCACGCCGGGGCGAGACGGACCTGGCCCGGATGACCCTGGGACGGATCCGCCGGCAGCTTCCGCCCGGCCGGCCGCGCCGCTCATCCCTGCGGCCGCTCCGCTTTGCCGAGGAGCTGATCGAGCGGCTGCGCCCCCGCGACGGCCATGGGCCTCGCTGGTGCTCGCGGGTGGGCGAGCCGCGACCGGTGCAGGTCGTGGCCCTGGGCACCTTCCGGCTGACGGTGCGAGGTCACACCATCTACGACAGACGGTGGCGCTCGGGGCGCTCCCAGCGACTGCTCAAGCTCTTGCTCACTCTCGGCGGCGAGAAGGTGTCGGCGGTCAAGCTCGCCGAGCTGATGTGGCCCGACGCGGACGGGGATCGCGCCTACGCAAGCCTCAAGACGGCCCTGGCCCGGCTGCGACGCACCGGGCTGCGCCGCGGTGACCCGCCGCTGCGCTGGATCCACTGGAAGCACGGGCTGCTCTCTCTGGCGGAGCCGCTGGTCGAGGCGGACGTCCTCGCCTTTCGAGAGCTGGCCCGGGTCGCCCTGGCTCGCAGGGAGCGAGACGCCCTGGAGGGGGCGATCGCGCTCTACCGGGGGGAGTTCTTGCCGGGGGAGGAGGAGGGTGTCTTCGCATTGCGTCGCAGCGCCCTGCGTGGAGCCCACGTCGCTCTGGTGGAGGCATGGATCGCCGCGACCTCGAGGCCGGG
>JBHHYV010000202.1:0-3498 GCA_046757685.1 Myxococcota bacterium
CCTGTCGAACGACCGCCGGATCCGGATAGAGGAGGGGCAGCACGGCCCCTATCGTTTCCGTTCAGTAGAAGCAGGCGCTATACTTGGCGACGGCGAAGTTGACGATCAGGCCCGGAACCAGCGTGGGTGGCTCGGTCGGGATCGGGTAGTTGGGGAGGCACTCGGCCTGGAGCGTCCCGAAGTCCAGGTACTCGGGCTGGGCGAAGCACGTGCGGTAGACCTGCGGCGGCGCATCGAGCTTCAAGCCGGCCCGGGCGTACATGTCGACGTTCGCCTGGTAGGCCTCGCGGACGCGCCCGGTGGCTTGCTCGGGCGAGATGATGTCGAGATTGGCCATGGTGTCTCCTCGCTCGGGGGCGTCTCCAGGATACGCGCGTCGAGGGCCGCGGGAAAGGTGGTGCTGCATCGACCGTGTGCTTCACTGTGGTACCAGGGGATCGGGGCAATGGGTCTCCAGGAGAAGAGACGGTGAGGGTCGGTCGATGGGCCTGGCGGAACGTCTGGCGAATCCGGCGTCGCTCCGCAGTCACGATTGCGGCGATGAGCCTCGCCCTCGTGGCGATGATGCTCGTCGCCGGCCTGATCGAGGGCTACACGCGGGGGATGGTGCGCAGCGTCCTGGATCTGGAGGTCGGAGACCTGCAGATCTTTGCATCGGACTACCGCGAACACCCCTCTCTCTACTCCCGGATCGAGCAGCCCGGCGCGCTCCTCGAGCGGCTTCATGCGGCGGGCTTCCGGGCGAGCGGGCGGCTGCTCTCGTTCGGGCTCGCCGCGGCGGGGCAGGCGTCGGCGGGGGTTTCGCTGCGCGGCGTGCAGGTCGATCTCGACCGGACGGTGAGCTCGGTGGGAAGCGAGGTGCAGCGGGGCCGGTGGCTGGATCCGCAGGATCCGCGGGGCGTGGTGCTCGGGAGGCGCCTCGCACGGACGCTGGGCGTGCAGCCCGGTGACGAGATCCTGCTCCTTTCGCAGGCCGCCGACGGCAGCATGGCGTACGACCTCTACCGCATGCGGGGGGTCCTTCGGGGCATCGGGGATGCCGTGGATCGGACCGGAGTCTTCCTGACGGCGGCGGCGTTTCGCGAGCTGATGGTCGTCCCGAGCGGCGTGCACCAGATCCTCGTGCGCCGGCCTCCCGACCTGGACCTGGCGCTCGCCGCGCAGCGCGTGCGCGCGCTGGCCCCGGAGCTGGACGTCCGGACCTGGCGCCAGCTGATGCCCACGATCGCGTCCTACATCGACTCGATGTACGCGATCATGGCCGTGATGTTCTTCCTGGTGTACGTGGCGATCGGGATCCTGATCCTGAACGCGATGCTGATGGCGGTCTTCGAGAGGATTCGTGAGCTCGGGGTGCTGAAGGCGATCGGCGTGGGGCCCCTCGACGTCTTCCGGCTGGTCGCCTGCGAGACCGGGATCCAGACGGGCCTGGCGATCGCGCTCGGCCTGGCGCTCGGGACGCCTGCGCTGATCTACCTGGAGCGCGTGGGCCTCGACCTGGAGAGCCTGGCGGGGGTGTCGGTCCTCGGGATCGCGATGGATCCCCTGTGGAGGGCCGCGGTCAGCCCCGCCACGTTCACGGGCCCGGTGGCCATGCTGGTTGCGATCGTCTTCCTCGCGTCCCTCTATCCCGCCTGGAAGGCCGCCTGGATCTCCCCGCTCGAGGCCATGCGCTACCGCTAGCCCACATTCCCGGCCCGCCCCCCTGTCCCGGAGACCCGGGACCGGGTGCGGAGAAGGAGGACAGCCGTGGACCCGACGAGTCTGGCGAGAATGGCCTGGCGCAACCTGTGGCGCAGCCGGCGCCGCAGCGCGCTGACGCTGTCCTCGATCGCCTTCGGGACCCTGCTGGCGGTGCTCTTTACCGGGATGGGCGATGCGAACTTCACGGCGATGATCGACATGGCGGCCCGGCTCGGCGGCGGACACGTCGCGCTCCAGAACTCGCGCACCCTCGACACGCCGACCCTCGCGCACCCGGTCGGTGGAGTTCCCAGGCTCCGGCGCGTGGCGCTGCACGACCCGGACGTCGCCCGGGTCGTCGTTCGAGTCACGGGTCAGCTGATGCTCCAGACCGCGGAGCAGAGCTACGGCGCCGCCTACCTCGCGATCGATCCCGAGAGCGAGGACGTCTCGACGCTCTCGATCCTCGAGGCCCTCGTCGAGGGCGAGCCGTTCCGGTCGAGCGACGATCGGGGAATCATCCTCGGCGAGAAGCTCGCACGCAACCTGGAGGCCGGTCTGGGCCGCAAGGTCGTCTTCCTGCTGACCGACCGCAACGGTGAGATCGTGCGCGACGTGGCGCGCGTCACCGGCATCCTGCGAACCGGGTCGCCGAGCGTCGACTCGGCGCTGTGCCTGCTTCCGATCGACGCGCTGCGCGACCTGGTCGGCTACACACCTGTCGAATCGACGCGTCTCGCGCTCTTCCTGCGCGACCAGCGGGAGTCGGAGCGCGTCGCGCAGCGTCTCTCGCTCGAGCTCCCGGCCGAGGTCGCGGCCGAGCCATGGTACGAGCTGCATCCGGACCTGGCGGGCTTCATTGCCATGAAGGTCGCCTCCGCTCGCCTGATGGAAGGTGTGATCCTGGTGCTGGTGGCGGCCGGCATCTTCAATACGCTCTTCGTGAGCGTCATGGAGCGGGTCCGGGAGTTCGGAATCCTGATGGCGATCGGCTTCTCGCAGCGCTCCCTGTTTGGCCTGGTCATGCTCGAGAGCCTGTGGCTGGGGACGCTCGGCTTGGTGGCGGCGGCCGTGCTCACCGCCGGGCCCTACTGGTGGATCGCTACGCGGGGGATCGATCTCTCGCCCTGGCTCGGAGGCTCGGCGCCCGAAGTGGCGGGGGTCGCGATCAGCCCCATCCTCTACGTCGGGATCTTCGGGGAGCACCTGGTCCAGATCGGCGTTGCGGTCCTGGCAGCCACCCTGCTGGCGGGGGTGTATCCCGCCTGGCGGGCCGGGAGCTTCGACCCCGTCGACGCGGTGCGACGCGTATGAGCCGCTCGTCCGCTCCCGAGGTCCAGGCCCAGGTGGACGGGGCGCCCATCGTCGAGCTGCGGGAGGTCACGCGTGTCTACTCCCAGGGAGAGGTCGAGGTCGAGGCACTTCGTGGCATCTCCCTGCGTGTCGCGCCGGGCGAGTTCACGGTGATCTCGGGCCCGTCGGGCTCGGGCAAGACGACGCTCCTCAACCTGATCGGAGCGCTCGACCGGCCGACGCGCGGCAAGGTGCTGCTCGAAGGGCGGGATCTCGGCCCGCTGGATCGACGCGCGCGGAGCCGGCTCCGCCGTGACCGCATCGGCTTCGTGTTCCAGGCCTACAACCTGATGCCCATCCTCACCGCGTTCGAGAACGCCGAGACGGTGCTCGCCCTGCAGGGAGTCGACCCCGCGGTCCGGCGCGCGCGCGTCGAGCGGCTGCTCGCCGACGTGGGCCTGCAGGGGGTCGAGGATCGCCTGCCCGATGCGCTCTCGGGGGGGCAGCAGCAGCGCGTCGCGA
>JBHHYV010000203.1:0-3481 GCA_046757685.1 Myxococcota bacterium
TTCTGCGCCTGACCCCACCAGACACCGCCCCCCGCAACGACGACGGGTCGCTCCGCCCGGTCGATCCGCTCGATCGCCCTCTCGACATCCCGGCGATCGCCCGCGGGGCGGGATCTCGAGCCGACCGAGCGAGGCATCTCCACATCGGAAGGATCGATCTCGCGCAGGAGACGGTCCTGGGGGGTTTCGAGGTAGACCGGGCCGGGACGTCCGTGGATGGCTTCGCGGAGGGCTCGGTCGAAGTACTCCGGAATGCGCCGGGTCTGCAAGATCGAGCGCGCGAACTTGGTCATGGGCTTGATGATGTCGATCTGGTTGAAGTCCTGGAGCGCTCCGGTATCGAACTCAGCGACCCCCGCGCGGCCGCCGATCGCCAGCAGTGGCGAGGAGGCAGCATGCGCGTTGGCGACGCCGGTGAGCATGTTGGTGAACCCGGGACCCGCCGTGCCGATGCAGGCCGCGATCCGGCCGGTCGTCAGCGCCCAGCCCTCGGCCATGTGAGCGCCCGATTCCTCGTGTCGCACGTCGATGACCCGGATCCCCTCGGAGGCGCAGCCCTCGAAGATCGGATAGATGTGTCCGCCCACGATTCCGAAGAGGTGATCGATGCCGTGCATCTTCATCACCCGCGCAGCGAGGGTGCCGCCGGATACGCTCTTCATGGTTCGACTCCCTTCCATCGAATCTCTCCTCTCTTGCTCACCGCGAAGACCCGGATCCGCATCGGATCCCGCTCGGAACGCCGTCGACCTTGGGATCGCCTGGGGCTCGAGGACCCCCTTGATCCCCTCCTCGGCGTGCAGCTGGGTCTCGTAGGCGCCTGCTCCAGGACCGGCGTCCCTTCGAAGCTCTTCGAGACGCCCGCACAGCCGAACGCCGTGTCCACGCTTCCAACGAGCGGACCCTCCAGGTCAGACCATCCAGAGCGCATCATCTCGAGGGGGTCGCCAGGGGCTCCGTGGTGGCTGCCTCGACGAAGGAAGGGGCCTCGTCGAAGGGCACCAGCAAGGGGGTCATGGATGAGCGGATCTTCACGAGCTCCGCGTTGGCCCCGATGCCGCTCCCGACGACTCGATCTCCGACCTCGAGGCCAGCCACGTCTCCGCAGATCTCGACGATCTCGCCGCTGAACTCGTGCCCCAGGATCCGGCCCGTCTCGACCGGAACCCCCAGGACCTCCTGGAACACTCCGTGTCGGTAGCTGTGAAGATCGGAGCCGCAGATCCCGCAAGCGCGCACCCGCAGCAGAACCTCGCCCTCCTCGAGCGTCGGCTCCGCGACCTCCTCGACCCGGGTGTCTCTCGGTCCGTGGAAGACGGCGGCCTTCATGGTCTGCGCTCCCCTCCCCGGCCCCGGCCACCCAGGCATTCATGGCCGAGGTCGAACGAGGCGGCGAGCCCCCCGGTTCGCTCGAGCCCCGTGCGAGAGCCTCGAACGTCCGCGACCCGTCTCGGGTCCCATCGAGATTGCCACCGGGCGGACGGACCTCGGTATGACGAGCGTCATGCGCGGTCCCGAGGGCGGGGGCGCTCGGGGAATCCGCGGGGCCAGCAGCCGCGTCAGTGGCGGATCTGGCCGCCGTCGACGCTGAGCGCCTGGGCCGTGATGTTCCGGGCGTCCTCCGAGACGAGGAAGACCACGGCGCGGCCGATGTCCTCGGGAGTCTGCTCCCGAGCCAGCGGAGTGGTGGTCTCGACCGTCGTCTTCAGCCACCACTCCTTGGGGGTCATCCCTTCCAGCTCCTCCAGCGAGAAGGGACCCTTGGCACCCGCTCGGGCTCGCTCGATCGCCAGCTGTCGCAGGCCCGTCGCGCCCCTCTCCCAGAGCGGCGTGTAGATGAGACCCGGCAGCACGCAGTTGACGTTGATGTCGTAGGGAGCGAGCTCGAGCGCAAGAGCACGCGTGAACGCGATGTCCCCGGACTTGAAGACCGAGTAGGGCATCAGCAGGGCAGAGCCCTGCTTGCCCGCCGCAGAGGCGATGTTGACGATCTTGCCCCTGCGCTGCGCCTTGAAGTGGGGCGCAACCGCGCGCGCCATGACGATGTGGGACTTCAGGTTCAGCTCGTAGGTCGCTTGCCACTCCTCGTCGCTGCGGGTCTCGATCCGTGGCATCCCGGCTGTGGACATTCCGAGGGCCACACCGCCGACGTTGTTGACCAGGATGTCCAGCGCCCCGAGCTGGTCGAGGGTGGACCGCACGCACTCGATGACCTGCTCGCCGTCCGTCGCATCCGCCTCGATCGCGAGAGACTTGCGCCCGAGTGACTCGACGGCGGTCGCGACCGAGTGCGCGTTCTCCGCGTCGAGATCCACGATCGCGACGTTCGCCCCTTCCTCGGCGAGACAGCGAACGATCCCCTCACCGATTCCCTGTCCCCCGCCCGTGACGATGGCCACCGTGCCTGCGAGCTTCATGTCGTCCCCTCTCTCGATCTTCCCTCCAGATCTGCGTAGCCCGGAGCTCGGAGTCCCATCGAGGTGAGAGCGTGGTGCAGGAGGTCCCGTGTCCCTATGACCCCAGTCATACAGGGCTTCGGATGCCCGCACCGGGGGCTGGCTCACCGTCGAGCCGACCGATTCCGGGTCCATGGAGCCCGGCCTGCGGCGCTCGATCTTCATCGCCCCGGACCGAGCGGCTCCCGGAAGCGCCCAGCCTCGAGCATGACCGCGGTCATAGCCGGCGGAAGCTCCTGGGATGTAGGGGTGCAGGTGGGTGCACTGGGCTGCATCGGGGGAGATCCGCCATGTTCTGTCCACGAACGATCCTGGCTCCGCTCCTCGGCGGGGCCCTCTGGCTAGCGCTCGCAACCCCGACAAGTCGGTCGCATGCTCTCCCGCGGGGAGCGGAGTGGGGATCCGCTCCACGGGTGCCAACACCCGCGTGCACGACGGCACGGTGACGGGCCTGCCCGACCGTGGAATTCGCCTGGACGGCGCCTACGCACGAGTCGAGGGAGTGCGTGTGATCGGCAACGGAATCCACGGAATCGGCATCAACGGTCCCCACGCCGACGTGCACGACAGCACGACGTCGCTCAACGGAAATGTAGGCATCTCCGTCACGAGCTCCTCGGGTGACAGTCGGATCACCGACAACATGAGCTACGGAAACGGTGCCTTCGGCATCCTGTTGAACGGCCTGGGGGGCTCGCTGGCACGAGGGAACATCTGCAACGAGAACTTTCTGACGGGCATCTTCGTGAACACGGGCGACAACACCATGGTGATCGGCAACACGACCGTGGGCAATGGCAACCGGGGCATCGACTTTGGAGCCACGAGCGGGGGCGGCTACGCGCAGAACATCATCGCTGGAAACGGATCGTTCCCCGTGATCGGTGGAGTCCAGATGGGCACGAACCTCTGCAACGGCAACACCACCTGCCCCTGACCCCGCCCCCGCCCCGCTGTGGGCGAGGCCAATTTGCACGGGAGTCCGACGCATCCGGATTTCAAGGGCAGTCTCTACAGAGAGGGCG
>JBHHYV010000204.1:0-3462 GCA_046757685.1 Myxococcota bacterium
TCCCACTCTCCGAGCCGCGTAGCGAAGGTCTTCCCGAGGCGCTCGCCGAGGCCACGCGCCCGACTCCGGCCCCTGCGTCCCTCGAGGAGATGCAGCTCGAGGGGGGGACCCGGTGGATCACGATCGGAAATGACGCGGTCTCACTCCGCGTCAACCGCCTCGGCGCGATGCTCGAGAGTGCGTCATTGCTCGCATTCGAGGACCGCATCGGAGAGGGGGCGCGACCCGTCCAGCTGGGAACGCTGCCCGAGCGCGGCCTGGTCAGCGTGCTGCTCGGCAAGGGTCCCCTCCGCGAGTTTGCACGCGCCGCCTATGACGCGGCAGAGCGCTCGGAGCGCTCGGTGCGCCTGGTACGCGAGGCGGGGGGGCTGCGCGTCGAGCGCAGCTTCGTCGTAGACCCGCAGGGGTATGGCGCCAGGATGACGGTGCGCCTGGAGAACCGCTCCGGAGCGCAGGTATCCCCCGAGTTCCAGGTGCTGCTCAGCGACGTCATGCGACCGAGTGGTGCCCCGGATCGCTTCCAGCACGCAGGACTCGCACTGCTCGCGGACGACAGCGTCCAGCGGACGCCCTTCTCCGGGATCGGCCCGCCCGGGATCTTCCGGACCTTGCTGGGACGCGGTCCCTGGGCCGGCGACCGCTACCCGGCGCCCGTGGACTGGGTCGCGGTCGAGAGCCAGTACTTCCTTGCTGCGGCAGTCGCCGAGCTACCCCGCGAGGCGATGGGCTACATGGGGCCGCTCGGGGAGCATGCCGGAGTCGTCGCGATGGCCTACCCGGCCTTCCAGGTACCCCCGGGGACGTCGGTGGAGCGGAGCTACCGGCTCTACCTGGGACCGAAGATCCCCGAGATGCTGACGGCGGTCGATCCCGAGCTCAGGCTCTCGGTCCGCGCCGGCTGGCAGGTCTTCCGACCGCTGGTCGAGCTCTTCGAGGTCGCTCTCAAGTGGACCTATCTTCACGTCGTCTCGAACTACGGCGTGGCGATCATCCTGCTGACGATCCTGGTCAGGCTGCTCACCTACCCCCTGACGCAGCGATCGATGAGCTCCATGAAGCGCTTCCAGGAGATCGCACCCCAGATGAAGGAGGTCCAGGAGCGCTTCAAGGGTGACAAGGCGCGGATGCAGCAGGAGGTGATGGCTCTGTACAAGCGTACGGGCATCAACCCGATGACGGCGCTCGGGGGCGGCTGCCTGCCGATGCTCCTGCAGTTCCCCTTCCTGATCGCCCTCTACTACGCGCTCCAGGCCTCGATCGACCTGCGTCATGCGCCCTTCATCTTCTGGATCCAGGATCTATCGGCGCCCGAGAGCTTCCTGACGCTGGCGGGCTTCCCGATTCGGCCACTGCCCTTGATGATGGGTGTGACCATGGTGCTCCAGCAGCGTCTGTCGCCGAGCGCGGGAGTGGATCCGCAGCAGCGTCAGATGATGACGTTCATGAGCATCGCCTTCATCTTTCTCTTCTACCAATTCCCGGCCGGGCTCGTGCTGTACTGGTTCGTGAGCAATCTGCTCGGAATCCTGCAGCAGATCCGAGTCAACCGTTCCGGCACCACAGAGGGGTCCAGAAAGCATGCCTGACCTGAAGGAGTTCATTGCCGAAGATCGCGCCGCGGCTCTCACCCTGGCGGAGCAGCACTTCGGAGTCGGTCCGGACCAGCTCGAGGTGGTCGACGTGGCGGGCGAGGTCTACGGGCTCGGGGGACGCGTCATGATCCTGGCGCGGATTCCCGGCTCCGGTCCCGCGCCGGAGCCCGACGGCCGCCGGGGGCGCTCCGACCGGGGCGCTCGCTCGGAGCGATCGGATCGCGGGCGGCGCCGAGAGCGCAATGATCGCGGCGGGCGATCCGATCGTGGAGGGCGCGGCCGCCGCGACGGCGACTCGCGCAGGCCGCGCGACTCGCGCGCAGCGGAGCCCGAGCGCCCGCAGTCCGAGCCCGCGGGCCCGGATCGCGATCCGGAAGTCCCTGCTGCCGCGGCGGCCGGCCCGCTCGCGACCGGAGGCCTGGGCGAGGTCGGGGCCTTCGTGGCGGGACTGCTGGAGCGGATGGGCGCCGGGGAGGGCGTGCAGGTACAGGAGCAGCGGTCGGACCGGGAGCTGCGGATCTCGGCTTGCGGGGCGGGAGTCGATGCGCTGATGGCGCGCGATCCGCGCATCATTGGATCTTTGACGCACCTTGCGGATCGTGCTGCAGTGCGTTATGTGGACCGCGGGGTCCGCGTCAAGATCGAGCTGGCGGGCAGCGAGGCGGGGATCGACGAGAGCGATCTGCTTCCGGACGAGCAGGGTCTGCTCGAGGAGGCGAGGCGGCTGGCGCACGAGGTGGTGGAGTCGGGCGAGCCCCGGGAGACGATCGAGCTCTCCTCCCGCGAGCGATGGCTCGTCCATAATGGTCTTCGCGAGATCGATGGGGTCAAGAGCGAGAGCATGGGAGGCGGATCCGAGAAGCGTGTCAGGATCCTGCCGGAGGAATCTTCACGCTAGTGTCCCGTCCCGGGAGTTTGCTCGCATTCTCGGCGGCCGATGCATCGCCGCTCACCGTGTTGTACTCGCTCGACGAATCGACCGATTCGCCTCGCTCGCGCGCCTTGCGCGCGGCGCGCCTCGACCGCGAGAGATGCGTCGGAACTCCTGGGACGGAACGTTGGGACGGGAGCTTCGAAGCCGCTGCCCCAGAGCAGGCGCCCCCTGGAGGGGGCCGTGAAGGTGCTAGGCGGCGATCCGGCGCTGGAGCGCTTCATCGAGGAGCTCGCGGCCTGGGGCTCGCGCACCAACCTGGTCGGCTCCACCGATCGCGAGGTGCTGCGCGGTCACGTCCGGGAGGCGCTTGCCGCGGCCCGCGCTCTGCCCAGGGGCTGCCGCGTGGTGGACCTGGGCTCCGGGGGAGGACTTCCGGGAGTTCCGATCGCGATCGCGCGAGCCGACGTCGACGTGACGCTGGTCGAGATCCGTGAGCGTCGGGTCCACTTCCTGCGTCACGTGGCTCGCAGCCTGCCGGTTCGCTGCACGATCCTGCGTCAAAGGATCGAGGAGCGGGATGCGGATCAGGTCTTCGACGTGGTGCTGATGCGCGCGGTGGCGCCGCTTCCGGCGTCGCTCCAGCTGGGCCGGCCCTGGTGCGCCCCCTCGGGCGCGCTCTGGATCTGGACCCGGGAGACGCGCGAGGCTCTGGAGGAGCGCGGCGTACGGGACAGCTCCGAGATCTCGCTCGGGAGGCGCGGTCGGGTTCTGCAGATCTCGGCTCGCTCGCTGTCGAATCGGGGCGGTTGACCGGCACCCCGGGGGCTGGATCTACTCCGGTGGCCCGCCACGATCGGCCGGGGCCGCGCGCGCGTCGCGGGCGGGCACGGCGCTGGTCGGCGCGAATGCTCCACGTGGAACACGGGCGGGCCGGTCTCTGCCCCGGGAGCCGCCTGGATCCGATCTGGCCCGGGCGGGCGGGAATGGTCCACGTGG
>JBHHYV010000205.1:0-3409 GCA_046757685.1 Myxococcota bacterium
CCTTTCTGCTGCACCGGATTGTCAACGACCGCGACCAGGAGCTGGTGAAACGCCTCGTGCCCGATGGCCTGGGCGCGCTCCTGCGCGAGCTTCCGAGCCTTCCCACGCGACGAGCGATGTTGCTCGGCTGGGCCGCGCCCGCTCCAGTTCTCGTGGAGGTCCGAGAGGTTCCCGAGGAGCTTAGGCCGCACTCGCCGGATCCCGCCTTCTGGCAGGTCTGGACGGGGGAAAAGGAGCGCACGATCGACTGGGGAAAGATCGCCCGATCCTGGCAAGGTGTGGATCAGGAGTCGGAGGACCCCAACGAGGAGGAGGACGGAAACGAAGGTGGGGAGGACGCCAACAATGGCGACTGAACTTCGCGCAATCGTCGCCAGGACCGACTGAGGAAAAGGAACCGGAGACCGATGTTTCAGCCGGGCGATTGGGCATGGAGCCTCGAACACCAACAGGTCTGCAGAGTCGTCGAGACGCAGGACCTGTGGGGGGACACGCTCTATCGCGTCTGGGTTCCGGCCAAGGACGCGATCGTCCGCGTCCGGGCGAGCCAGCTACGCCCGCCGGCTGAGACCGCGCCCCGCAGCTCGGCGTGGCTCTCCTACCTGACGGCGGCGGCACGGGTCTCCGACGCCCTGACCCAGGACGTCTTGCTGGCGCCCATCGAGGCGTCCGTCATCCCCCTGCCGCACCAGATCCGCGCCCTGTCCCGCGCCGTGTCGGACGACCGCGTCCGCTACCTCCTGGCGGACGAGGTCGGCCTCGGCAAGACGATCGAGGCCGGGCTCATCATGCGCGAGCTCAAGCTGCGCGGGATGGTGCGCCGCACGCTGGTCGTGGCCCCGAAGGGGCTCGTCACCCAGTGGGTCGCGGAGATGCGCACCCACTTCGACGAGGAGTTCCGGCTCTTCATCCCGAGCGACTTCTCGGCGTTCCGCCGCATCGCCCAGGAAGACAACGTCTGGCAGACCTACGACCAGGTCGTCTGCCCGATGGACTCGGTCAAGCCGCTGGACGGACGCCGCGGCTGGTCGCGCGACCGGGTCGCCGAATACAACCGCGGTCGTTTCGAGGACCTGACGGCCGCCGGGTGGGACCTGATCATCGTCGACGAGGCTCATCGCCTCGGCGGAAGCACCGAGCAGGTGGCCCGGTACAAGCTCGGTCGCGGCCTGGCTGAAGCGGCGCCGTATCTCCTGCTCCTCTCCGCGACCCCACACCAGGGGAAGACCGACGCGTTCCACCGGCTGGTCTCCCTCGTCGATGAGGACGCCTTTCCCGATCCGGGCAGCATCTCCAGCGAGCGGGTCCAGCCGTTCGTGATCCGGACCGAGAAGCGCCGCGCGATCGACGCCGAGGGACAGCCGCTCTTCAAGCCGCGTACGACGAAGCTCGTCCCGATCGCGTGGGAGGAGAGGCACGCCCAGCAGCGCACCCTCTACGAGGCGGTGACCGAGTACGTGCGGGAGGGCTACAACCAGGCGATGCGGGAGAAGAAGAGCTACATCGGGTTCCTGATGATCCTGATGCAGCGCCTGGTCACCTCCTCGACGCGCGCGATCCGAACGACGCTGGAACGACGCCTGGAGGCGCTCGCGGCGCCGAGCGAGCAGCTCCTGCTCTTCCCGGAGCTCTCCGAGGAGGAGTGGGTGGAGCTCGACGGCCAGGAGCAGATCGACACGCTGCTCACGACGCGGCTGAAGGCCCTGAAGAACGAGCGCGCCGAGGTGAAGCTCCTCCTCGAGGCGGCCAAACGGACCGAGAAGGCCGGCGTCGACGCCAAGGCGGAGGCCCTGCTCGACTGGGTCTACCGCTTGCAGCAGGAGGAGGGCGACCCCGACCTGAAGGTACTCATCTTCACGGAGTTCGTACCGACCCAGGAGATGTTGAGCGAGTTCCTGACCGACCGCGGCTTCTCGGTCGTGTGCCTCAACGGCTCGATGGGCATGGAGGAGCGCGCGAAGGTCCAGCGCTCCTTCGCCGAGGAGGCCCGAGTCCTCGTCTCGACCGACGCCGGTGGCGAGGGGTTGAACCTGCAGTTCTGCCACGTGGTGATCAACTACGACATCCCCTGGAACCCGATGAAGCTCGAACAGCGCATCGGCCGGGTGGACCGCATCGGCCAGGAGCACGCCGTGCGAGCGGTCAACTTCGTCGTGCAGGACACGGTGGAGCACCGGGTCCGCGAGGTCCTGGAGGAGAAGCTGGCGGTGATCCTGGAAGAGTTCGGGGTCGACAAGACGGGCGACATCCTCGACTCGGCCCAAGCCGGCCAGCTCTTCGACGACCTCTACGTCGAGGCCATCCTCCGACCGGACGCCCTGGACAGGAAGGTCGACTCTGTCGTCAACCAGGTCAAGGAGCAGGGCAAGGCGGTGCGAGAAAGCGGTTCGATCCTCGGAAGCGCCGAGGACCTCGATCCCGGTCAGGCACGGAGCCTGATGACCCACCCGCTGCCCCACTGGGTCGAGCGCATGACGGTGAACTACGTCCAAGCGCACGGCGGTGGCGCCGAGCGGAACGGCAGGGCGTGGAACCTGACCTGGCCTGGCGGCGAGAGCCTGGGGACCGTGGTGTTCTCAGCCAAGGACGCAGACCGGGTGCCTTCCGCTCGGCACCTGACCCTGGAAGAGCCGCGTGTGCGGGGGCTCGCAACGGGCATCCCTCGCTTCGCGCCCGGCCAGCCGATCCCCTGCCTCTCGCTGAAGGGGCTCCCCTCTGAGGTCCGCGGCTTCTGGTCCTTGTGGCGCATCACGCTGCACACGCCAGAGTTGAACCAGCACCGCGTCATGCCTCTCTTCCGGCACGAGGACGGCCGGATCCTCGCGCCCACGGCCCGGTTCGTGTGGGACCAGATGATGGCCGACCCGCCGGCCGCCGGCGGACACCTCGAGGATGACGCGGCGCTCGAAGCGTTCCGTCTCGTCGAGGCGTCGGCCCGTGAGCACGGACAGCAGATCTACCAAGAGCTGGTGCAGACGCATCGGGCGCGCGTCGGCGTGGAACGTGAGAAGGGCGAGTACGCCTTTGCTGCCAGGCGCCGTGCCGTCGAGCGCATCGGCCTGCCTGCCGTCCGTGACCATCGCCTGACGCAGCTCGCGGGCGAGGAGCGGTCCTGGCGTGAAGCGCTCGACCGGAAGGCAGAGACCAGCCCTGAACTCATCCCCCTACTACTCGTCCGCGTCGAGGGAGGGGGCGGCAATGAGTAGCTGGCGCGACGAGATCTTGAAGGAGTTCACGCCCCAGGTCGCGCGCCTGACGCTCGTCGCTGATCCTGATGGTCTCCTGCTCGAAGAGGGCATCCTCAAGGGGATCGAGGAGCGTGGCTTCGAGCTGATCCCGTTCGAGGACCACGTCGCCTTCCGCTTCGCCTACGAGTCGCGCTACCGGTCGCGGTGGGATCGAGGCGAGC
>JBHHYV010000206.1:0-3311 GCA_046757685.1 Myxococcota bacterium
CAGCGCGTAGCGCCCGGCCACGGCGATCCCGTATCCATCGAACTCGAGACCCTTCGTCGGTCTGCTGTTCTCACTGTCGATCCAGTCGGCGTTGATGTAGGCCGAGAAGCGCTCGCTCGGGTCCCATCCCAGAATCAGGTCCAGGATCAGCTCCTTGTCGCCAGCGAGAGTGTCCTCGCCCTGTCCGCTGTCCGAGGCGCCATAGGTGCCGTTGAACGACCCCGAGAGCGGCCCCTCCCCGTAGCTCAGCGACCACAACAGAGCCTTGTCGTTGTTGAGGTCCACGTCGGCGGCCGGGAAGGAGCGTGTCTCGTTCACGAGCCCGAGGGCGACGGAGAGCGGCCCTCTCCCGGTAGACACCAGGATCCCCGTGTGGGTGATGGGCTGGAAGAGGTTATAGACGTGTCCACGCGTGATGTTGAAGTTCTCGGGCGACTGGGCCACCTCGGCCCCGATCAGCGTGGCGAACTTCCCGACCTGGAAGCGGACACCGCCTCCCAAGGGAGCCAGGTACTGCACGTAGGCCTGGTAGACATCGAAGTCGTTGCCGCTCAACCCGTCGCCCGGGGTCACGCCGCTCAGCAGGCCCGCCGTCTTGCCGTACGCAATGTCGGCCCGGAAGCCCGCCCGGTGCCCCTCGTCGATGGGGCGCTCGATCTCGAACCACAGCTGGTCCAGCGAGATGCTGTTGGAGTCCGGGTGGAACGGATAGGCTGGGATCAGGCCCGCGTTCGCGCCGGCCAGCGAGTCTCCGCGCGGGTTCTCGAAGTTGTAGAAGTAGCTCGCCGCGACCCAGCCATCCAGCTCGATCGTCTCGAAGAAGGACGCGGGACCGGACCCGACCGCGACCCGCGCCCTCTGCACCCGCGCCAGCGCCTCCCCCTGGAACTCGAGCTGCTCCTGCTGCGCCGCCACCTGCTCCTGGAGCTGCCGGACCAGCGCCGTCATCTCGACCAGAGCACCGGCATCGTCGGCGGCCCACGCGGGAGTCCCGCCGAGGCAGAGGGCCGCGCCCACCCATACCCATCGTCTCATCATCCATCGCACTCGCAACATCTCCTGTCCGCTTGCCGCTCGGCCCAATGCCGCGCGGCAGACACTGCCGAAGCCACGCAGCACGGGAGGCCCACGAAGCTCCCCGGCCCCTTCGTGGCCGAAGCGATCGAGGGCTCGCTGGAGCAACAGGCGTGCCGATCGCGGGGGAGCGGCGCGGGCGCTCTTCTCGACGAATGTGTGCGCCGCCCGGCACACTCGTGCCCACGAAGCCGGCAGGCCCGTGCTCGCGGAGTGAGCCATCGTCGGGCCTCGAGGCGAGTGCCGCCATCGGTCTCGCCGCGGGGGCGCGTCTCCGCTTCAGCGGTCGAGGAAGCCTGCGGCCGGATGAGGGGAGGGTGCGTCGCCTCCCGGTGTTGCCGTCCGAGAGGCCGAACGACGACGACCCGCAGGGCACGGGCGGAAAGTCATACACTCAGCCTGCCCTGCGGGTGCGGGTCTTCGACGAACGACCCTGGATCCGCGATATCGACGGAGAAGTCGATGAAGTTCGCACTGTTCTACGAGATTCCCGCGGCGCGCCCCTCGACCCGCGAGAGCGAGCTGCAGGCATACCGGAACACGCTCGAGCAAGCCGTCTTCGGCGAGAAGATGGGGTTTCATGCCTTCTGGACCGTCGAGCATCACTTCCTGGAAGAGTTCTCGCACTGCTCGAATCCGGAGGTCCTCTACGGCGCCGTCGCGGCTCGGACCGAGCGCATGCGGATCGGCTACGGCGTACGTCTCGCGCCCCGGCCCTACAACCATCCGGTCCGCTCGGCGGAGTCCGCCGCGGTGCTCGACTTGATCTCGAATGGGCGGGTCGATTTTGGAACCGGGCGATCCTCGACGCGGCTCGAACTCGAAGGCTTCGGGATCCACCCCGACCAGACCCGCGAGATGTGGCGCGAGGCCGTCGAGCACGTCGTGGAGTGCTGGACCGAGGAGTACGCCGAGTTCGAGGGAAGGCACTGGTGGCTGTCGCGGCGACGTGTCCAGACCAAGCCGATCCAGGATCCCCATCCGCCGATCTTCGAGGCAACGAGGAGCGACTGCGGTCACCAGCGGATGGGCGAGCTCGGGCTCTGCTCGTTCAGTGTCGCCGCACCGCCAGAAGACGTGGCTCGGCGCATCGAGATCTACCGCCCGTCGGTTCCATCCTTGAGGAGGTAGCCGGTAGCGCCCGCCTCGATCGCCGCCATCACGGTTCGCTCGTCTCCGAAGGGGGTGACGATCATCGCCTGCGCGTCCGAACGGGTGCGCCGCAGCTGGTGGATCGGTGCGATGCCACTGCCGTCCGGAAGTCCGAGATCCGTGAGCAGCACGTCGGGGGGATCCAGCCCGGAGAAGGCGCCCTGGAGTCTCGGAGCCCCGGGCGCCCTTCCGTGTCACGGTGAGGCACGAGGGAGAACCGACGGATCGTGATCGAGAACTTCCGGTGGGGGCGGCGCCGTCGCGCCTCGAGCTCCGAACGACCGTGGTGCGCGCGGCGGGCCGAGCGGCAGCTGCCCCTGCGGTTCCCGGGATCCCTCGCGGGCGCAGCGAGCGTCGCCGGAGGGCTGGGGCGCGTCAGCGGAACGGGTATGACCGCAGTCATGGCGCGGGGCGGTGTGGCCCTGATGGGCTCGCGCAGCCATCGGCCGCCGCGAGGTCGGGCGTGGCGGGCATTCGCGAGCTTGGGAGGTCACCGATGCATGGGGCCACGCCCGAGGAGCTGGAGCAGTACCGCGAGGAGGGCTTCTTCTACAGGGAGCGGGTCTTCCCGGAGCCGGAGCTCGAATCTCTGCGCCGAGCTGCGGAGAACGCCCACCGGCAGATCCTCGAAGCAGCGACGAGCACGGAGGCACCACCCACCGATCGCATCGACAACCAGCGCTACCAGCTATTGCGGGGTTCGACGATCAAGTGGGAGTGGCGCGACGACCTTCGGGCGGTGCGCTCCATGGAGCCCTGTCACCACCTCGATCGGCGACTCGATGCGCTGATCGACGACATCCGCCTCTGGAGGCCCTGCTGCGAGATCATCGGCCGCGCGGAGCTCTCCCTGTTCAGCGATAAGCTCAACATGAAGCGCCCCGGGGGCGCTCCCTTTCCCTGGCACCAGGAGGCACCCTACTGGGCCTACGGGGCCGAGCAGCTCGACCGGGTGGTGAGCGTGCTGACCTACCTCGACGAGGCCACCAAGGAGAACGGCTGCCTGTGGGTGATCCCAGGCAGCCACAAGCTCGGTACGCTCCGCGGGCTCGAAGCTCGCGGGGTGCTGGGGGCGCTCTACAGCG
>JBHHYV010000207.1:0-3252 GCA_046757685.1 Myxococcota bacterium
CTGCAGGATCACCTCCTCGAAGCGCTCGAGGAGGTCTCGCTTGGCGGCCGTGGCCATGTCCAGGGCGTGCGTGATGCCGTCTCGCTCGAGATAGTCGAGGAGCCGCCGCTTCAGGTGCGGGTGGTTGTGCCCGTAGTTGAGCGCGCCGGCGCCGCTGAAGAAGTCGATGTAGGGGCGGCCCTTCTCATCGAACAGGCGGGATCCGAGGGCGCGATCGAAGACCGCAGGGAAGGAGCGGCAGTAGCCGCGGACCTCGGATTCGAGACGTTCGAAGACGTGCACTCAGGGTTCCTCCGAATGAGAAGTCGGTGGGGCGAGGGGGCCGATGCGAACGAGGACCTCCTCTTCGTGTTCGCTCGGGAAGAGTTCGGCACCGAAGGCCGTGAGCTCCGCGAGCGGGAGGCCGCGGCGTCGCGCGAAGCCCGCAAACAGAGCCCGCGACGGCTCGTTCGAGGGCGTCACGGTGGCTTCCAGGAAGCGCACGTCGCGGCACGCTTTCCGGTCCAGCAGGGCCTCGAGCAGGCTCGCGCCGAGTCCGCCCCCCTGCAGCTCGGGAGCGGTGACGATCTGCCAGACGAACACCGAGTCGGGGCGAGGCGGTGGGCGATAGGCGCCGACGAAGCCGACGATGCCGCCCGACGTCTCCGCAACGACACTCGTCTCCGAGAAGTCGCTGCACAGAAGCAGATACGCGTACGGGGAGTTCAGGTCCAGCACGCCCGAGCCGCCGACCAACTGCCAGACGGAAGCAGCGTCTTCTGGGCTCGGCGGGCGCAGCCGCGGAGGGTCCGCACCGCAGCCGGGTAGGGCAGTTGGCGCGCGGGGTGCCGGGACGACGACGTGCCGCGACGGACCTCGCTGGGATCCCCGCCCCCGCACGCCCCCTTGGGAACAGGACAGACTCATAGAACTCGTTTGTTTAGAGAAGGAACGACCAAAACGCAATGGAAGCGAGGCATTCCGGTACTCTGCTTCGGTCGGCAGGCGGATTAAACTTCACATTTACGGTGACTTGCGGCATTCGACCTCATACGTTAACACGTCGTTCCGATCGATTCCACACAGCAGATTCAATGCAGGCGAGAGCATTGCCTCGCGGAAGATTTCTGAAGTATACGATGCAGCTTGGTGGTTCCGCACCGCCCTCGGCTGGAAAGGACAGGGCCGATCCGGCCGCGTCGGCGCTGGCTCGCTACTTCGGCGACATCGGTGAGCTGAGCGTCCTGACACGGGCCGAGGAGCGGGAGATCGCCAGCCGTTTCCGGGCGCATCGCACCCGGGTTCACGCGTTGCTCGGGGGACTGCCCGCCACGGGCGCTGCGCTGTGTGAGCGCTGGCGGTCGCACCAGGGGAGAGCGAATCCCTTCCAGGGACTTCTGGCGCGCTCCACGCCGGCGAACCCGGAGGGCACGACCCGAGACGTGGACCGGACCGTCCGACGGATCCAACGGCGCCTGAATCGAACCCCGCCCATCCGCTCGCGTGGTCCTGCCGACGAGGCGGCCTGGGATCGCTTCGAATCCCTCCAGCGCAGAGACCTCCTCGCGCTCGACCTGAGCGCCGATTTCTATCAAGAGGTCGAGCAGTCCCTGCGTCAGGTACTCGCGGAGCTGAACGCCGCGGCCAACGATGCGGCGCGCGGGCGCGCGCGCGACGCGGTTGGTCTTCCGCTGCGGCGTTTTCGCCGGCTCATGCGGGCGCTGGAGCCGGTTGCCACGGTGCGCGACGAGGTGCGAAACGAGCTGGCGCGTCACAACTTGAAGCTCGTCGTCCGCTTCGCAAAGGATTTCCGAAACCTCGGCGTCGGGTTCTCCGATCTGATCCAGGAGGGAAACCTCGGCCTGCTGCGTGCGGTCGAGCTCTTCGAGCCCGAGCGCGGCCTCAAGTTCAGCACCTACGCGGTCTGGTGGATTCGCCAATCGCTCGTGCGCGCCGTGCAGAAGCATTCGCGCACGGTGCGCCTTCCCTCTCACATCAACGATCGGCTCTACCAGATGGGTCGGGCCTCGGATCAGCTCTCGGGACGGCTGGGCCGCAGTCCGACGGACAGAGAGCTCGCCCGGGAGACCGGGTTGGAGGCGGGGCGCGTCGAGCACCTGCGCTCCCTACAGAAGATGCCGCTTTCCCTCGACCAGGCCACCGATCCCCAGGGTTCGCGCTTGCTGCACGAGGTCCTGCCCGATCCGCAGGTCGCAAGCCCGCTGGATCGCCTCGACGGCGTTCGAGATCAGAAGGCCGTCGGAGCACTCCTGACACGCCTCGACGAGCGCGAGCGCGCCGTGATCGGCCGCCGCTTCGGCTTCTCCGGCGAAGACCGCGTGACCCTGGAAGGCGTCGCGCGCGACCTCGGCTTGTCTCGCGAACGCGTTCGCCAGATCGAAAGGCATGCCCTTTCGAAGCTGCGAGGCTGGGCCGAGGGAGCTCGCGCGAATGGAGGGACGAACCCGTGACCGACATCGTGGACGCGCACTATCGGCGCCTGGCGAACCGGTATGACGAGTTCTTGCTCTACTCGCCGGATTTCGTGCGTGCACTGACCTCCAAGATGATCGAGATGCTCGAGCTGCAGCCCGACGAAGTCCTCGTGGATCTCGGGTGCGGCACCGGGATCTACAGCAGCGACATCCTGCGGCAGGTCCCGCTGAAGACCGAGGTCGTCGGTGTCGATCCCATCGAAGAGATGCTGAAGCTCATCCCTCCCGAGAGCGGGATCCGGCCCGTGTGCCAGGATGCGCTCGAGTTCTCGCGCGAGCCCAACCGGTTCGACAAGGTGCTGATGAAGGAGGCGATCCATCACGTAGACGACCGGCGAAGCCTCTTGGCGGGCCTCCGGCAAAGCCTTCCCCGCGGTGGGAGGATCCTGCTGGTCCATGTGCCGCCGAAGGTCCAGTACCCGCTCTTCCGGGCCGCGCTCGAGCGCTGCGAGCGCTGGCACGCCGATCCGGACGAGCTCGAAGCGCTGATGCGCGAGCTCGGCTACGCGGTGGAGCGCGATGCCGTCGACTACGCCCATGCGATCCCGCGGGATTCCTATCTCGCGATGGTCGAGAACCGGTACATGTCGGCGCTGTCCTCGTTCAGCGACGAGGAGCTCGCGGCCG
Organism: Myxococcota bacterium; assembly: GCA_046757685.1. Classification (GTDB taxonomy): domain Bacteria; phylum Myxococcota_A; class UBA9160; order SZUA-336; family SZUA-336; genus JBHHYV01. The sequence goes on from JBHHYV010000207.1 coordinate 3,102, forward strand.
GCCTCGCGGAGATGCGGGAGAGTTACGCGGAGTGGCCCGTGCTCGAGTTCATCGACCACTTCGACTTCATTCTGGGGACTCGGGAGTAGTCGAAGTCGCGTCTTCCGGGGGCGACGCCTCGGCGCGAGGGCGGCTTCGCGTGTAGAGGCGC
>JBHHYV010000208.1:0-3185 GCA_046757685.1 Myxococcota bacterium
ACGACGCCGGTGACGCCCTCGACCTGGGCAATCGACTCGAGGATGCCCTCTCGAACGGTCGCGGGGCGAGCCTCGGGCACATCGATTCGTTGCACTTCGGCCATGCCGGGCTGATCCTCCCATGGGAGGTGCGGCGCAGGGTACTCATCCCCGATGGGGGGAGCAACCGAGCTCATCCGAGCAGCTCCCGGTACACGTCGAGGTAGGCGTCGGCGATTCTCGGGAGGGCGAAGTGCTCGAGCGCCGCCCGCCGTGCCTCGTCGCCGAGTCGTCGACGCGTCTCGGGCTCGTCGGCCAGCTGGGACAGCGTGCATGCCAGCGCACCCGTATCGCCCACAGGCACGAGCCGCCCACCCCCGAAGGCGAGCGCGTCTCGCGAGCCTGGGATGTCGGTCGCCACGCACGGGAGGCCACACGCCAGCGCCTCGAGGACCGAGTTCGGGAGTCCTTCGGCCAGGGAGGGCAGGGCAAAGACGTCGCTCGCGCGCAGCAGATCTGGAACGTCGTCGGGAGGGAGCGGACCGAGGAGACGCCCCTCGACGGGAGGCTCGAGCGAGCGCAGGGCCGCCTCGACCTCGCGCCGGTGCTGCGGCTCGCCATCGGGCCCCGCGAGCGCCACACACACGCGTCGGGGGGCGAGACGCTCGACGGCATTCACCAGCCCCACCGGGCCTTTCCTGGGATCGAGCATGCCGCACGAGACCACGACCAGCACATCTCCAGGCAGCCCGAAGCGCGATCTCAGGTGCGCTCGCTCCCCGGCGCTCGCGGGGCGGAAGCGATCGGTGTCGACGCCGTTGGGAATCTCGAAGATCCGCCCCCGGAAGCTCGAATCCCGGCGAAAGCCGTCTGCCAGCTCGTGGGAAAGGGCCACGACGCCCTCGCAGCGCCGGTAGCTCGCGACCAGAACCTGCCCCGCCAGCCCGCGACTGCGGGACCCAAGGTCGTCGGCGCCGAGGAGAGTCGTCTTGACCAGGCGGGGTCGGCCGCGCCATCCCGCGACCCATGAGGGCAGGATCGCCATGTACGAGAACGAGTGGAGGTGCAGGAGATCCCACTCGGAGTGGGTGGCGAGCCAGGCTCCCGCCTGGGCTCCCAGAGACAGGAGGCGCAGCCGCAGGCCGCGTTTCCGCGACCGGGAGGGCACCGGAAAGCGCACCACGCGCAGCCCCCTCTCCCAGCGACTCTGCGGCCGGACGGCTCGCGTGTCGGAGGCGGTGAGCACCGTGACCGCGACGCCCCGCGCATGCAGCAGGTCCCCGAGCCGCTGGGCCTGCAGGCCCGCTCCGCTGAAGGAGGGCGGATAGAAGGGCGCCAGCATCACGACCTGGAGCGTCGGGCTCACGGGTCCGCTACCGGGACGCCGCGTCGAATTCAGCCTCGATCGTGCGGCGGACCGCGTCGGTCAGGTCGATCGAGGGCCGAAAGCCCGCGCGGCGGGCCCTCTCGGTCGAGAAGGTCGTCGTCGCGCAGAACTTGCGCACCCGGATGGCGCTGATCGGAAAGCGCAGCCCCGTCAGGCGCGCGGCGACGTCGAGAATCCCGCCCACCAGCATCCCGGCGCGATAGGGAACACGCAGCACTCGCCCCCGCCTACCCAGCTGCCGCCGCACCAGGGAAACGAGCTCGTTCATGTCCAGGTCGGGCTGGTCCGTGTAGTTGAAGAGCGACACTCCGCCCTCCCTCGTCTCCAGACACCACTGGATGAACTCCGCTACGTTTCCGACGTAGGCCATCGACTTGCGGTTGGTGCCGGGCCCCACCATCACGAAGTGGCCGGAGTGGAGCTGCCGGATCAGGTTGTAGACGTTGCCGCGATTCCCCTCCCCGAACACCACGGTCGACCGGATGATCGAGAGCGCATGGGCGGGATCCTCGGCCTGCCACTCTCGCAGCACCTGTTCGGCCTGGTACTTGCTCCGGCCGTAGTCATTGAACGGGGCGACCTTGGCGGTCTCGTCCGGCCGTTCGCGGTTCAGGCCATAGACCGTGACCGAGCTGGTGAACACCAGGCGTGTGATCCCATGAGCCCGCAGCGCCATCGCTACGTTGCGCGCGCCTTCCACGTTGACGTCGTAGTACAGCGAGGTCGGGGAGATGTCGTCACGGTGCACCGCGGCCAGCAGGATCACCGCGTCGTGACCTCGGAGCACCGCCTTCAGGGCTTCGGGATCCCGAACGTCGACCTGCCGTGTACGATCCGGATGCCGCTTGGAGATCTCGGTATCTACGATCGTGACATCATGGCTCGCAGACAGCAGGTCGACGAGGCGCGAACCGATGAAGCCCGAACCCCCGATCACGGCAACCTTCATGCGACATGCTCCAGCGAGGAAGGGAGGGTAGCAGAGCCTTCCCCGCTCTCACCATGGACGCGTTTCTTTGGTATCGTGGCTCTCTCTTCGACTTCCTCGGGATCCGCCACCATGAACCCGTCCGCCTCAGTGGCCCACCACCGCGAGTTCTCCGCGCGCTGATGGGGAAGCAGGGATCCTCGACAGTGGGGGAGGGCCAGCGGACCGAGGGAGACGAGACGGCCTCGCACGCGGCGCCGCGTCCGGCCGCCCCCCAAAGCCCGCTGGTGTCGGTCGTGACCCCGGTCTACAACGCCGAGCGGTTCATCCTCGAGACGATCGCCTCGGTTCGGGCGCAGACCCTCGAGGACTGGGAGCAGATCGTGGTCGACGACTGCTCCACCGACGACAGCCCGGAGCTGATCGCCGCACAGGCCGCGAAGGACCCGCGGATACGCGTCATCCGACACGATCGAAACCTCGGCGTCGCCGCGGCGCGCAATACGGCCTTCGAGAACGCTCGGGGCCGCTACGTGGCCTTCCTCGACTCTGACGACATGTGGCGGCCCCTCAAGCTCGAGAGGCAGGTGGAGTTCATGCGGCATGGGGGCTTCGCATTCAGCTACCACCAGTACCGCTGCATCGACGAGACGGGAGCCCTGATCAGCCCTGAGCCCCTCTGGATGCCTCGGTCCACCGACTATGAATCCTACCTGGGCTGGATCGGGACGATCGGAAACATCTCGGTGATGCTCGATTGCGACCAGACGGGCCCGCTTCACCTGGACAGGGATTGCCCAACAGCTCTTGCGCGTGCTGACAGACGTCGAACGGCGATTTCGCGCCGATGAGGCGGAGGATCTCTCCACCGGTCCACGCGCTGCCTGGGCT
>JBHHYV010000209.1:0-3184 GCA_046757685.1 Myxococcota bacterium
TAGACCCGAGAGTCGATCCGTCGCGATTGGGGGTCTCGCCACGTAGCGGCAGAGTAGCTCGAGGCGGGCGCGATCGCGGTAAGCGCTCAGCAAACCCGTCTTTCGGACTGAGGCGAGTGGGCGAGTCTTCCTGGGAGGGGGAGGGTGGACGATGCCGAGGAAGGGATGGAAGGGGCCGAGGGAAGCGAGGCGGACGCCGGGCCAGCGCAAGTGGCTGGAGCATCTGCGAGGGGCAGAGCAGACGGGGGAGACGATCAAGGCCTATGCGGAGGGCCGTGGACTCTCGGTCCATGCGCTCGACCAGGCCGGAAGGTCTCTGCGCCGCCTGGGGGTGTTGGAGTCTCGGACGCGGAGAGCACGCAAGCGGGTGCGGAGCGCATTCGTGAGAGTCGAGCCGGCGAGCCGACCGTTTCCGACGGTTCCCGCATGGCGGATCCGTTTTCCGAGCGGTGGGGTCTTCGAGAGCCACACCCCGCTCGCACACGACGATCTCGTAGAAGTTCTGAGCGCGCTCCAGCGTAGACGATGATGCGGCCTGGCGATGCGGTGGAGGTGTACCTCTGCCGCGAGCGGGTCGACATGCGGAAGTCGATCAACGGCCTCTCGATCGTGGTCGAGCAGGGACTCGGTCTGGATCCCTTTGCCGCCCGGCTCTTCGTCTTCTGCAACCGCAAGGGCGACAAGATCAAGATCCTGTACTGGGAGCGGACGGGCTTCGTGGTCTGGTACAAGCGGCTCGAGAAGAATCACTTCGCCTGGCCGCTCGCGGGGCTGGAGGAGGTCGTGACGCGGACGGGGCGCGAGCTGAATGGGCTGCTGGATGGGATCGATGTGTTCGCGATGAAGCCCCACGAGGAGGTCTCCTTCGAAACGGTCTTGTAGTTCGTCGTCGATCGACTACGGGAGAGGTCGTCGTGTCGATCGCTTTTCCCGAGCTTCCCGACGATCCCGAAGCGCTCCGCGAGTTCGCCCTTCGACAACGTGCCCTCCTGGACGAGAAGCAATCTCTGGTCGAGGCGCAGTCGGAGGAGCTCCGGCTTCTGCGCGAGTACATCCGATGGCTCCCGCACCACCGCTTCGGCCGCTCGAGCGAGCAGAGCTCGGACGAGCAGATCCGCCTCTTCAATGAAGCCGAGAGCGCCACCGAAGACCCTGGGGACGAGGAAGAGGCCGCCATCGTCGTCGGGGCCCATGCCCGCAAGAAGCCCGGCCGCAAGCCACTGCCGGAATGGATCCCCCGGATCGAGATCCTGCACGACCTGCCCGAGGACGAGAAGGTCTGCGCCCACGATGGGACGGCTCTCGAGCGTATCGACGAGGAGATCTCGGAGCAGCTCGAGTTCATCCCCGCCCAGTTCCGGGTCCTGCGCCACGTGCGGCCCCAGTACGCCTGCCCCACCTGCCGGACGGGCATCCAGACGGCCCCCGTGCCCCCGCAGCCGATTCCCAAGAGCCTGGCCTCGCCGACCCTGCTCGCCCACGTCGCGACGTCGAAGTACGTCGATGGGCTGCCGCTGTACCGCCAGGAGACGATGTTCCGGCGACTGGGAATCGGTCTGCCCCGCGCCTCACTGGCCCATTGGATGGTGAAGATCGGCGAGCTCGTCCAACCGCTGATCAATCTCCTGCGCGAGGATCTTCTCTCGAGCGGCTTCGTGCAGTGTGACGAGTCTCGCTACCAGGTGCTCAAGGAGCCGGGCAAGGTCGCGACCAGCCAGAGCTACATCTGGGTGCAGCGGTCCATGGAGCCCGCGGTGGTGCTCTACGACTACGACCCCTCGCGGAGCGCGGAGGTGCCGAAGCGGCTGCTGGCGGGCTACCAGGGGTTTCTCCAGACCGACGGCTACGGGGGATACGACGCCCTGGGCCAGGAGCCGGGGATCGTCCATGTGGGATGCTGGGCGCATGCGCGCAGGAAATTCGACGAGGCGCTGAAGGCCCAGAAGTCGAGTCCCAAGAAGAAACGCTCCCTCAAGGAGAGCAAGGCCCTCCAAGGGCTCGGCTTCATCCAGAAGCTCTACAAGATCGAGCGACAGATCCGGGGGAAACCCCCGGACGAGATCAATCGGATCCGACAGGAGCACTCGGCGCCGCTGCTCGAGAAGCTGCGGGCCTGGCTCAGCGAGTCGATTCCCCGGGTGCCGCCCCAGAGCCTCACCGGCAAGGCGCTCGGGTATCTCGACGGCCAGTGGCCCAAGCTCATCCGGGTGCTCGACGACGGAAGGCTTCCGCTCGACACCAACCGGGTCGAGAACGCGATCCGTCCCTTCGTCGTCGGACGCAAGAGCTGGCTCTTCGCGGCCCCTGTACGGGGCGCGCAGGCCAGTGCGAATCTCTACAGCTTGATCGAGACCGCGAAGGCCAACGGCCTCGAGCCCTTCGCGTATCTCCGGACTGTGCTCACGGAGCTCCCCAGGGCCACCACCCTCGACCAGGTCGAGGCGCTACTCCCGCGCCTCCTCGATCCCGGCCGCCTGCAAGACGCCAGCCACTTCCGCTCCCTCCGCTGACGGCCTTCCCTGAGCGCTTACAGCGATCCGACCGACAAATCTACTCCTCCTCGAACCCTTGCGATGTGAACCGGAGGGTCCTGCTGTTCTCGGTCACTGTTCGCACGACGTGTTGGGGCGCGCCGTCGGGGAACTCGGCCTCGACCTCGAGGGTCACCTTCACCTTTGCGCCGACCAGGCCAGAGAGATGCGAGAGCACCTCCTCGGCGATGCGACCGGCGTCGCGCCCGACTCGCGTGGGATCTAGCTGCACGCTGCCGTGGAACCGCCGTGGCCCGGCGGGTTCGGTATCTGTCGGGGCTCCCGAGCCGCCGGGTTCGATCGTCGTCTCCGCCCCTTCGTTAGCGGTCCCTGTAGGAGCGGGAGACGGACCGGTCGCCGCGCTGGATGCGGCAGCTTCGGCATCGAACTGCTGGCGGGCCACCTCGGGCCGCACCAGGAGTCCTGGAGTGTCGGCGTCTGTGAGGGTGATTTTCTGGCAGCGGCGTAGGCCGCGGTAGCGGCCGGACTCCTCGTCGTAGCTGTCCGCGAAGGCGAACGAGTCTTGCTCCCAGGTCAGGAGGGTGACACCGTCCCGGATCGCTGCGAGGAGGATGCCTGTGTCGCGGAGCCTGGGCAGGTAGAGGTAGCGGGCGAAGTCCTCGGCAAGCTGCTTGACGGAGACGTGGTCGCCG
>JBHHYV010000210.1:0-3076 GCA_046757685.1 Myxococcota bacterium
GCATCCGTGAACAGACGCCAGGGCCAGGTGAAGAGCATCGCCGGCTGGGTCTGCCGGCATGACGTGTCGCGAGATGTACGTGTCGACGACGTCTAGCACCGCAGGGGTGATCTCCAGAAGTTCCAGTCGTTCGACCAGCTTCAGGCAGTCGTCTCTGCTCGGGTACTCCCCGCGCTCCAACTCATCGATGACGGCGGGACTCGTGACCATGTCGTACCGCTCGGTGGCCACCACCCACCACTGCCGAGTCCATGCACGGCGCGCAACCATCTCGGGTTCCGAGCGAGCCTCGTGGAAGAAGCTCGGAACGCTCGTCTCAATGTAGACCGTCTTGCTCATGGTAGGAGAAGACTACCTCCGTCGAGTCCGTATGCCCAGCGCCCGCTGCGGAGGCCTCCGTCCGCCTAACGCAAAGGATTGTATCCGGAGTGCTCGGAGGCGGACCTCCGTCGGCACGATGCCGTTCAGCCCCCGGGAGGCGCGTGCGACGGCAGTGCTCGAGCACTTCGGATACAATCGGTTGAACTGAGCCGCGTAGCGGTCCCCTATGGAGATTGTATCAGTCAGGAAGCTCGCTGGATAGTTTGGGAGCGGGGGGCCGTGGCAAGGGACCGCGTGACGGGGATGGCTTGTGGACGCGGCCACGGTGATTGCTGGCCTGATGGAGGGGCGAACGGCGTCTGAAACCGCGCGGGCCGGGCCCGCGGGGCCTCTGGGATCGGACCGTTCCCCAGGCCACCGCTCGAGGGGCCAGCCGCGGGTCGTTTTGCGTGCGCATGCTCGATCTCCTACGAGGTGTCGATGAGCTCGATCCAAGTCGAATCGAGCTGCGGCTTGACCCTGCCTACGAATCGCATCCGGCCTTCGGGACACACGGGGCAACGAGGTGAGGGCTCTTCGGGTGCCAAGTCGGGAAGCACCGTCACGTCGCGATTCTCCTCGTGGACCTCAACGTCGCTTGCATTCGATCCGAGGAGCTCACAACACAGAGCCAGCTTCTTCTGGCGCACCCGATTGGCAAGAAAACCGTAGTGGCGGATGCGCTGGAATCCCTTGGGCAAGGTGTGGAGCAGGAAGCGGCGTAGGAGCTCGCGAGCGTCGAGCGTCATGATCCTCCATTCGTTTCCACGGCGGTAGTCTTTCCAGCGAAAGGTGACCTGTCCGTTTTCGATCGAGACGAGTCTCGAGTTCGAGATGGCGACTCGATGCGTGTAGCGCGCGAGATACTTGAGCACCTGTCCGGGTCCGCCAAAGGGCGGCTTGGCGTAGACGACCCAATCGGTGGCCGCCAAAGCATCGAGGAAGCGCCGCCAGGCCAGCGGATCGCTGAGCTGGGCCAGCCGACCATGCAAGACGAGCTTTCCATCGTCGAAGGCCTTGCGGAGATAGGCGAGGAGCTTGCCTCGGAACAGCCGAGAGAGGACTCGCACCGGCAGCAAGAAGTGCTTCCCCTTCCGAGACCGCTTGCACGCCACCCAGCGCTTACCATCGAGAGAGATCCCTCCCCCCGGAACGACACAGTGGACATGGGGGTGATGGTGCAGGGCCTGTCCCCAGGTGTGCAGGACCGCCAAGAACCCGATCTCGGCGCCCAGGTGCTTGGGGTCGCGAGCGATCGTTTGCAAGGTCTCCGAGGCCGCCCGGAAGAGGAGGCCATAGACGAGGCGTTTGTTTTGAAGGGCGAGGGGGCCGAGTCGATCGGGGAGCGTCAAGACCACGTGGAAGTAGGGCACCTCGAGGAGCTCCTGGCGCCGAGCTTCGAGCCAGGCGGCCTGTCCCGCCGCTTGACACTTCGGACAGTGCCGATTGCGACACGAGTTGTAGGCGATCTCCTCATGGCCGCACCGATCCCATTGGCTCTTGTGTCCTCCCAAGGCGGCCGTGCGACAGGCAGCCAAATCTCGCAGCACGCGCTTGTGCATTGAGGAAATCGAGGAGCCGTGAGCTCGGAGGTACGCGGGTCCGTGGCTTCGCACGACATCGGCCACTTCGGGCCGATGTCGCTTCATGGCCGACTCGGATCCTTGGCATGGGCCGCTTGAAGAAGGTCCACCGCACCTCGCCTCGATTGAACCGCGCCGCTAACGATGTGCAGATAGCGAGCCGTGGTGTTCAAGCTCCCATGGCCCATCAGGACTTGGATGGTTCGAAGGTCGACGCCCGCTTCGAGCAAGTGCGTCGCGAAACAATGGCGCATCGTGTGCGTCGTGACGCGCTTGGAGATCCGCGCCTCGAGCCGCGCGATCGGACAAGCCCTCTGGATCACGGTCGGCGACAAGGGCTGATCGGCACGCTGACCCGGGAAGAGGTAGGAGGAGGGTCGGCAGCGCTTCCAGTAGTCTCGAAGCCGCTCCAAAAGCGTGCTCGAAAGTAGGGTGTAGCGGTCCTTGCGGCCCTTGCCCTGCTCAACGCGGATCAGGCTCCTCGAGCTGTCGAGGTCGCCCACTCGCAGATTCAGCGCCTCGGAGAGCCGGACGCCCGAGGCGTACATCGTCTCGAGCACCGTGCGGTGTTTGAGATTCGAGACCGCCTGAAGGAACCTCTCGACCTCATCGACGCTCAAGACGACCGGAAGCTTCCGCGGCTGCTTGGGAAACGGGATGTGTTGGATGACGTCAGCTCGGCCGAGAGTCGTCTCGTAGAGGAAACGAAGGGCGCACACGGTCTGGTTGAACACTGCCCAAGACGCCTTCTTCTCCTCGATCAGAAAGAGCTGGTACGATCGGATGTGCTCGGGACCCAGACGCTCGGGCGACCGCCCGAAATGCTGGGCGAACCGGGCAACCCGCCCGATATACGTCTCGATCGTCCGGGTCGCGTAGTTGCGGATCCTCAGATCATCGGTCATCCTCTTTCGCAACGCTGTCATTTTCAGACTCCTTTCGTGAAGTAGATGTGGATCGTTTCCAACCACATCCTGCCTCACGAAGGAGTCTGCTTCCCAGAGCTGACTCGCGCGCGCCGGGACGAGGCACCGCAAGAGCGGCGACGAGAACCGTCCCCTCATACAAGGACAGGTTTGTTCAACGGGGAGATCGTGCGGCCGGGAGTCTTACCGCGAAGCGGTTTAGTTCAA
>JBHHYV010000211.1:0-3038 GCA_046757685.1 Myxococcota bacterium
GCAACATCGAACGGCCGACGGGGAGGCGGTGGGGAGTACTTGCTTGCGTATCCCAATGGAGTGGTAGCTCTTGGATGCGCCCGGGTATACTGTTCGGGTGAGGATCCACCTCGACCCTGTTGGCGGTGTAGCGGGAGACATGTTCGTCGCCGCGATCCTCGATGCCTGGCCCGAGCTGGAGGAAGGCCTGCGGGAGGCGGTGGGTGCCGTGCAACTGCCCGAGCGCTTGGTGCTCGACGTGTTGCCCCACAGGGATCATGCGCTCGCGGGGACGCGCTTTCGCGTGCAGGACGCCGAGGCGTCGGGGCATCCGCACCGGCGCTTCGCCGAGATCCGGAAGCTGATTTGCGGTTCGGCGCTCGCTGCCGCACCGCGCGCGCGCGCGATCGAGATCTTCGAGCTGCTCGCTGAGGCGGAGGGAGGGGTGCACGGCCTCCCGTCGGACGAGGTCACATTCCATGAGGTGGGAGCCTGGGACTCGATCGTGGACGTGGTGGCCGCAGCTTTCCTGATCGACGCGCTCGGCGCGAGTGGCTGGTCGGTCGCCTCGCTGCCGATCGGCTCCGGCTTCGTCGAAAGCTCTCACGGGGAGCTTCCGGTCCCCGCTCCCGCGACTGTGCGTCTGCTGCGGGGCTTCGTCCTGCACGACGATGGCCTCCCCGGAGAGCGCGTTACGCCGACCGGTGCCGCGATCCTCCGACACCTGACTCCCGAATACGGCCACTCGAGCCAGCCCGCGCGGCTGGGGCGCTCCGGGACGGGGTTCGGAACGAGACGGCTCCCGGGTAGGAGCAACGTGCTGCGAGTGTTGGCACTCGAGCCGTTGGTGCCGAGCCTGTCGGGGGACCAGATCGCCGTGCTGCGATTCGAGGTCGATGACCAGCCAGCCGAGGACCTCGCGATCGGGCTCGACCATCTACGCTCACTTCGAGGCGTGCAGGACGTGCTGCAGGTCCCTGCCCTCGGTAAGAAGGGACGTCTGGTGGCGCAAGTGCAGGTACTCGCGGCACCCGACAGCGTGGATGCCGTGGCTCGCGCGTGCTTCAGCGAGACGACGACGCTGGGCCTGCGCTGGCACACCGAGCGGCGCGCCGTGCTCGAGCGCAGCAGCGAGAGCTACCGGGGGTGCGAGGGGAGCGTCCGGGTCAAGTCGGCACAGCGCCCCTCGGGAGTCGTCACCCGCAAGGCGGACGTCGACGACGTGGCAGACGCGGGCGGGTTCGCCGAGCGTCAGCGCCTGCGTCGCGAGGCCGAGGCGGCGCCGCTGCGGGACCGCGATGTCTGACGCGGTAGTCGCCCAGCTCGAGGCCCTTCGTCGCGAGCTGCGCGAGCTGGGTCGCGTCGCCGTCGCCGTCAGCGGGGGCGTCGACAGCACTACGCTGGCAGTCGTGGCCGCGCGCACGCTCGGGACCGATGCCGAGATGTACCACGCCGTCTCGCCCGCCGTACCGCCGGAGGCGACCGAGCGGGTCGGGCGCTGGGCGCGACGCGAGGGCTGGCGCCTGGAATACGTCGACGCGGGGGAGTTCGTCGATCCGGACTACCTGCGCAATCCCGCCAACCGCTGCTTTTACTGCAAGCGCGGACTCTACCGGACGATCGCGCCGAGGACCGACGCCGTTGTGGTCTCCGGGACCAACCTGGACGATCTGGCCGATCATCGGCCTGGTCTCGAGGCCGCGCGCGCCGGCGCAGTCCGGCATCCGTACGTGGATGCCGCCATCGACAAGGACTCAGTGCGCGGCATCGCGCGGGCGCTCGAGCTCGTCGACCTGGCAGAGCTACCGGCCGCGCCCTGCCTGTCGAGCCGGATCGAGACCGGGATCCGCATCCGCGCCAACGTGCTCTCTGTGGTGAACCGCGTGGAGCTCTGGGTGGGCGAGCGGCTCTGCCCAAAGACTGTGCGCTGCCGCGTGAGACGCGGGGGCGTGGTGGTGGAGCTCGACGCCGAGACGCTCGAGCGTCTCGGCCCCGATCCAAGCGAGCGGCTGCGGGAGGCGGTGACCGGGATCTGGCGGGCAGCCGGCTTCGAGCTCAGCGTGCGCCTGGCTCCCTATCGAATGGGGAGCGCCTTTCTGCGGAGTGGCGAGCGGTGAGTCGCCGCGACCTGAACCTGGATCTCCGTCGGCGGGAGCGGCTCGGCTTCGACGAGGCGATCCTGTGCCAGCCGAAGTCGGTCCGGCAGCTCGCGGCGATCCTGGAGCGCGCGGACGAAGCGGGGGCGACCCTGCTGCTGACGCGACTTCTGGCTGAGCAGATGGCAGCTCTTCCGGACGGCCTTCGCGCTCTCATCGACTACGAGGCAGAGTCGCGGACCGGCTACTTCGGCCGACCCGCACCGCTGCGCGAGGAGGCCCGGATCGCCGTGCTCACGGCGGGTACGTCGGATGCCCCCACCGCGCGCGAGGCCGTTCGGACGCTCGGCTACTACGGCGAGCCGAGCCTCGAGGTAAGCGACGTCGGCGTCGCCGGGCTCTGGAGGCTGCTCGAGCGCATTGACGAGATCCGCAAGCTGCCCGTCGTGATCGCGGTTTCCGGGATGGACGGCGCACTCTCGAGCGTGGTGGCGGGGCTCGTGCCCGGCCTCGTCGTCTCGGTCCCGACCTCGACAGGCTATGGGGTGGCAGCGGGCGGCGAGACGGCGCTCAGGAGTGCACTCACCAGCTGTGCGCCCGGCGTCGTAGTCGTCAACATCGACAACGGCTACGGCGCAGCCTGCGCGGCCCTCCGCTCGCTGCCGAAGCGCGCTTGATCGGGGAGCGGAGTGGAGGCGCGGGCCCGCGCTCCGCAGAGTCCCACCCGAAAGCGGCGAGCATGAGCTCCCATGGGACTCAGCGCGACATCAGCCGGATGCGGTGCTCGCGGTTCGTCTCCTCTGGGTGCTGCATGCGGATGCGGCCGAGCACAAGCTCCTGCCCCGCAGAGGTTGGAGCGAGCGCGTGGTCGAGTTTTTGCTGTAGCGTGATGGTCGCGTAGAGCGCCTCTAGCCCCATCGGGAGTCCCCCCGGCTCTGCCGGGGAGGCAGTCGAAGTTTGACA
>JBHHYV010000212.1:0-3035 GCA_046757685.1 Myxococcota bacterium
GAGAGATCCCGCGGTGGTCGTCCGAAAGGTTCGTCATGACTTGGTTCGCGAAGTAGAACCGGAGGTCGTGAAGCCGAGGACGGGGCTCGTCGTTGGGCGCGGCGATGCCCAGAGATTCGACGAGGCGGCGGAAGACACCGCGGACCGTGGTCGCATGAAGCTGTCGGCCCTTCACGGAGACGAAGAGGAATGGGCAGGCTCCCGCCTCCTGGCCCCGGCGCTCGAGGTAGTGGTCGAGCGCTCTCCGGGTGGACGGGTGCAGGGCGAGGAGTCGGCTCTTGCCAAACTTCGTGTTGCGGACGACGAGCCCCTCGGACGTCACGTCCTCGAGTCGCAGGTCGAGTGCCTCGGAGATGCGGAGGCCCGTGCAGGCGAGCAGCCCGAACAGAGTGCTGTAGACCCGTGGCTGCAGTGAGGTCTCCGGACCCAGGCCCCCGGCCTCGCGGACCAGAGCCGCCACCTGGGGAGGCGTAAAGAGAAAGGGGGGCCTCCTCCGCGGCCGGTGTCGACCGACGGCCTCGGCAGGAGGGACCTCATGGCGATCGTCCTCTGCGTGGAGGTAGCGAGCCAGGTGCCGGACCGTCCGCAATCGGACGCAGCTTCGCAGAGGGCTGCCCTGCCGTGCCCGAACCCATGCCAGGACGGTTCGAGAGCGGACAACGATGTCTCCCCGGGCACTGGCGAAGCGAGTGAAGTCACGAAGCATTCCCTCCTGATCGTTCAGCTGATATCCAGCGGCCCGGCGAGCGGCGAGGTAGGAATCGACGGCCGCGCTCAGCATGACGCCCCCTGCGGCCAGGGCTGGGCAATCTGACCCAGGAGCGCGAGGTCCACCTTGGCGTAGATCCCGGTGGTCTCGACGGAGCGATGACGCAGGACCTCGGCGATGGCTTCGAGGTCGACGCCTTGGCGCAGCATCTGGCAGGCTGCCGTGTGCCGGAAGACATGCGACCCACGTCTCGGCGGCTGCACCCCGGCTCGGTGCAAGGCCGAACGGGCGATATGTCCGATCCCCTTTCCGGCTTGCCGCATGGAGAACGGCTGAAAGGGGGCGTTCGCGCGCAGGAAGACGAACTCGCTCTGGATCCGTGGTCGTCCCGCTCTCAGGTACTCCAGCAGGGCATCGCCGACATCCTGCGGGAGCGGAAGCCGGACCTCGCGACGTCCCTTCCCCGACACCCGGATCGTGGCCGTCGCGAAGCAGAGATCCGAGAAGCGCAGCTTCGACACGTCACCGGCACGGAGCCCGAGGCGGATCAGGAGCAGCAGGGCGGCTCGATCCCGAAGGCCTCGTGGAGCCGGTGGACACGCGGCGAGCACCCTTTGGATCTCCTCAGGGGCCAGACCTCGTGGAAGCGATTGCTGTGACCAGTTTGCGAGCGGCGTCAGCGCATGCTCGAGTCCCGGCCGGCACCTGCCCTCGACCGCGAGGTAGCGGAGGAACATGCGAACTGCGGCCAGGACCATCCGCAGGGAGGGACTCCTGTAGTGCCGGTACTGCGTCTCGACGAAGTCGCGCAGACCGCGAGCCGTATACGCCTGCGGATCGTCTCCGAGCACGCGGACCAGGTTTGCGACGTAGACTCCGTACGAGGTCCGTGTGGTCTCGACGATCCCCCGATGGACGCTCATCCACTCGAGGAAATCGTCGACCAACCGGATCCGCTGGGGAGGGACCTTCTCGCTCTGCACGGCTCCGCGCGTCCGGAGAAACCGGAGGAATCGGCGGAGGCACGAGAGGACCTGTCGGGCACGATTCCGCGGAGGGCCGGGGCATGAGCAGGTCGACCGGTGGCGCTCGAACGACCGGAGTGTCTCTTCGTCGATCTGCCCGAGATCGCGACCCTGGCACTCGAGCCAGATGCCGAAGTGGGCGACGGCGTGGAGGTGGAAACGGACGACCTTCCCGTTGTAGCCGGACCGCAAAAGCTCCCGCTCGTACTCGTCGACGTGGCTTTGGAAGGCTGACGACCGGATGGTCGAAAGTCCGCGAATCACCTTGCTGGATCGATGCATCGCTTCTTCTCCCTCGGGGCGTCATTGCCCGAGGGAGGAAACTATCTGAAGAGGGCCAGTGGCCTCGAGCACCCTGGCCCGTCCAAACGTGCCGTTCGCCCTACCTTGCGATTCCCTCCTCCCCCCGACTCCGGATAGTCGTCAGCTCCGGATAACACGAGCTATCGCGAGCTCGCGATAGCTCGTGCAAGGGACGGGGCTTCTGCCCTTCCTGCGGAGGCCGGCGCATGGCCGACACCGCCGCACGACTGGTGGACCGGGTGCTGCCCGAGGCTCCGGTGCGCCAGTGGGTACTCTCGCTCCCCTTCGCCCTGCGCTACCGACTCGCCTACGACCGGGAGCTCGCGAGCGCCGTGCTCGGCGTATTCGTGCGGGCCCTATTCGGATCGCACCGGCGGCGCGTACGCTCGCACACCCGGGAGCGAGGCCGCCATGTGCAGTGCGGTGCCGTCACCTTCATTCAACGATTCGGAGACGCCCTGAACCTGAACATCCACTTCCATACGCTTGTGATCGACGGCGTGTACCTGGCGTCGCACGAAGGTGGAAGCGCTCGCTTCTTACCGCTTCCGCCCCCGGACCGCGCCGAGATCGAGCGCGTCGCGATCCGCACGGCCCGCGGCATCGCGCGGCTACTCACGCGCCGGGGCTTGGTCGATGCGGAGCCCGTAGAGGCCGACCCCCTCTCCCACCAGGCGCCACGACTCGCTGAGCTCGCCGCCGCCTCCGTACAGGGTCGCTCTGCCACGGGCGTACGCGCCGGCCGGCGCGTGCGCCGCCTTGGCGACCGGATCGAGCCGCACCTACTCGAGCAGTCTCCAGCGCCGCTCTGCGTTCAGGTGGCGGGGCTCAGCCTTCACGCGGGGGTCTGCGTTCCCGCCCGCGATCGCGCCCGCCTCGAGCGACTCTGCCGCTACGTGGCGAGACCCCCAATCGCGACGGATCGACTCTCGGGTCTACCCGACGGCAATCTCTGCTACCGGCTGCGCCACGCCTGGCGAGACGGCACGACACACATC
>JBHHYV010000213.1:0-2996 GCA_046757685.1 Myxococcota bacterium
TCAACGCTCATGGCCCCCGGGTAGCTGCACCCCGAGGCCCCCCGTGGCCCCACGAGGGACGAAGTACGAAGTACGACGAAGAGAAACGAAGGGCGTCGCCTGGTGGCCGGCGCCGCGGCGGGGATAATGCCGTTGTCCGCGGCCAGGTGGCGACAGAAGGCTGGGATCCGCCGCTCAACACCCCTCGCCTTGCAGACTGGACCGAGGATCAACGGGCTGCCGCCAAGAAACAGTCCGAAGCACTGAGAGAAAGGCTTCGACGACGGAAGAAGATCGGCCGTTAGGGACCGCCATAGTCCCGCGAGTCTGGGTCTTCGGGAAGTATTCCACCGTACCGTACCTTGGATAGTGTCATTTCCCACGAGCATGACCCACCTATTCTCACGAGCATGACCCAGGTCTGAGCGGGGTTTTCTCACGGGCATGACCCACCCCCCGGTGGGAGTGCCCGGGGGGAGATCCGTCCCGCGGCCGACTGCGGCCATCTTGCTGCGCCAGAGGAGGCGCAGGCAGATGGCGTATCGCGAGGTCGGCATGTGGGAGATTCTGGAGGTGCTCCGCCGGGTTCACCGGGGCGAGAGCCAGGTGGCGATTGCCCGGGCCACGGGGCACACGCGCAAGACGATCCGGCGCTACACGCGCACGGCTCGCAAACGGGGCTGGGCCCCCGGTGGGACCCAGGAGCCCGACGAGGCGCTGGCCCAGGCCGTGGTGCAGCGGCTGAGGCCGGTGCGGGGGGCGCCCGAGCCGGGAGAGAGCGAGGCCCAGCTCCGCCCGCAGCGGGCGCGGATCGAGGCGTGGCTGTGCCCGGACGACGGGGGTCGGGGGCTCCGGCTCACCAAGGTTCACGTCCTGCTCGAGCGCGAGGGGATCCGTGTCCCCTACAGCTCGCTGCACCGCTTCGCGACCCAGCACTGTGGCTTCCAGGACCGGCGCCGTCTGACCGTCCGCGTGGCCGAGGTCGCCCCGGGCGAGCTCGCCGAGGTCGACTTCGGACGGCTCGGCCCCGTGTGGGATCCCGAGGCCGGGCGCCGGCGCGTGCTCCACGCACTGATCGTGACCCTGGTGCACAGCCGGCACCAGTACGTCCACGTCACGCACTCCCAGACGCTTCCCGACCTGATCGAGGGTCTCGAGGACGCCTTCGCCTTCTTCGGCGGGGTCCCCGCCCGGGTCGTCCTCGACAATCTCAAGGCGGCGGTCACGAAGGCCGACCGCTACGACCCGATCTTCCAGCGCACCTTCGCCGAGTACGCCCGTCACCGCGGCTTCGTGATCGATGCCGCCGTGCCCCGCCACCCGAAGGGCAAGCCCCACGTCGAACGCGGCGTGCAGTACCTCCGCGAGAGCTTCTTCCGCGGCGAGAGCTGGCTGAGCCGCGACCACGTCCAGCGCGAGGCCGTGCGCTGGTGCCTCGAGGTCGCCGGCACGCGCACCCACGGCACGACCCGCCGGTGCCCGCTGGCGGTCTTCGAGAACGTGGAGAAGCCCGCGCTGCACCCCCTCGAACGCGAGCGCTTCGACCCGCCCACCTGGGCCCGCTGCAAGGTCCACCCCGATCACCACATCCAGTTCCAGAAGGCCCTCTACACGGTGCCCACCCGGCACGTCGGCAAGCGCCTCTGGGTGCGCGGCGACGCGAAGCTCATCCGGGTCTTCGTCGAAGGGGAGTGTGTCAAGGTCCACGAGCGCGTCGCCGAGGGCTGCCGCTCCACCGACTACGGGGACTACCCGCCCGAGCGCGCGCCCTACGCCATGCGCGACCCCGAGCGCGTGATCCGTGAGGCGCGGCGTCACGGGGAGCACGTCGGCCGCTTCGCCGAGAAGCTCCTCGCCGGGACCTTCCCGTGGGCGAAGCTGCGCCAGGCGCAGAAGCTCCTGCGTCTCGGTCACAAGTACGGCTTCGCGCGCGTGGACGCCGGCTGCCGCCGCGCGCTCGCCTTCGACCTCGTCAACGTCAAGCGCCTCGAGCACATCGTCATCAACGGCCTCGAGCCGTTCGGCGACTCCGAGGTCCCGGGACAGCTCGTCCTGCTCCCGACCCGCTTCCTGCGCCCCGCCGATCACTTCCACCACACGAAGGAGGACCCGACCCATGTCGATCGAGATCAACCCACCGCTCAAGACAATCCTCAAACGCCTGAAGCTCTCGGGCATCCTGGCGACGCTCCCCGATCGCATCGCCTACGCCCGGAAGACGAAGCTCCCTGAGCTCGGCTTCCTCGAGCTCGTGCTGCAGGACGAGGTCGATCGTCGGGATCACAAGAACCTGGCGCTCCGCCTCGTCCGCGCCGGCTTCGAAGAGGAGCAGACCCTCGAGGGCTTCGACTGGGACGCCCCGGTCACCTTCGACCGCGATCGCGTCAAGGAGCTCTTCTCCCTCGGCTTCCTCGAGCGCCAGGAGGACGTCATCTTCCTCGGCCCCGTCGGCGTCGGGAAGACCTTCCTCGCCGGCGCCCTCGGCCACGCCGCCTGCCGCGCCGGACACGACGTGCTCTTCCTCCGAGCCGATCGCATGTTCCAGTGGCTCCACCAGTCGCGCGCCGATCACTCGACGGAGAAGGCCTTCCGACGACTGCTCGCCCCGGATCTGCTCGTCCTCGACGACTTCGGCCTGCGCCGACTCACGGCCCAGCAGTCGAGCGATCTGTACGAGGTCATCCTCGAGCGCCACCGGCGGGCCTCCACGATCGTCACCAGCAACCGGGCCATCGAGGAGTGGATCCCGCTCTTCGACGACCCGATCCTGGCGCAGAGCGCCCTCGATCGGCTCGCCCACAACGCCTACCAGGTCGTGATCGAAGGCGAGAGCTTTCGGAAGCGACAGCGGCCCGGGGAGCGGGAGGCCGCTCCGGCGAGTCGTCCCTCGCGCCGATCCCGCCGCACGAGGAGGCTTGGCTGACCCAGACCAAGGATCGTGCTACTGCATCCACTCGGCCCGGGACGCCTGGGTCATGCCCACGAGAAATCGTGGGTCATCCCCGTGAGAAGTGACA
>JBHHYV010000214.1:0-2965 GCA_046757685.1 Myxococcota bacterium
CTGGCTGGAGCTCGATCGGGCTGCGGCCCCGGGGACGATCCCCCGGCAGCCCTAGGCAGCCCGCCGCGCTCAGGGCGTGTTCACCCACTCGATGGCCGTGCCCAGGACCGCGGGCTTCTCGGCCGCGAGCCGGGAAAGCCGCCGGGCGACCTCGCCTGCGAGCGACCGAAAAGCCTCGCCCGCGGGGCTCTCCGGAGCGCTCTCGACGGTCGGCGAGCCGGAGTCCCCGGCGCGCACCACGTCGGGTTGGAGCGGGACCTGCGCCAGCAGGTCCACTCCCAGCTCGCGGGCCGCGCGCTCGCCACCCCCCGACCCGAAGATGTCGTGCCGCTCCCCGCAGCCCGGGCATACGAAGCCGCTCATGTTCTCGACGATTCCCAGGACGGGGACCTTGACGCGCTCGAACATGTGCAGGCCCTTGCGCGCGTCGATCAGCGCGACCTCCTGTGGCGTCGTGACGATCACGGCGCCTCCGAGGGGCGCCTCCTGGCACAGCGTGAGGACCGCATCGCCGGTTCCCGGCGGCAGATCGATCACCAGGTAGTCGAGGTCTCCCCAGGCGACATCCCCCAGGAACTGGCGCATGACACCGTGGACCATCGGCCCTCGCCAGATCACGGGAGCGTCGTCGCCCGCCAGGAACCCGATCGACATCAGCCGGAGCCCCTTGCTCTCGAGCGGGATGATCTTGCGCTCCTGCGTCACCTGGGGACGGCCATGAACATTGAGCATCAGGGGAATCGACGGCCCGTAGATGTCGGCATCGAGCAGCCCCACCTCGGCGCCCGAGCGCGAGAGCGCCAGCGCCAGGTTGACCGCGACGGTCGATTTGCCGACGCCTCCCTTGCCGCTGGCGACCGCTACGACGTTGCGGACTCCGGAGAGGATGTCGGTGGCGCGCGAGCGCTCGGCCGAGCGGGTGTTCGAGGTCATCTCGACCTCGACCGAGCGCACACCGGGCAGGCGCGCGACCGCTTCGCGAGCCGCCTCCTGGAACTGCTCTTTGACAGGGCACGCCGGCGTGGTCAGCTGGATCCGGAACGAGACGTCTCCCTCGGGGCTGATCCGGATCTGCTGCACGAAGCCCAGATCGACGATCGAGCGATTGAAGTCGGGATCCTGGATCGGCCGAAGGGCGTCCAGGACCCGGGCCTCGGTGAGCTGGCTCATGGAGACTCCCTCTCTCTTCTCCTGGGGCGAATGGTCCCGGAGTGCGGCACCAGGGCCGGAACCATAGCGCAGCCTCCCGGGACGCCGAGCCTAAACCCCCCCGCGAGCCGCGCCGATGGCGGGGGCGTGAGCGGCTTCACGTTTCCCACGGAGCGCGAGCGCGCGCCCGTCTCGGTCCTGCCCATGCTGGGGGCGACCCTTCCGCTGATCGCGGAACGCTTCTCGGAGGCCGGAGGAGTGGGGCTGCTGCTGATCGACGGGAGGGCGCTGCGCGCACTCGAGACGTCTCACGGCGCTGGCGCCCAGGAACGCGTCTTCGAGCGGCTCGCCTCGGTCACGCGCGACGCCTGTGCCGATGCTCTCCGGCCCCGGGACATCCTGCTCTGCGGGGATCCGGGCCGCAACGAGATCGTCGTCCTGATCTTTCGCTCCCGCGATGCGGGCGACTTCCTGCGCTCGCAGATGGCTCCCCTGGCCCGCCGCGTCGCTTCGCAGATCCGTCGGCATGCGAACCAGATCTTCTATCCCTACCTGCGCGAGCGGGCGGAGATGCCGACCGGTCTGTCGGTGGCGCTTCGCAACCCGCGCTTCAACGAGGTGACCCAGATTCGCAAGGCGCTCGAGGAGGCGCGCGCCGATGCCGAGCTGAACGTGTTGCGCGCGACCCGCGCCCGCAAGCGCGCCCTCGTCAACCTGATCCTGAACGGGCGGGTGCGGACGGTCTACGAGCCGATCGTCGTCGCCGAGTCCCTCACCGCCTTCGGCTACGAGGCCCTGGCGCGAGGGCCGGTGGGAACCCCGCTCGCCTCGCCGCTCGCCATGTTCGAGCTGGCCGAGAAGACCGACCTGGTGTTCGACCTCGACTGCCTCTGCCGGCAGCGCGCCCTCGAGGGTGCGCTCGACTTCCCGGCGGGCACCAAGCTCTTCGTGAACATCCGCCCGAGCGCCTTTCACGACCCGAGCTTCCAGCCCTCGGCGCTGTGCCTCACGCTGGAGCGCTCGGGCCTCGAGCCCCGTGACGTGGTCTTCGAGATCAGTGAGCAGGAGTCGATCGAGAACTTCGCGAGCTTCCGGCAGGCCCGCGACGACTACGGGAAGCTCGGCTTCCAGTTCGCGCTCGACGATACCGGCTCGGGCTACGCCTCGTTCCAGTCCGTGCTCGAGCTCGCCCCCGAGTTCGTGAAGGTCGACCGGGCGTTCGTGGCGGGAATCGATGGCGATCCCGCGCGTCGCGCGATCCTGAGTGGCTTCCAGATGATCGCCGACCAGATCGGGGCGAAGATCATCGGCGAGGGTCTCGACACGCTCGAGGAGCTGCACACGCTCCGCGACCTCGGGATCCCCTTCGGCCAGGGCTGGCTCTTCGGCAAGCCCATGCCGCTGCGTGCGGGCGAGCCGTCCCCGTCGGAAGCGGGCTGAGCCTCAGCCCGCGAGCCTCGCCAGGCTCCGGATCAGCACGTAGCCGAGCGTCAGCGGGACGGGAATCCGCAGCAGCCACACCCAGAGTCCGAACCAGCCGACGCGCTCGGCTCCCGGTCGCACGAGCCGGAAGGGGTCCCGGACCCCCCAGCCCACCACCAGCGAGAGCATCAGCCCGCCGAAGACCAGGAAGAGGGTCCCGGCCAGACGATCGGTCCAGTCCAGGACGCGGATGTCGAGGGCCGAGGGCACCCCGAGGGCGAAGATCGCCGCCCCGAGGCTCCAGGCGGCGACCGGTCGCCGCCAGCCCAGGGCGTCGATCGCGCTCGCGACCACGACCTCGCCGTCCCTCTCGTAGACCACCTGGATGGACCAG
>JBHHYV010000215.1:0-2944 GCA_046757685.1 Myxococcota bacterium
GTTCCTGGAGCGGGGCCCCGCGCACCGGCGGCCGGAGGAGTCGACCGGGTCGGGATTCGTCATCTCGCCGGACGGGTTCATCGTCACCAACGACCACGTGATCGAGGACGCGACCCGGATCGAGGTCCACTTCACCGACGGATCCGTGCGACCCGGATCGGTCGTCGGCCGCGATCCGAAGACCGACATCGCCCTGGTCAAGGTCGATGCGCCCGAGCCGCTCGCCGTCGCCCCGCTCGGGGACTCCGACCAGATCCGCGTCGGCGACTGGGTGCTGGCGATCGGCACTCCCTTCGGGCTCGAGCACACGGTCACCGTCGGGGTGCTCTCGGCCAAGGGCCGCCACCACGTGACGCCGGACTCTCGCTACGACGACTTCCTGCAGACGGACGCGAGCATCAACCCGGGCAACTCGGGCGGGCCGCTCTTCGATGCGAGCGGGCGCGTGATCGGCATCAACACCGCGATCCGGGCCGAGGCCGAAGGCATCGGCTTCTCGATCCCGATCAACCTGGCCAAGGAGCTGCTCCCGCAGCTGCGCGCGTCGGGTCACGTGACCCGGGGCTGGCTCGGCGTCCAGATCCAGGAGGTCCGGCCGGCCTTCGCGCAGTCCTTTCACCTGGACCAGGCGCGCGGGGCCCTGGTCGCCCAGGTCTTCGACGAGAGCCCGGCGCAGCGCGCGGGAATCGAGCCGGGCGACGTGATCGTCGAGTTCGGCGGCCACCCGATCGCCAGCTACCACGACCTTCCGAGACGCGTCGCCGCGACCCGCCCGGACGCCGAGGTGCCCCTCGTCATCGTGCGCGACGGCAAGCGTCGCGCGCTGACCGCCCACCTGGACCGCATGCGCGAGGACGCGATCAAGGTCGCGAGCCAGCGGCCGGAGAGCTCGAATCGGGAGTCCGAGCATGCGCTGCGCGACTGGGGATTCGAGGTCGGACCGCGCGAAGAGGGGAGCGCCGAGCAGGGAGCGCTCGTCACCCAGGTGGAGCCTGGCTCTCCCGCCGCCCGGGCGGGTCTTCGCTCCGGAGACGTGGTCGTCGAGATCGAGCGCTCCCCCGTCGAGAGCCCGGAGGCGTTGCGGGCACAGCTCGAGGGCGGAGGCGAGTCGCTGGTGCTCCGGATCCAGCGAAACGGCTCGGCGCACTACATCGACCTGAATCGCTAGCCACGCCAGGTCCGACCGGGAGAGCGCTCGCGATTCCCGCAAGCCCGGCCCCAGTCGTCGGCGATCGGGACCCGCCTGCTTTTCGCCCGCAGCGCCTCAAGCTGGCTGGCGTGTTGCCGATTGCTGAAGCATGGCGGCTGCCCCCGGAAGCACCGACGGGATCCGCGATCCGCGATCGAGGCGGCAAGAGAGACCGGAACGGACCCTGGAGACGCTACGGCTGGAGCCTCCAGGCCAGGAACCCAGTCCTCTGGCGTTGGAGCGCGCGTGCGGTCGGCTGGCGGACGACCCTACGCTCGTGGCGGTCTGCGACCTTCGTGAGCAGCGCGAAGCCGACTCGTCCCTGCTGAGCCTGCTCCTGGACCCGGATCATCTCGGCTGTATCGTGGCGAGAGCCGATCTCGCTCGTGCCTGCGGGCTCCGGGGAGGTCCCACCCCGGCTCTGGAGCGCGTGCGCGCGGCGCTTCGGCTGGCGATGAGTGGGAACCTCGAGCGTTCATCCGAGGCGATCTGTGCCTCCGAGGGTTCCGGGACCTGGCCGGAGCCGGATCTGGAGCGCTTCAGCTGCGAGGCCCTGCACGCGCTCTCGGTCGAGGACCTTTTCCCGGAGCTCAGGCGACCCGGACAGGGAGCCTACCTTGGGTGCCTCTTGCGCCTGGCGGACGCCCTGCTTCGACGGGGCCGGGGCCTGGCGGCCACTCGTCTCGCCGCCTACGCACACGGGCTCGGTCACGGCCTCGATCGCGGAATGGGCCTGGATCTGATCGCGTCTGGTCCGAGTGCCGCCCCGCTCCTGGACCCCGGAGACGGCCGCAACCGGCTGCCCGAGATCAGCGTGATCGTCCCCACCCTCGACCGTCCCGCCCTTCTGTGGCGTGCGCTCTCGAGCCTCGAGATGCAGACGTTCCGCAACTTCGAGGTCATCGTCGTCAACGACGGGGGCGAGGATCCCGCCCCCCTCCTGGGCCTCCTCGGACCGGAGCTGAGCGCGCCCGGTCGCCTGACCTTCGTGCAGCACCCCGAATCGCGCGGCCTTTCCGCGGCGCGCAACAGTGGCCTGCGCGCGGCGAGAGCGCCCTTCGTGAGCTTTCTCGACGACGACGACCGAGTGCTCCCCTCCCACCTCTCTGCGCTCCTTCCGTCCCTCCGCCAGGGTGCCGAGGTCGCATTCGCCGACTCGCGGCAGGTCGGCGAGGACCCCGATCTTCCCCTCCCTCGAACTCGCGGTCTCCGGCTGGCCTGGAGCCAGGAGTTCGACCGGCTCGCCCTGGGCATCGACAACTTCCGCCCCGTCCAGAGCTTCCTGTGCCGACGGGACCGTGTCACCGAGGTCGGCGGCTTCGACGAGTCCCTTCCGGTACTCGAGGACTGGGATCTCTGGCTGCGTCTGTTGCGCCATCGCGACCCGGTCCGCGTTCCCCGCGTGACCAGCGAGGTCCGTACCCGCAGCGACGGGGGCCGAATCAGCGACGCCCGTCGCGATTGCTGGCCTGCGGTGATGCGCCAGATCTACGACCGCACCCTCGACCTGGAGGCGGAGTTCCCCGGTCTCGACAACGCCCGCCGCGTGTATCTGGAACGCCGCGTCACGCGACGCCAGCGGAAGTGGCCCCCTTCGACTCCCACGGGTGTGAGGAGCTCGGGCTCGGATCTGCCCCTCCCAGCCGAGTCCTGAGCGTGGAGAGCGCGCGATGATCGTTCCCAGGCTCCACGGCCCTCGCAGCCGGACCTCGCGCAACTGAACCGTGCCGGCTCCTCGCGTCAGCATCGTGGCCT
>JBHHYV010000216.1:0-2870 GCA_046757685.1 Myxococcota bacterium
AATAGCTCTATTCAAGCCCACGCTGTACCGTTTGGCATCAACCTCTTTAGGCTCGGCACAGTCGTAATTGGCTGGAACCGGAGAGGTTGCTGCTCTCAACCTCGGTTTTATCTTTGACAGAATCAACGGTTTAGAATTTGACACTTCCGTTCAGAGGTGAGGTCGGTCAGAGGCCTCAGATGAGGGAAGCCCTCGCAGCATCTAGATTGGGGCGTCAACGGCAAGAAGACGACCCCAGACACCGGAGGGCTTCCAGGGATGATGATGCGGGAGGTGTCGATGCAGATCAAGTTCCTTGCTCGGGAGGGAGTTCCGAAGGCGGCGATCGCCAGGCGATTCGGTATCAGTCGCCAGACGGTGCACAACCACCTCAAGCGGAGCGGGCCGTTTCCCAAGCCGAGGGCAAAGCGGGGCTCGAAGCTCGATCCATTCAGGAAGTACGTTTGGGCGCGGCTGGAAAAGTTTGATCTCCCCGCCACCGTGCTCTTCGGTGAGCTGAGGAAGCTGGGCTACAGGGGAGGGCTGACGATTCTGCGGGAGTTGGTGCGGCCGCTCAAAGAAGAGTTCACCCGCCGGGTGACCGAGCGTTTCGAGACGCTGCCCGGGCAGCAAGCGCAGATCGACTGGGGCGAGTGCGGCACGATCACGGTGGCCGGCGAGCGGAAGAAGCTCTACGTGTTCGTGATGGTGTTGGGCTATAGCCGGATGATGTACGCTCGCTTCACCACATCCTCGAAGCTGCCAGTCCTGCTCACATGCCTGACCCGAGCCTTCGAAGCGCTGGGAATCCCGCGCGAGATCCTGGTGGACAACATGAAGCAGGCGGTGGAGCAGCACGACGTCACGACGGGTCTGGTGCGCTGGAACAAGCAGTTCCTGGATTTTGCCGAGCATCACGGCTTTCTCCCGGTGGCCAGCCCACCCTACTGGCCGCGGGTCAAAGGTAAGGTGGAGCGGGGAGTGGGCTACATCAAAACGTCGTTCCTCGAGGGTCGGAGCTTCAGCGATCTCGAGGATCTGAACCGGCAGCTCGAGGTGTGGCTCGACACGGTGGCCAACGTGCGGACCCACGGCACGACGAGGGAGCGGCCGGTCGATCGGCACGCTCGGGAGCTTCCGGACCTGCGGCGCTTCTCAGCCGTGCCCGTCTATGACGTGCGGCCGCTGGAGATTCGCCAGGTGCCCTCGGACTGCCACATCAGCTACCACGGAGTCGCGTACAGTGTCGATCCCCGGGCGGTGGGCCGCAGTGTCACCGTACGCGCTGAGGGGGAGAATGTGGGAGACGCTTTCTTCGTCTACCTGGGAGAAGAGCTCGTGGCCCGCCACCGGAGACGTCCGCGGGGTAGCGGTCGGGTGACGCTCCCCGAGCACGCCGAGGCTATCCGGCGTCTGACGCGCGGCAATGGCCTCAGGACCCGTCGCCGGCGGGGCGCTCAGCCGCACTTCCTCCAGCGGGCGAGTGCTGAGGAGATGCTTCTGCTGGATCGAATCCAGCACAGTGCTCCGGCGGTAGAGGTCCGGCCGCTCGAGGTCTACGAACGTGTCGTCGCGGAGTGCGCGCCATGAGTGCGGCCGTCAGCTACGAGCGCGTCCGGGATCAGTTGGAGCAACTGCGGATGGAGTCCGCCCTGACCTCCCTCGACCTGGTGCTGGAGCGCGGGCAGAAGGAGGAGCGGCTGCCGGTGGAGGTCCTGGACGATCTGCTGGGTCGCGAGCTCTCGGCTCGCTTCGAGCGAAGAGTCCAGACCAATCTGAAGCTTTCCGGGATCCCGGCCCCCAAGACGCTCGAGAGCTTCGATTACGAGCTGCAACCCCAGGTGCCGAAAGACGTGATCGAAGAGCTGGCGACGCTGCGCTTCCTGCACCAGGGTGAGAACGTCCTGTTCCTGGGGCCGTGCGGCGTCGGCAAGTCGCACCTGGCCATCGCCCTGACGCTCAAGGCCATCGAGCGGGGCCACCGCGCCTATTTCCTCTCGCTCCACGACCTGGTGACCAAGTCCCGGGTCGCCCGCGAGAAGAATCGCCTCGAGATGCTGCTCCGCGTCACCACCCGGGCCGATCTCTTCATCCTCGACGAGGTGGGCTACCTGCCGCTGGAGAAGGCCGACGCCACCTTCCTCTTCGAGGTCGTGAGCAAGCGCTACGAGGCACAGCGCTCGATCATCCTGACCAGCAACAAGAGCTACGGGCAGTGGGACGAGATCTTCCCCGACGCCGTGCTCGCCACTGCGCTCCTCGACCGGCTGCTCCACCACGCGACCACCATCAACATCCGCGGCGAGAGCTACCGGCTGCGCCACCGCCGCCAGGCCGGGACCGAACCTGCAACCGTCTCATGATAGGAGGAAACGAGCAATGCCACCGTAGGAAGGATCACGCAGCGAGTGTCAAATTCTAACCCGTTGGATGTGTCAACTTCTTAACCGGTGTTGACACCTGCATGGAACGCATGGCAAAGCTGCTTCTGCTATAGCTACCACGGCCGCTGACCTCGCAGTAGGGGCCGTCCAGAAGATGGTGGCCTTCGTTAATTGTCAGCCCGATACCTTCAGGGTTCCCTCTGCGATTAGAACGACGGGCTGACCCTCGCCGCACTCATATGGCAGGTACTCGATCTTCAACGGGACTTTGAGTCGCGTTTCGATCTCCCTGAGGTCGGGACGATCTTCGGGGATGCCTTTGATGCTCCGCCCATCCGGATAGATGGTCGCCGTCAACCTCAGCGAGAAGATCTTCTGGGATCGCCCTCGGAGAATCTGCAGCCCGTCTTTGGAAATCGCGATCCGCGACTCCTTCAGACTTCCCTCGCCGATGATGTCGAACAGCAAACCGAGCAGACCGGAAACGGGACGTCCCGATAATCCTTC
>JBHHYV010000217.1:0-2791 GCA_046757685.1 Myxococcota bacterium
GCCCCAGCTGTCGGATGGCCAAGGGGTCCGAGGGATCGCCCGATGCCGCGGAGAGACCCAGCCGAGCCTCGTTGCGAGCCCGGGTCACGGCTTCGAGCGTCTCGCGCTCGTGCTCCATGTAGCGTCGGGCGACCTCGACCAGGTTGGGGATCAGGTCGTAGCGACGCTTGAGCTGGACGTCGATCTGCGCGAAGCCGTTGTGAAGCCGGTTGCGCAGCCGGACGAGCCGGTTGTAGATCCCGGCCATCCAGACCGCGACGCTCCCCAGGACTCCCAGGGCGATCCATCCCCACATGCAGCTTCCTCCCGCAGAGCCTCGCCCGACCTATCGGAGGCGCGCGGGTCAAACCTGCGGATCCCCGCCGGCCGGAGCTCCGCCTGGCGCGGGAGCGCGCAGCACAGCCGCTCCGCACTCCCGTTCCCGCCCGGGCACCCGGGAACGGCACTCGGGCACCCGGCTCGGGCACTCAGGAATGGCGGCGCTGGCGCCGATGGGAGCTGCATGACACGACGAGTCCTGACTTCGATCGCAGCGATCCTGATGCTCTCCAGCTCCGGCTGCTACGCTACCAAGGCGATCACGGTGCCCCTGCGCGTGGTGGGCGCGGTCAGCTCGGCGGCGCCCTTCGTGGGCAACACCGCCCACCGCGCCATCGACGGGGTCGCGGAGGAGATCGACGACATCGGCGGCTGATTCCCGGGCTCGGGTCTCCCCCCGGTGCGACCGATACGACCCTGGTCCCCCGCGAGCGAGCGGAGCGGGGGCGCGGGCGGAACCGGGGAGGGACGATGGCCGAGGAACGGACGATCGAGATCACGGAGCTCTGGGGAGACGGCATCGGACCGGAGCTCCGCGAGTCGGTACACGAGGTCGCTGCGCTGCTGCCGCTCGACCTGCACTTCCATGCGGTCGACCTGTCGCTCGAGAACCGCGAGCGCCGGGGCGAGGCACTCTACGACGAGGCAGAGGAGTCGATCCGCCGGACCCGGCTGGCACTCAAGTACCCCACTGTCACGCGGCGTGAGAGCCCCAACGCGGTCCTGCGCCGCAGGTGCGGGTTCAGCGTGATCCACCGGCCGGTGATCTCGATCCGGGGGATCGACTCGAACTTCAAGGAGGACGTCGCGCTCCACATCGTGCGCGTGGCGACGGGCGGGACCTACGACGATCCCGGGCAGCTCGTCAGCCGAGACGTCGCGGTCTCCCTGCGCGTCGTGGAGCGCGGCCCTTGCGAGCAGGCGGCCCGCTATGCGTTCGACTTTGCGCGGCGCAAGGACCTGGGAGTCACCTCCGCCTCGAAGCACACGATTCAGCGCGTGACCGACGGCCTCTTCGAGTCGGTGGTGGCCAACGTGGCTCGCGGCTTTCCCGACGTCCCGCATCGGGTCGAGCTCTTCGACGCCCTGCTGGCCAAGATCATCCTGCAGCCTCAGGCCTACCAGGTGGTGCTCTGCCTGAACGAGTATGGGGACTTCCTCTCCGACATGGCCTGCGGTCTCGTGGGAAGCCTGGGGACCGGTGCCAGCGGAAACTTCAGCTTCGACGAGCAGGGAGACGTCGAGCTCGCCATGTTCGACCCGGCCGGCGGGACCGCCCCCGACATCGCGGGCCAGAACCGGGTCAACCCGACTGCCGCCCTGCTGGCCGTCGGCCTGCTCCTCGATCACCTGGATCGCTACGACCTCGGGCACGCCCTGCGCCTGGCCATCCTGGAGTCGATCGCAGCGGGCGGGCGCACGCGGGACGTCGGAGGGAAGCTCTCGACCCGCGAGTTCACTCGCGAGATCTGTGAACGGATGCCTGCGCTCCTGGAGGTGTGATAGAACTCCGGCGCGTGCCGGAAGTCTGCCATCGCTGGCTCGAACGTCGCGAGCGCGAGCGCTTCCTCGACCTGGTCGAGGCGGCGTTCGGAGAGCGGGACCTCTTCGCGCGCTATCTCGACCTGGACCCCGCGCTCGACTACCGAGACACGCTGGTCGCCAGTGTGGGAGAGCGCCTGGTCGGCTGTGTCCAGATCTTCTCCAAGCGAATTCGCCTGCGCGGCCGGGCGGTGAGCCTGGGCGGGATCGGGAGCGTGGCAACGCATCCGGACTACGAACGCCGCGGGATCGCGACGCAGCTCCTGCGCCTGGCGATCGAGACGATGCAGCATCGGGGAATGCTCCTCTCGCTGCTCTTCACCGGCCGAACGACGTTCTACGAGAGACTCGGCTGGATCGCGGTCCCCCGTCGCGCGCTCGCGCTCCGTGCGAGCGCCACTCCGGCTCCGGGTGCGCGACCCTTTGCCCCGGCCGACCTGCCGGCCGTCCGCCAGCTCTACGACGCCTATACCCGCCACTGCGAGACCACGACCGTGCGGGACACCCGCTACTGGAAGGCCCAGCTCCGCTACGCCGGAGCGCCGGACGAGGACTTCCGGGTCGTCGAACGCGCGGGCCACATCGTCGCCTATGCCCGACGCATCGTCCTGGAGGGGCACGCCTTGATCATGGAGCAGGCGCGCGCACAGGACGCCGCCGCGGATCTGGCGACACTGGTCGGGAGCCTGGCACCCGCCGACTCCCCGTTGATCGTTCCGCGCGC
The DNA here is from genome assembly GCA_046757685.1 of Myxococcota bacterium. Lineage (GTDB taxonomy): Bacteria > Myxococcota_A > UBA9160 > SZUA-336 > SZUA-336 > JBHHYV01. The sequence continues at coordinate 2,585 of JBHHYV010000217.1, forward strand.
CCCCGACCCGGCGCTCGAGGTCGGCCTGCGCGAGTGTTGCGAACGCCTCGACGCCGTCGAGTGGCCCGACACCATGTGGCGGGTCCTCGATCGCGCGGCCCTGGAGTCGCTGTCGCAAGGCGACCCCGGCGCCTCGGATGCCGAGCTGCTGCGAGACCTGGTCGGCGGAGAGCGGGCGGTCTACTGGACCTCGGATCGCTTCTGAGC
>JBHHYV010000218.1:0-2715 GCA_046757685.1 Myxococcota bacterium
GGGGGGAGAGCTGCCCCCCATCGCCGAGCTGCAACTCTTGCGCACGGCGGGGGGCGCCTGGGCCGTCGGCCTCTCCGAGTGCCTGCGCGGGGCGCGGATCCCGCACCGCGTCGACTCCCTTGCCACGGAGGATCCGCGGACCGCCGGAGCCTTCGGAGTGTGGGTACGGGCCGAGGACCTCGAGGCCGCCCGGGCGATCGACCTCGATCACGCGCGAGCGCAGGTCCCCGATATTCCCGAAGGGTTCGACGCGAGCGTCCGGGATGTGGACGCGCAGGCGGGTGGGGACGACGTCTGCCCGGCCTGCGGCGGAGGCGTCGCCGCAGATGCGGACGAGTGCGGGAGCTGCGGGCTCTATCTCGGGCAGCCCGGCTAGCCCGGAACTCTCACAGAAGGGCCGCGCACCGGCTGACCGTCCCTGCTAACGGTTTGTTGTCTGAAGACAAATCGTGGACAGGGGGGTCAGCACGGTGCAGACAGACTGTAGTCCGGGTCAGCTGGAGTTTCAGGGGTTTGCGGGGCGGCGGGTCCAGGCGGCGTTCGATGGGGGACGGCAGACGAGCGATGCGGGCCTGCTGTTGCTGCGGGAGGTCGCGGAGCGAACGGGGCTGCTGAGGCGCTTCGCGGGCTGCTTCACCGACCACCGCCGGCCGGAGCTGATCGAGCACAGCGTGGGCGAGCTCGTGTCTCAGCGCGTGCTGGCGCAGGTGCAGGGCTACGAGGATCTCAACGACCACGACACGCTCCGGGACGATCCGCTGCTGGCGCTGGCGTCGGGGAAGCGGGACGTGGTGGGAGCGGAGCGGGTTCGCCGGCGGGACCGGGGCCATGCGTTGGCGGGCAAGAGCACGCTGAATCGGCTGGAGCGAACCCCCGCCCAGGCCACGGGGCGTTACCACAAGATCGTCTACGACGGCGACGCGATCCCCTCAGTCTTTCTCGATCACTTCCTCGAGGCCCACACCCGCCCCCCGCAGCGCATCGTGCTGGACCTCGATGCCACGGACGACCCGCTTCACGGCCAGCAGGAAGGGCGCTTCTTCCACGGCTACTACCGCAACTATTGCTATCTGCCGCTGTACGTGTTCTGCGGGGAGTTTCTGCTGTGGGCCGAGCTGCGCCGCAGCAACATCGATGCTTCGGCGGGAAGCGTCGAGGCCCTCGAGACGATCGTGGGGCGGATCCGGGCTCGCTGGCCCGAGGTGGAGATCTGGATCCGCGCTGACTCGGGTTTCGCCCGGGAGGCGATCATGGCCTGGTGCGAGGCCAATGACGTCGAGTTCGTCCTCGGTCTGGCGCGCAACAAGCGCTTGGTCCGGGCCCTCGGCGGGGAGCTCGCGGCGGTCCGCGAGGAAGCGCAGCGCACGGGGGAGAAGGCACGCTGCTTCCGGGACCTGCGCTACCGCACGAAGAAGAGCTGGAGCCGAGAGCGGCGGGTGGTGGCCAAGGCGGAACAGCTCGGCGACAAGCCCAATCCGCGCTTCGTCGTGACCTCCCTCGGCGCGGCCTCCTACCCCGCGCAGGCGCTCTACGAGAGGCTCTACTGCGCCCGGGGCGACATGGAGAACCGCATCAAGGAGCAGCAGCTCGGGATGTTTGCGGACCGCACGAGCACGGCCACGATGCGGGGCAACCAGCTGCGGCTGTGGATCGCGTCTCTGGCCTACACGCTCGCGCAGGCGCTACGCCGCATCGGCCTCGCCGGCACGGCGCTGGCGAAGGCACAGGTGAACACGATCCGGTTGCGGCTGCTCAAGCTCAGCGGCGTGGTGACGATCAGCGTGCGCCGCATCCGCGTCGCCCTCAGCAGCGCGTTTCCGCTGCAGGGCGTCTTCGCGCAGGCACTGCACAACCTCCAGGCCAGCCCGGCCCCACCCCACTGAGGCGCTCGGCGCCTCCTCTGCAGCGGCGATCGCCCGATCCACGATCGGCAATGCTGGAAATCCGCGCACTTATCTGCGCGGGGTCTCCCCAACACTCCCGCGATCGCGCTCTCGCGTAGCTCGACCCGAAATCAGCCCCTTCCATGGCGCGCATCCGCACCCCAAGGCCTCCGAAATGCCGGTGCACTCCGCTTGGTGAGAAATGCGGGCTAGCCTCCTCAGCGCGAGCACGGTATCTGAGGGGAAGGCGTTGATCCCTGATCGAGCTTGATGAGGGAGTGCCGGATCGTTCCCTCACAGAGCGCGATCACCCCGAGGTCTCCTTTCAGAGCAGTCACGGTGGATCGAGGCGATCTGCGAGGTCGTCGAGCCAGGCGGCGTGCTCATCGTCAGGGGCGCCCCGATCGCGGATGAAGGCGGCTGCCTTGCGGTAGTGGGCGACGGCATTTTCGATGTCGCCGCGTGCCTCGTGGACGTGGCCAAGGCGTTCGATGCCATCGCTCACCTCGGGGAAGCGGCGGAGCAGCTCGCGGCTGGCCTGCTCGGCTTCATCCAGATGCCCCTGCTCGATGAGTTCCGGGACCCGGTTGGAGAGCCGGACGAGTTCCTCGAATTCGCTGTCGGCCTCGTTCGGCTCCCAGGGGGGGCGTGGACGGGTCTCGGGCTGCGGAGCTGTACGTGCCGCGGCCTGCTCCGCCTGGTGGACAGGGAGACAGCAGCGCTTGTACTTCTTGCCGCTCCCACAGGGGCAGGGCTCGTTGCGTCCGATCTTCGCCATCGCCCGTCCGCTCCCCGGTCGCGAAGGAGGTGTGCTCGCGTGTCTCTCTCGATC
>JBHHYV010000219.1:0-2691 GCA_046757685.1 Myxococcota bacterium
CGCTCGACGATCTCCAGGTTCGCGAGCGCCGCCGCGCACGAGCTGGGGTGGTTGTTGTAGGTGAGCCCGAACATGAAGGGCACGCCGTCGGGGCTCTGGTCGCGGATCTCGTCGTACACCGGGTCGGCGAGGGCGATCCCGCCGAGCGGCAGGGTCCCACTCGTGATCCCCTTGGCAAAGCAGACCAGATCCGGGCGGATGTCCCAATGCTCCATCCCGAACCAGCGTCCGGTACGGCCGAAGCCCGTGATGACCTCATCGAGGATCAGGAGGACGCCGTGGGCCTGGCAGATCTCCTGGAGGCGACCGAAGTAGTCGGGAGGCGGGACCAGGATCCCCCCGGTTCCCATGACGGGCTCGACGATCAATGCGGCGACGGTCTCGGGCCCCTCCCGCAGGATCACGGCCTCGATGTCCTCGACGCAGGGCAAGCCGCACCCCGGATGGCTCCGGTCGAACTCACAGCGGAAGCAGTAGGGAGCGGAGGTCTCGATGTGGAGCGGGTCGGGCGGCGCGAATAGATGATAGGCGGGGAGCCGGGTGGCCGAGCCCGCCCCACGAGTGATTCCGTGAAAGCTGTGCCGGCGCGACAGGATCTTGGTGCGCGCGGATTCGCCGCGCACCCCGTGGTAGAGACGCGCCACGTGGAAGGCGGCCTCGTTCGCATCCGACCCTCCGGTCGTGAAGAGCACGTGTCGGAGCTGGCGGTCTGCGGGAAAGAGAGCCACCAGGCGCTCGGCCAGGCGGATCGCGCTCTCGGAAGAGAAGTCCCAGAACGCCGGGTAGTAGGCCAGGTCGCGCAGCTGCGCCGCCACGGCATCCGAGATCTCCCGGCGCCCGTGGCCGACATTGATGTTGAACAGGCCCGAGAAGCCGTCGATCACCCGCCGTCCGTCGCCCAGCTCGAGCCAGATCCCCTCGCCGCGTACGACGATCCGGGGACCCTTCTTCTCCTGCTTGCGGAGCTCGGTGATCGGATGGATCAGGTGTGCCCGGTCGAGCTTCTCGAGGGCATCGAGATCGATTCCCGCCATGCGAGGAGTCTACGCCTCCCGCGCGAGCTCGGGGAACGGATCGCGGTCACCCGCGACTCCAGTCCCAGGCTCAGCTGCGAGACTCGGCGTCCAGCCCGTCTGCGAAGGCAAGCTGGTAGTCGCGCTTGACGAGCCGGTGACGGGGCTCGTAGGCGAGCAGCGGCTCGCAGCCGGTTCCCGCGAGTGCTCGGTCCACTGCCTTGCGGTCGTCCTCAGCGAGCGCGCGGTAGGTATCGATCGGCCGCTGGAGCATGTAGAGGGTGTACGAGCTGGCCATGCGCTGGAACTCGACTCCTCGAAGCTGGGTCGCATGCATGCCGACCGCACGTGGGGGCTCCCGCGTACTTGCTGCATGGGAGTCGGCCCAGGATTCGAATGCGCGCACTCCATCCAGCAGGAGGGGGACGGCATCCCGGCCGATCAGCTCGAGGATGGCCCGCAGCGAGGGGTGGAGTGCGTCTCCGGCAAGGAAGCCCGCGAAGCTCCCGGGGTCGGGATGATTCATGCGCTCGATCCAGTGCGCGACGTGGGCCTGCTCGCGCACGATCTGGCCGGGACCGAGATCCAGGTAGAGGTGCCCGTAGAAGGGGCCCATCATCGCACAGTCCCCTACGGACACCTGCGCTCCCAGCAGAAAGTCCTGATCGCAGAGTAGCGTCTCCATCCGGGCGAGCAGATCGTCGAGATGCGCAACGATCGCCGGAATGGTGGCCTCGCTCACTCCGAGCATGGGGAGCGCGCCGCTCATCCGGTCCGCGAAGACGGAGGCTGCGACCTTGTTCCCGGAGCCCGCGGCGAAGGCCAAGCGTGCGTCGGCCTCCCACTCCGGCTTCGTCCAGCGGTAGTGCATGGCCGGCAGGATCATGAACTCATCGCCGTAGATCTCGAGCAGCGATGAGACGACGGCCTGAACGGGAGAGCCGGGGAAGAGCGCCGGCTTCGGAAAGCGCGCCTCGATCAAGTCGAGGATGTCGCTCGTATCCTGCCAGAGATCGTTCTCGGGGGTTCTCAGGACGGGGATGAACATGATCCCCGTTCGCTCGCGAATCTCGCGCGCGCTCTCGGGATCGAGCAGGATCTCCTCGAAATAGAGGCGCTTCGCCCGGAGCGCCGGCCGGAGCTTGCCCGTAAAGTACGAACGCTCGGCGCCGTAGAGCTTGAAGACGGGATCCTGCGCGGGATGCAACACGGCCGATTCCTCCAGCCATTCGCCTCGAGCGTCGCCCTCCGGCCCTTGCGGAGGGGAGATCGAGTCAGCCGAGCGGTTCACCCACCGCCCTCGCCCCTCGCGTCGAGACGAGCCGACCCCCCAGAGCCGCGAGCCGCTCCGAGACCCGGTCCAGGAGAGAGTACACCACCGGGACCACGATGAGCGTGAGCAGCGTCGAGGTCAGCAGGCCGCCGATCGTCATCATGCCCATCGGGGCCCGGAACTCCGATCCCGAGTTGACGCCAAACGCCACCGGGATGAGGCCAAAGACGAGCGCCCCACTCGTCATCAGGACCGGCCGCATGCGAACCCGCTCTACGGCTCCTACCGAGCCGATTTTGCAGAACACCCGTACCCTGAAGTCGAATGACCCCCTTATCGGGACTATCCTTACCGCCTGGGAGACCGCCTCGTCGGGGCGCAAGCCCCCGAACGAGATGCACCAGG
>JBHHYV010000220.1:0-2668 GCA_046757685.1 Myxococcota bacterium
CCTCGGAGCCCTTCTCGGAGACTCCCGGCCTCGAGGGGCTGTTGGAGCGCGTGCGGGCGGCCGGTGAGGGGGCCCCGCAGGCGCAGTCGCTCGTGCCCCAGGTGTCTCCCGAGGCGCGGGTGGGGGACATCATCCAGGAGATTGCGGGGATCGATGCCGACACGGTGGCCGATGCCGCCCTGGGGCAGGTACACAGTGGGCGCAAGCTCGGGGAGGAGCTGACGGCGCGCGGGCTCGCCAAGCCCCGGCAGGTGGCCCAGGCGCTGCGAGCCCAGAAACAGTCGCGTTCCGGGGTTCACATTCGCGAGACCGTGAAGGTCGACCTGGAACGGGTGGACCGCTTGGTCGAGACGATCGGAGAGCTTGTGGTTGTCGAGTCGATGGTGACCAACGTGCCCGAGATCGTCCAGGCGGAGTCGCTGCGGCTGCGCAACTACCTGGGGCAGCTCAGCAAGATCACCCGCGACCTGCAGGACATGGCGATGGGCATGCGCACGGTTTCGGTGCGCGGACTCTTCCAGAAGATGGCGCGCATGGTTCGGGACCTGGGCAACCGCAGCGGCAAGCGGGTGGAGCTGGTCGCCTCGGGCGAAGGCACGGAGCTGGACCGATCGATGGTGGAGCAGCTGGCGGATCCTCTGGTGCACATGATCCGCAACGCGGTCGACCACGGGATCGAGCCCGAGTCCGAGCGAGTTGCGGCGGGTAAACCCGTAGCGGGCCATGTGCGGCTCTCGGCCTACCACGAAGGCGGCAGCATCGTGATCGAGATCGCCGATGACGGTCGGGGTCTGGACCGCGAGTCGATCCGCGCCAAGGCGATTCAGCAGGGGGTGATCGCCGCGGATGCCAAGCTCTCCGACGCCGAATTGTACCAAGTGATCTTCGCTGCGGGTTTCTCGACGGCCCAGCAGGTGACCGAGATCTCCGGGCGCGGAGTTGGCATGGACGTGGTACGCCGCAACATCGAGAGCATGCGGGGACGGGTCTCGATTTCATCGGTGGCCGGAGAGGGCTCAACCTTCAAGATCATGCTCCCGCTCACCCTCGCGATCATCGACGGTATGCTCGTGGCCTGTGGCGAGGAGCGCTACATCGTGCCCACGCTCTCGATCGTCGAGTCCTTCCGGCCTACGCACGAGATGCTGGTCAGCGCGGCGGGCCGCTTCGAGATGATCCACCAGCGTGGCGAAACCATCCCGCTGGTACGGATGGATCGAGTCTTCGGGATCGAGGGGGCCCGTCAGGATCCGGCCGACGCCCTCGTCGTCGTGGTCGAGGCCGTTGGTCGCAAGCTCGGGCTGCTGGTCGACGACGTGGTGACCCAGCAGCAAGTGGTGATCAAGAGCCTGGGGAGCAGCCTCGAGGGGATCGGCTTCATCGCCGGTGGAGCCATTCTCTCGGATGGCCAGGTGGGCCTGATCCTGAATGTAGACGAGCTCGAGAGTCTGACACCCGTTCCGCGGATGACCTCGTCAGGGGGAACCCCGCTGCGGGCGCGTGAACCTGAAGCGGAAGATCAGTCGCCAGAGGCGAAGGGAGGAAGCGAATGAGTGAGCAGCAGGTGGAAGTGTCTCCGGAAGAGCTCGAGAGTTCGGGGATGGAGGGAGTGGCCGGCAAGTACATGACCTTCAAGCTGGATCGGGAGGCCTATGGGCTCGAGATCCTGCGGGTGCGCGAGATCATCGGTCTGATGGAGATCACCCGGGTCCCTAGAACCTCGGGTTACATCCGCGGAGTGATCAACCTTCGCGGAAAGGTGATCCCGGTTGTCGACCTGCGGCTGAAGTTCGGCATGGAGTCCGCGGAGGCGACGGATCAGACCGTGATCATCGTGGTCCAGTTCGCGCAAGGCGAAGGCCAGATGGTCATGGGTATCCTGGTGGACGAGGTAGTCGAGGTGCTCGACATCCCCGCCGACCAGATCGAGCCGCCCCCGACCTTTGGGGGTGAGTCTGGAAACTTCAAGTTCATTCTGGGAGTCGGCAAGTCGGAGAAGCGCGTGATCATCCTGCTCGATATCGGGAAGGTATTGAGGGAGGAGCAGGAGGTCTCCATGGCTGGACTCGAGGCGGCGTAGGGCGAAGATGAGCGCGACAACCAAAGACTCCAGCGCGGGCGCTGGCAAGAAAAGGTCAAAGGAGGAACAGGATATGGGAACCCAGGTGCAGCAGAGCGATCGTGAAGTTCTGCAAAAGACGATGGAGTGCGTCAATGCGTTCGGGAAGGGAGACTTCGAGGCAAGGCTCGAAACGTTTTCCGGAAAGAACGCTTTCGTGAACGAGATCATCGAGGCGCTGCGTGCGAATCTCAAGCACGTAGTGGACGAAGTCGGGGGGCTGATCGGAGCGACCAAGGACGGCAAGCTGGACACGCGCGGGAACGCGGAGGCTTTCGAGGGTGGCTGGGGCACTCTGGTCGGGGGAGTCAACGAGCTGATCGATGCCTTCGTGGCGCCGATCAACGTGACGGCGGAGTACGTGGACCGGATCTCGAAGGGGGACATCCCGGAGAAGATCACGGCCGAGTACAAGGGGGACTTCAATGAGATCAAGAACAACCTGAACGCCTGTGTCGATGTGATGAACAACCTGCTGACCGAGACGCGCCGATTGATCGGAGCGACCAAGGACGGCAAGCTGGACACGCGCGGGAACGCGGAGGCTTT
>JBHHYV010000221.1:0-2468 GCA_046757685.1 Myxococcota bacterium
CGCGCTGAAGATACGGCCTCCCTCCTTGCGCACGCGGCAGCCCGCGAGGAGCGCGTCGAGATCCAGCAGCGCCTTCCCACCGTCCAGGGCGCCGAGGAGCTCCTCGAGCCCGTCGCGCCCCGCCGCAGTGGCCCGGCAGGCGCGCAGCGCGTCTGCAAGGCGCTGCAGCATCCACACCTGGTAGGGGAGCACCATCCGCCGCTCGCGAACGCCTCCGATCTCGAACTCGTGGGTGAGCGCGCCCTCGCCGGTCTGGAGGGCCTCGAAGCCGGGAGTCGACGTGAAGGTCTTGCCGGGAAGCTCCGCCCCGGCGGTGTGCGAGTCGCTGGCGAGGTAGCTGCGGAGGCTCGAGAGCGTGCTCGTGAGCATCGGCCACATCTCGCTGAAGAAGACCTGGAGGATCGCGCGCAGGGTCTCGGGAACCGTGTCGTCGGGCAGCCACTGGCCCGCGTGGCGCGCAGCGGGCCGTGGAACCAGCGAGCCGCCTTCGCCGAGGGAGTAGAGCTTCTGGTCGTAGGTGCGCGCGTTGAGCGCGTTGGTGCCGTTGGTGCGCTCCACCCACTCGGCGACGAGGGGATGACGGGTGCGCATCGCGAAGCCCGGCACGGCATCGCGAAAGAGGTGGGCGTAGAGGGGGCCCATCAGCGAAAAGTCGGCGAGAGACGGACGCCCTCCGAGCACGAAGTCGTGCTCGTCGAAGTGGCGCTCGAGGAGATCGAGGACCCGCTCACTGCTGGCCGTCCAGGCCGTCTCGGTGCGCGGGGTGACGCCCAGGGCCCGAACGCCCGCGAAGATGCCGCGGGGGCTCTCCGGATCGGTCGCGCCCATCGGACCCGAGAACATCGTCTGGGCCAGCTCCCGGCGCGCGCTGCCGCCGGAGTCGGGCGCGAAGACCGGTCCCCACTGCTGGGCATTGAAGCGTGCATGGTTGGGCTCGATGAACGGGAGCGAGTGATGCCAGCGCTCGAAGAACGCGTAGACGACCATCCACTCGTCCGCGAGCAGCTCGATCAGGTAGCCAGCGAGGCACTGACGCGGGCGGGTCGACGGCTCGGGGATCACGGCGGGCTCGGGATGCTGCCGCTCGCAGAAGTCGATGATCTCGCTCGAGTCCTGCACAAAGCTCCCGTCAGGTGTCTGCAGCTGCGGAACCGCCCCGGTTCCCGTCGCGGGGAGCAAGAGCCCCTGGATCAGGTCGGCGCTGGCCAGGATGTCCTCGTAGTCAAGGTCGCCCAGCCGCTTCTTGTAGCGCAGGTAGCTGCGCACCTTGCCCGAAAAGTAGCTGTGCTCCCACGAGAAGAGTCGGTATCGGCGGTCCATCCGGCGCAGTATGCCCTCGCCGACCGCCGGGCACCCACCCGCTCGGCCCGCTCCGGGCCTCCCCTGCAGTCCGCCGCCTCGGCAAGGGGCTCGACGACGCGTACGCTGCCCGGATCGCTCCGAGGATCTCTACCAGGAGGCGGCTTCGAGTACGCCGAGCTCGCAGGCCGGCTCGGCGCGTCGGCGGTCGCCGTTCGAAAGGCGGCTTGGCGGACCCTCGCCCGCCTCCGATCGCGGGCCCCCGCACGCGGACTCGACCGGTACGCTGCCGCGCGCGCGGCCACCCTCACTGCGGAGCTCGCAACGTCTCCACGATCGCGTTGATCTGCTCGTCGCTCAGTCCGAAGACGGGCATCACCGTCTGGGGGTTGTGCTCGCGAGGATTCCGCAGCTGGGCGCGCACCCAGTCGACGCCTCGGCGCTCGAGGACCCCGTCGAGGGCGGGTCCTACCCGCCCGCCCGAGCCACCCAGCAGATGACAGGCGCGGCACCCATAGCGCCCGATCAGCGCCTCGCCGGAGAGCGCCGTCGCGTGAGCGCCGGTCTCTGCGAGTGGCGGAGGGTTGTTGCTGGCGCGCATGAAGGCCTCGATGTCGCGGGCCTGGGCGCCGGGGATCCCTGCGGTGATCCGCATGTGCACGATGACGATGCTCCAGTCCCGATCGTTGTGCTCGGAAGGACCGCGAGCGTTGTGACAGCGGTCACAGTTCTGGGAGTAGTAGCGTGCCCCACGAGCGATGCTGCCGCGATTCGTTTCGGCAGCCGTTGCCTGCCCGACCGAGAGAGCAACGAGGAGCAGCACACCCGAGAGTCCGAAGAGCTGCATGGCGCGATCCCTCCTAGAAGCCATAGGCGAACTGAGCGATGAAGCGATCATCGTGGATCGCGCCGCTGTTGAACTCGTAGCTGATCTTGAGTGGGACCGAGGGGTAGAGCCAGTAGTTCACCCCGAGTGCCAGCTGCTCCCGGTTCCGCTCCCGGAAGCCATTGATCTCTCCCCAACGTACGACCGGCTCGAGCCTCGCCAGCTGGCCCGGGAACCCGCTCTCCCGAGGCTCTCCGTAGCGGAATCGGTACGCCGCCTGAAGGTAGTATGGAGGCGCGGGCCGAAGGAGTTGAACGGGAGGATGAACTGCCCTGCCGAGAGC
>JBHHYV010000222.1:0-2459 GCA_046757685.1 Myxococcota bacterium
GCCCAACAGCGCGTTTCTATTGTGGTTTGGTAGCATCCTGCCGTCAACCTCTGGCGTAAGCGGCCAGTCTTCGGCGTTCTTGCGGAGCCTGGATTCGTAGTTCAGGAGGAGGGCGGGTCTCGGCTCAGGGTGGGGAGGGGTCGAGCAGCGAGCGGAGTGGGGCGTTGGCGAAGTGCTCCTTCCAGATCCGCGGACGGAGCTCGGATACCCGCGCGTAGGGGTGCCGGTCGATCCGCTGGAGCACGTCCACCAGGTAGGTGTACGGATCCACGTCGTGGAGCACGCAGGTGGTCAGCAGGCTCTGGATCTGGCCGACCTGCTGGGCTCCGAGCTCCGTCCAGCAGAAGAGCCAGCTTTTCCTTCCCATCGGGATCACGCGCAGGGCCCGCTCGAGATGGTTCGTGTCCAGCGGCACCTCGGAATCCGAGAGGAAGACCTCGAGCCCCTTGCGCCGCTTGGCGGCGTAGAGGGCCGCCTTCGTGAACGGGTTGGTCGGAAGCAGTGCCGAGGTGCCCCGCTCTTCTTCGAGCCAGGTGAAGAAGGCTTCGACGACCGGACGGCTCTGCTCGCAGCGTAGCCGCAGCTTGGCTTCGCCCACGAGCCCACGCTGGCGAATCTCCTCCTCCGTCTCATAGAGCTCGCCAATGAAGTCGAGGGCCTTCTGGGCCCGAACGGGCTCCACCTCCTGGGCCTTCACGAAGCCCCGGCGCGTGTGCACCCAGCACAGGGCGTGCACCACGCCTTGGCGGCGCTCGGCGTAGCGGTCGTAGGCATCGTAGCCATCCGAGAGGAGCGTCCCGCAGTAGGAGCCCAGGATCTCTTCCACATGCCGCTTGGCTCGCGTGGGGGCGTAGGGGAAGGCCACCTCGTGTTGGTCTCCGTAGACGGGCCAGAAGTAGCCGGTCCGCATCTTCCCCTTCGCCTTGCGTCCCGCGCGGATCGGCGTCTCGTCCATGGCCAGCACCCGGCTGGTCAAGATCGCGCCCATCTGGGTGTGGTAGATGGGCTCGAGGAGCTCGATCGCCTGCGACACCCAGCTCGTGAGCGAGGCCCGACTCACCGTGATCCCCGCCGCCTGCAAGCGCTGGTGTTGGCGGTAGAGCGGGAGGTGGTAGCGGAATTTGTCCACCAGCATCCCGGCCAGCAGACTCACGTCCGCATAGCTCTTCTCAAGGACCGCCGGAGGTGCCGGAGGACAGGAGAGTGTGCCCGTGTCGGCTCGCTTGACGACCTTGCGAACCAGCTTGAGCACCTCGTAGGAGCCCGGCCGCTGCGCCAGCCGGTAGGTCACCTTCTCGGAGACCTCCGTGCGGGCCTCTTCGGGCAGGTTCTCGATCTCAGGGTTCGGAATCTCGATCGTGCGCACCGGTACCGAATCGTCGAAGCGGAGACCCGACTCGTCCGGGTCTTCTCGCGCCGGCCGCTTGCGCCGCACATGCGTGCGCACCGTCGTGGTCGGAGCCGTCGGCTCGGACTCCCCGGCGAGCCCTTCTCCCAGGCACAGCTGCGAGGGGTCGGGCTCCAGGATTCGACGCTCGGACTTGCGCCCGAAGAGCTGCTTCCGGAACCAGCGCAGCTGTTGCTCGACCTCTTCGAGACGCTCCTGGGAGGCCACCACCAGGTCGATCAACGTCGCGTGACTGGCGTGCAACAGCTCTTCGCGTGTCACCCCCTCTTCTTAACGAATCGCGTGCCGACCGCCAAGGGGAATACCGTCGAGAAAGAACCGCAACGCCTGGTCCGACAGCTCCTGTCGCTCCGACGACGACGGAAACACGAAGCGACCCCGCTCGAGACGCTTCGCATAGAGCATGAAGCCCGTGCGATCCCACGCGATGCACTTGGCGTAGTTGCCCCGACGGTTGACGAAGAGGAACAGGCTCCCCGAGTACGGATCCTGCTCCCGGAAGACGTGTTGCACCAGAGCCAACAGCCCTTGGAAGGACTTCCTCATGTCCGTGGGCCGCGTGTACGCGAAGATCCGTCGCCGCTCGCCGCGGCCCCACATCTCCTACGACCTCCAGCGCAGTGTCACCCCTCCCGGCAGCGAGAGCTCGAGCTCCCCCACCGCCAGGGGAGTGCTGCCTGTCTCTGCAGGCTGCCGCAGCTCCACGAACCCAGTCGGCTCGCGTCGTTCGGTGTTGCGCAAGCTCCGCTGCCACTTGCAGAACACACTCCGCGAGAGCCCCTCTCGGCGGCAGAACTCTGATGCCCGTAGGCCACTGCCATCGAAGCGCGCCAGGATCTCCCTCCACTCCCCCGCCGTCCTCCGAATCCGCCCGTCCTCAAGCCTCTTCACAGACGCTCCTCCTCCCCTGGATCCCTGCCACCTCTACATCAGTGAAATGCAGCCAGGAAGGACGCCGATCATTGTCCGATTACGCACAAGCTGTCGATCCACGCGTTCTACCAGGGGCGCAAGCGGCTTCGAGCGATCGGGGCGCTGGATGCTGCTCCGC
>JBHHYV010000223.1:0-2444 GCA_046757685.1 Myxococcota bacterium
TGCCCCCGATGGGTGCCCCCGATGGGGAAGCCATATCCCCAGTGGGCATCGGGCATGGCGAAGCTCGCCTCGACGATCCCGGGAAGGGTGGCCACGTTCGCAGCCTGCTCGAAGACCTTGTCGTCCAACTCGGCAAGGAGCTTCTTCGTCGCGAACAGGCGCACCGGCACCCGCATGCCCTTCCGAAATCCGATCGGGAGCCCGTAGAGCCCCGGCCTGACGCGCTGGATCAGGTGCGGAGCAGGCATCCAGGCTCCCGTTCAGTCCGCCACCCGCACGAGGGTCGTACCGAGGGTGCCGCCCGCCAGGAGCTGCACGAACGCTGTCGGGGCGCTCTCGAGGCCCTGGAACTCGGTCGTCCGAGGGACGATCCGGCCGCTCTCGATCCAACCCCGAAGCTCCGCGCGCGCCTCGTCGTAGCGGGAGGCGTAGTCGAAGACCAGGAAGCCCTGCATGCGGACCCGGTGGTTCACCAGCAGGCCGGGAACGCCCCGGGGGCCCGGGGAGGGATTCGCGGTGTCGTACTGGCTGACGGCGCCACAGCACACGACGCGTCCATGCGTGTTCATGCGAAAGAGCGCGCTGCCCAGGATGTCGCCACCCGTGTTGTCGAAGTAGATATCGATGCGGTCGGGGGTCGCGGCCTTGAACGCGACGCGGAACTCCGAGTCCCTGTAGTTGACCGCCCGATCGAATCCGAGCTCGCCGGTGAGCGCCGCGCACTTGGCGTCGGACCCGGTGACACCCACGACGGTGCACCCCTCGAGCCTGGCGATCTGCCCCACGAGATGACCCACGGATCCGGCTGCCGCAGACACGACCAGCGTCTCGCCTGGCTCCGGCCTCCCCACCTCGAGTAGACCGAAGAAGGCCGTCAATCCGTTCGTTCCCAGCGCCCCGAGATGCAGTCCGGGGTCGAGCGAGGCGTCGACCTTCGTCAGCTGCCGGCCCGTCACAGCGGCGTAGTCCTGCCAACCGGTGTTCCCGACCACCAGGTCGCCCGGCGCGAGACCCGGGGCGTTGCTGGCCTCGACGCGCGCGACGCCTGTGCCGGACATCACCGCGCCGGCGTGGACCGGCCCTGCATAGCTGGCGCTGCCTTGCAGACCCGCTCGCTGGCCCGCGCCGATCGTCAGCGCCAGCGTGCGGCAGAGCACCTCGCCGTCGCCCGGCTTGGGCATCTCGGAGGTCCTCAGCTCGAAATGGGACGGCTCGAGGCGCCCTCGGGGAAGGTCCGCGATCACGATCTGGCGGTTCTCGGTCATGGCCTCATGGTGACACGAAAGCCGACGCCGCGTCCCGAGGTCATGCGACAATCCGGCGCCGGCAGCATCGTTCGCTGCATCGAGAGGAAGAACGCGAAGTGAAGGCAGTCCTGTGTGAGAAGCTCGGGGGACCGGCTGACCTGGTGGTCCGGGAGATCGATCCGCCGGGCGCGCCCGCGCCGGGCCAGGTCCGGGTCGCACTGCGGGCGAGGGGGCTGAGCTTCGCCGACGTGCTGATGATCGCGGGGAAGTACCAGGTGAAGCCGGAGCTTCCCTTCGTCCCCGGGGGTGAGGCGGCCGGTGTGGTGACCGAGGTCGGACGCGGTGTCGAGGCGCTGCGCGAGGGCGACCGGGTGTGGGCCGCGGGAGGCTGCGTCGAGGAGGTGGTCGTCGACGCGGCGCGCGCCACGCGTCTGCCCGCGAACGTCGGCTTCGAGGTGGCCGCCGCATTCCGATCCAACTACGCGACCGCCCTCTACGCGATGCAGCGCGCGCGACTCGAGGCGGGCGAGGTGCTGCTCGTGCAGGGTGCTGCGGGCGGAGTGGGCCTGGCGGCCGTGGACGTGGGCAAGCTGATGGGTGCGACGGTGATCGGTACGGCCAGCAGCGACGAGAAGCTCGCGGTGGTGAAGGCGCTCGGCGCCGACCACGTGATCGACTACCGAAGGGGCTTCCGCGATCGCGTCAGGGAGCTCACCGAGGGGCGGGGCGCGGACGTGATCTACGACCCCGTCGGGGGCGACGTATTCGACGAGTCGATGCGCTGTATCGCCCCCTTCGGCCGAATCCTGATCGTCGGGTTCGCCAGCGGTCGGCCGGCCCTCGCGAAGACGAACCACCTGCTCATCAAGGACGCCTCGCTGATCGGCTTCACGATCGGGGCCCTCCACCGACACGATCCGGTCTGGGCTCAGCGCAACTTCGAGGTCCTGCTCTCGTGGCTGGCCTCGGAGCGGATCCACCCCTACGTGTCCCACACGCTGCCGCTCGAGAGGACCGCCGAAGCCCTGCAGCTCATCGTCGATCGCAAGGGAATCGGCAAGGTCGTCGTGACGTGATCGTCCCGGGGCGACGCGGGCCACCCCGTCGGGGACGGTGGGCAGTCGCTCCCGCCCGCCACGTACCGGGCCCGGAGCTCCGGCCGATGTTTTGCGGCACCGGTGCCCGGTGGTAGCCTGA
>JBHHYV010000224.1:0-2399 GCA_046757685.1 Myxococcota bacterium
TCGGCGTGGACTTCGACTTCAGCCCCGAAGAGGAGAGGTACCGGGCCGAGGCGCGGGCATGGCTCGAGGCGCACGTCCCCCCCTGGGCGCGCGACGTCGTACCCGGGGACGCAGGTGACGAACCCGGTCGCTTCGAACGTCTTCGCGCCTGGCAGCGCGAGCTCCACGAGGCCGGCTACCTCGGCGTCACCTGGCCGGTCGAGTTCGGCGGTCGCGGGCGCACACAGGTCGAGAACGCGATCCTGCAGGAGGAGCTGGTGCGCGCCGGGTCGCCCCCGATCGTCAATCCGCTCGGCATCGGGCTGCTGGCACCCGCCCTGCTGCACTACGGCCGACCCGAACAGAAGCGGCGCTTTCTCGAGCCGATGCTGCGGGCCGATGAGATCTGGTGCCAGGGCTACTCGGAGCCGGGTGCCGGCTCCGACCTGGCCAGTCTGCAGACGCGGGCCGAGCGGCGCGGCGACGTCTACGTGGTGAACGGCCAGAAGGTCTGGACCTCACAGGCGCACCGCGCCGACTGGTGCTTCGCGCTGGTACGCACCGATCCCGATGCGCCCAAGCACGAGGGCATCGGCTTCCTGCTGCTCGAGATGCGCTCCCCTGGCATCGAGGTGCGCCCGATCGTGCAGATCACGGGCGCCCGCGAGTTCAACGAGGTCTTCTTCCACGACGTCGAGGTGCCGGTCGAGAACCTGGTCGGAGCGCCGACGCAGGGCTGGCGCATCGCCAACACGGTGCTCGGCTACGAGCGGGGCGCCAATACGCTCTCGCAGTACGCGATCTACCGCAGGCGCCTCGAGCGCATGCGCGCACACACGCGCACCCTCAGACGGCCCCATCGCGACGTGCTGCGACAGCGCCTGGCTGCGGCCGCCATCGACGTGGAGGTGCTGCGCCTCAACTCGCTGCGCCAGCTCACACGGCTGTCGAGGGGGGCGCCGCCGGGGCCGGCCGCGAGCATTCAGAAGCTGCAGTGGTCCGAGATCGACCAGCGCCTGCACCGCCTCGCCGTCGACATTCAAGGGGAGTACGGGCAGCTCGCCGCCGGGAGCCCACGCGCTCTCGACGGCGGCGAATGGCAGTTTCACGAGCTGAACTCATTGCGCTTCACCATCGCCCGCGGCACCAGCGAGATCCAGCGCAACATCATCTCCGAGCGTGCCCTCGGCCTACCCCGCCGCTAGCGGGGGCGCTCCTGCGGACCGGGCCGCCGATCGCGGCTGAGCCCGCCTCCCGGCGGGCCGCACCGCCTGCGGCCGGTCCGCCGCTTCAGATCACGGAAGACGGCCTGCTCGCGCGGGAGTCGATTCGGGCCATCTTCAGCTCCGATCAGCGCAGCGGGCGCTGGCAGCCGGCCGACGAGATTCATGTGCGTGCCATCTGCGGTGAGGTCACGCTGGACTTCGCGCGCGCGGAGCTTCCGCCGAGCGGAATGATCGAGATTCACGCCTGGGGGACTCCCGATGGGGCCAGAGATCCGCCGATCCGGCATCGCGGTTCGGGCGTTCCCCCGCTCGATGCGCCCCCGGGGCCGCATCGAGCGCGATCCGAGGCTCGCGCCGCGTAGACGCTGCCCGCGCCTCGGGCAGAGCTGCCTATCGGGAGAGCAGACGGGAGGGCTGGAAGCGGCACCCGGACTGGGCAGATCGGAACGACCCTTGCTTCGATCCGCAGACCGGAGGCTGCGCGCCGTGCTGGATGGCCGATGCGATGGAGAGACGCGAGGCGCTGCGGAGCTGGCGGACCTCAGCCTCGCCGAGCTCGAGTACCGCGCTCGACGCGCCCGCGGGGGCCTCGGTCTCCCCCTCCGCGAGTGGGCGGAGCTTGCCGAGGCCTGGCGCATCGCCCAGGCGCTCCACGAGGCACGCGACAACCGCTCGGCGGCCGCCCGCGCCCTCTCGATCGGCCGGCGCACGCTCTATAGCAAGCTCGAGCGGCTGGGCTTCCCCCCTCGCCGCGACCGCTCCGGGAGCCGCCACCGCCCGGCCTGAAGCCCGCGCCCCTCGGGAGCAGGGGCGCGGCACACGAGGGTGCCGCGCCCCGCCCGGTCGAAGCTCGAATGCCTCCCCCGATGCAGCTAGTAGCTGTAGATCACCTCCACGCCGCCCACGAGCTGATTCTCTCGGGTGGCGATCCCGATCTTCGCACCCTGGTCGTCGAAGAATCTGTCGTCTACGTCGCTGGAGCCCGAGTCGTCGTAGCGAAGCTCGGCCCGGAGCTTGAGCCCGTCGATCAGCCTGTAGTCGAACGTCCCCGTGATTCCCCACACCTCCAGATCGGAGCTGGCGCCGGCGAAGTCCAGGTCGACCCACTCGCCGCGCAGGGCGAAGCCCAGGCGTTCGGTCAGCGCGTAGCGCCCGGCCACGGCGATCCCGTATCCATCGAACTCGAGACCCTTC
>JBHHYV010000225.1:0-2352 GCA_046757685.1 Myxococcota bacterium
GGAGTTCGGCGCGCCCAGCACCTTGCACCAGTACTTCCAGGAATGGACCGAGAAGCCTACTTTCCGCACTTCGTCGGCCGGATTTCTCCCCCCACCCCCGGCGTCCGGGCGGTTCTTAGAGGTTTCGGAATGTGCTGGGGGGGATGTCGAGGAGTTCCAGGATCAGCTGCTGTCGCTCATCGAGCTCGGGGTCGAAGCGCTGGATGATGAGCCCGTCCTTGCGGAGCAGGTGGCGTTGGAGGGGTTCGAAGAGCTCGAAGATGCGTCGCGCGGTGGGCGCTTGGCACGCGCGTTGCTCGGGGTAGAGCGGCAGGCTCTCGATGCGACGCTGGCGCATGGCCCGGCGGATCTCGCGCTCCACGAGCGCGTGGACGAGCAGCGCGACGAAGTGAAGGAAGAGCAGCGCCTCGATACGCGCGACGCTCTTGAGGTACATGGGCGTGGCGGCCTCGACGTTCTTGAGCAGATCGTGCCGCTTCTCGACGAGGGGCTGCTTGGACTTGTAGGCGGTCCAGAGCTCGACGGCAGAGAGGCGCTTCTCGGGTACGTTGGTGAGCAGCGGGAAGAGCCCGTCACAGCGGGCGTCGTAGTCGACGCGCTCTTGGCGCAGGCTCCACGTGAGGCGGAAGCGGGTCTTGACCTGGCGGCGCCAGCGGGTGTTCCGCCCCGGGCGCCCGCGCTTCTCCTGCCGGAAGGCCACCTCCTCGAACGGCGTGACCTGATAGGCAATCCAGCGCTCCGCCCCCCGCTCCTGCAGGACCTCCTCGGCCGCCCGCCGCACGCCGGCGCGGCTGCGGAGCCGGGAGCGGGGCCCCTCGAGCCGGGCGCGCAGCGCTTCGAGGCCCTTCCACGCCGCCTCGATGGCGTCGCTGCGGGCCTCGGCATCCCGCGCCTCCTTCCAGGTGCTGTGATACCAGTGCAGCCGGAAGCCGTCGGCGTCGGGCACCGGGGAGGGGCAGGTGCGGACGACGTCGGGGGCCGCGTCCGCGCGTCGTAGCGAAGGCCGCTCGGCCACCGGCTCCCACTCGGGCGTGTGCTGCTGGAGCCAGTCCTTGAAGAGGCGGTCTTCTTTGCGCGAGCGTGGGAGGACCGTGAGGAACCAGCCCCCCTCCCGGTGGATGTGGCGCAGGTTCTCGAAGGTGCACAGCTTCGAGTCGGCCACGTAGAGGAAGCGAGGCGACCCGACCCAGCGGCACAGGGTCTCCCAGGTCTCCCGGTGCGTGGTGCTGTCCTCGGTGGATCCGTCGGCCACCTTGAAGTGGACGGGGACGGCCCCATCGGCACTCACGGTCAGGATCCACAGCAGCTGCTTGAGATCTGGCCGGTGGTCCTTGTTGTGGCCGTGGCTGATGCGCAGGGTGGGCTTGCCGCGCACGAGCCGGCCGCTGGCTGCGGCGTACTGCCCGTGGAGCGTGATCGTGGTGGAGTCGTTGTGCAGTTCCTCGAGGCCGACGCCGAACTCCCGGACCATGTGGACGACGAGCTCGGTGAGCAGGGCGTAGCGATCGGCGTCGAAGAGCCGATCGAGGCTGCGCCCCACCCGGTCATCCTCGAGGCCGCGTCCCACCGGCCCCGCGAGGCCGAGCAGGGTCGGGACGCGGAGGGCGGCCCACTCGCCCAGGGCGTAGAGCGGCACGCGGGCCAGGGCGAGGTTGCGCACGAGGACGCCGAGGGCCTGGCGCGGTGGGATGCGGGTGCGGGGGTGCGGTCGAGGCAGGAAGCGGTCGAGCGTCGTCTCGACGCGCAGGCGTTCGAGCATGTGATGGACCAGGGGTAGCGCCCCGATGTGCTGGGTGTCGAGCTCGAAGGGCGTGGGGTGCGGCACCGGCTTGCCCTCTCCCTTGCCTAGGGTATAATACATTAGGCATCGGAGGACGCCAGTGGCAACACGCCAGACGCTGGAGCAGAGACTGCGGGACTACGGCCGGGCCTATCGACAGCTGGCGGCTCAGCTCGCAAAGACCGGCTATCTCTGGCCCGGCTCGATCACCGAGCAACGGCTGACCTGCGGCCAGCCGCGCTGTGCCTGCCACCGGGATCCCGCCCGTCGCCACGGGCCCTACGCGTATTGGAGCACGAAGGTGAAGGGCCGGACGGTCAACCGACTTCTCAAGCCCGAGGAGACGGAGCTTTACGGAAGCTGGATCGAGAACCGGAGGAAGATCGAGAGGCTGCAGCGCGAGATGATCAAACTCTCGCGCAAGGTGGCGCCCCTCCTCTTACGCCAACTCCGGTCGCGCACCTGAAAGGGTGCGAACTGGGGGGAGAAATCCGGCCGACGAAGTGCGGAAAGTAAGGAGAAGGGGGTGTTCTTCCGCCTTTGGAAGGAGACGCTCCGGGAGTACGACGCGC
>JBHHYV010000226.1:0-2345 GCA_046757685.1 Myxococcota bacterium
TCCTCCCAGTGCTCGGGCGGTCAGGGGTGCGCCGCCGAGAAGGCCTCGATGCGCTCGGCCACGAGCTGGCTGTGGGTGATCGCAATCATGTGGCTCCCACCCTCGACGCGCAGCATCTCCGCATGCGGTCCACA
This sequence comes from Myxococcota bacterium, assembly GCA_046757685.1. Lineage (GTDB taxonomy): Bacteria > Myxococcota_A > UBA9160 > SZUA-336 > SZUA-336 > JBHHYV01. The sequence goes on from JBHHYV010000226.1 coordinate 135, forward strand.
GCGGCGCAGCAGGTCCTCGGCCTGCGCGAAGGACACGAAGCGATCCCGGGTTCCATGGATCACCAGCACCGGGACCCCGATCGCCTCGGGATGGAGCGCCTCGCTGCGGAGCTCCCGCTCCTCGCGCCGCTGGGTCCGGCTCACCCCCGGCCGCGACAGGTTGGCGAGCGTCTGGGGCACCCACCAGTCGGGCATCGGCGGACCGCTGAACGCCGTGACACTGACCTGCGTCACCAGCGCGCGCGCGACGGGAGGCACTCGACGCACCCAGCCGCGCACCGCCCCCGACAGCAGCACGCGCATGGCGAGCGAGGGCTCCTCGGCCCGATAGAGCGGCCCCGCACTCGCGAGCAGCACCACCCCGGCCATCCGCGAGGCATCCCGCGAGGCCGCCACCATCGCCGTCCCCCCGCCATACGACCAGCCCACCACCGTCACATGACGCAGGTCGAGCGCCTCGAGCAGCTCCAGTAGCTCGCGCGCGTTCGCCTGGTAGCTCGACGCCTCGCCCGGCGCGCGCAGGTCCGAGTAGCCGTACCCCTTGCGATCGTACGCCACGACGCGCAGCCCCCGCCGCACGAGCTGGTCCATGAGCGGCGCCCAGTCATAGGCGCTCCCCGGCAGCCCATGCACCAGCACCACCACTGGCCCCGCCCCCCGATCCAGCACGTTCAGCCGAGCCCCATCCGCCAGCCGGACCCGCTTCCCCGGAGGTGGCAGCGAAGGCCCCTCGCCACCGAAGAGCGCGTAGTAGGCAGGCGGCCCCAGCACGACCGCGACGACGACGAGCGAGATCCCCACGAGCACCCGACGCACGACTTCCCCCTTGCGCCTACGCAATCCGCCCGAGCAGATCGTACTGGAAGCCACGTCCCGTCGCGCGATGGAGAGCGTGCGGGAGTAGGACGGGCGCTACCTGGCTGAGGTCGTAGACCTCCCCATCGTGATGGCCCGTTGCGAGAGGCCCAACCTGGCCCCGACCCACGTCTAGGCCCTCGCACTGTGCGTGCTGGCCGATCGCCTCGAGCACAGCGAGGGACCGCAGGGCACCCTGAGCGTCACCTTCGAGACCTCCGCCGCCGCGAGAGCCGATGGCGCGCCACTCGCGCTCGCCACGTCTACGCCGCACTGCTGCGCAGCCGATGATCCCTCGAGCGCGAGGCTTGGATTCGCGTTGTCCCATGGGGTTTGTGGCGGATTCGTATCGACGTGCCGTCCTTCATGGTCCCAGCTTCTCCGCGACCACCGCCGGTCCTGTCCGAGCCTGGCCGGCGGCTACCCGGCTGCGCGGCGCGGTCGAAGAGCCGCTCCGCCGCTTCCTTCCCACCGGGTGCGAGGACATCTCCCTTACCAGTCTCCTCGCCGCCCGCCTCCTTGACCAAGTCGTCTACGGAATCAATTGAATCGCCCGCTTCCCCACTTTGCTGCTTCTATTCGGGCGAGCCAAGCCATTCCACCGTGGGGGGAAACTCGGTGAGGATATCGATGCAGTCCTCTGATGTGAAGACGGCGTAGTGGACTACCTTCTCCGAGTCGATCACCTCCCCAGCTTCGTTGTGCAACCATTTGATCCACGAAGAGTTCTCGACGATGAGCAACGGTGGCTGCTGCGCCATGTTGAGCTCACCCCACGTCTGGAGGCGATAGCTCTCGTTGACATTTCGGTATCCGATCACCGATTCGAAGCGGAGGCGCAACGTCGAGCCGCTTGGATTGTCCCCTCGAAGGAGGATACGAAGGCCTTCGACGTCATCATGAATCGCCTCGCAATGAAGGCGGCGGGGAATGCCTCCTACCGGAGTCCACGGAACGTATCGTTGCTTCGTCTGATTGCTCATGGTCCGTACCGAATCTTGATGCGACTCGGGCCCCTCTGAATCCCCAACGTGGGGCGGCCATCGCTACTACTCGGCCGTACCACTGCCCGCCTTCCGTCAGGTAACGTGCCGGTCCGACCACCACCTGGAATGTCCCGCACGTCTCCCGGCTTGAGCGAATCGAAGTCCGAGTTCGCTTCCTCCGCCCCGCCAGGCTTATCGAGCTGCTTCGTCCTCCCCTTTGTTTCCCGACCAGGCGTCGCGCCTTCGAGCACGCCGTCGACCGTGGCTCCATCTTCCCCACTCTGCTGCGAACGAGATCATCCTCATCCAGCGTAGAGGAAGTCTCCGTCGACTCGAAGTGCATAGGGACGAGCGCGACGCTTGAGCTGAT
>JBHHYV010000227.1:0-2320 GCA_046757685.1 Myxococcota bacterium
TCGCCGCGCCCTGCTCCGGCTGCTCGGTTGCTGCCTCGGCGGGCTCGCCTTCCCGCTCGCCTCGCAGGGCCAGCAGGGGGCCGCCGCGCGACGAGCCCCGGGCCTGCTCGCCCACCCGGGCAGCGCGGCGAGGCTGGGGCGCCGCTTCCTGGAGGCGCATCCTGCCGAGGCGGACCGGGAGCGGCTGCTCCGCACGCTGGGCCTGCCGCGGAACGGTGTGGCCCGGGTCTCGCCCGCTCAGCTCGAAGCCCACGGCCGGCGCCTGCGCGAGCTCCACCGGGAGGACTTCCGCGAGGCGAGGGTGGTGGAGCTCGGCGGCTGGACACTGTCGCTGACGGAGCTGCGCCTCGCGGCCCTGGTCTGGCTCGACAGCCATCCGAAGCGCCGCGCTCGTACGCGCTGACCGATCCGATCCGGCCGGATCGGGCGGGATGCCGCCTAGCCCCGATCCGAGAAAGGGATCACACGGCGTAGAGACGTATTGAAGGTGGCCCCGTCGGTGCTACGGATGGAGTTGCAACGCTTCATCACCACACCGGGGGGCCACTGGGGTGAGGATATCGAAGAGCCAGATTCGTGCTCGTAGCCGGGACCTTCCCATCACCTTCTCGAGCGAGCGGATCTCAGCCCACGGGGGCTTGGAGATCGTGCGACGCTTCTTCGAGCTCATCGACCTGCGCGCCCGGATGCGGGCGGCCCTGCGCGGGGTCGTGCGAGACGGGGACTACGGCTTCACGCGGATGCTGATGGCCGTGATCGGTCTGCTGATCGTGGGCGGTGCGCGGGTGACCCACCTGGCGTTTCTGGGCAGCGATCCGGTCTTTCTGCGCTTCTGCGGCCTGCATCGGCTTCCGGCCGACCGCACGGTGGTGGCCTGGCTCAAGGCCTTCACGCCGCCGGCGCTGGAGGCGCTGTGCGAGCTGATCCGAGATCTCGTCTACGAGCAGATCGAGTGGCTCGGCCTGCGGCGCGTGACGCTCGACCTGGACGGCTCGGTGCTGCGCACCGGGAGCCACGTGGAGGGAACCGCCCGCGGTTTCAACCCGCATCACCCCAAGGATCCCTCGTACTACCCGCTGAGCGTGCATGTGGCACAGCTGGGCCAGATCCTCCGGCTTCGCAACCGCCCGGGCAACGTGCACGATTCCCACGGTGCGGCCGGCTTCCTGCGGATCGTGGTCGGCGAGCTCCGAGAGCGCTTCGGCCGGCGCCTGAAGCTCGAGCTGCGCATGGACGGGGCCTTCTTCCATCCCGACATCTTCCGTTTCCTCGACGGAGAGCTGGGCCACGACGTCGAGTACGCGGTCAAGGTCCCGATGTGGAAGTGGCTGGGGCTGCTGCCGCGGATCGCGGCGCAGAAGCGCTGGATGCGGGTCGATGGCTATGTGGACGGCTTCGAGATGAGGCTGCGGATCGAGCAGAAGAAGTGGGAGCGGACCGAGCGGGTGGTGGTCTACCGAAAACGGGTGTCCCACAAAAGCCGAAAGAACTTCCAGCTCGACCTCTACAGCCCGGACGACGGCCACTTCGAGTACTCCGCCGTGGCGACGAACAAGTCGCTCCAGATCGCCCCTCTGTGGCACTTCATGGCCGGCCGCGGGGCGCACGAGAAGACCTACGCGGAGCTGAAGCAGCACTTTGGCTTTGCGGCCATTCCGACCAACGACCAGCAGGCCAACAGCGCCTGGCAGCTGGTCAGCGTGCTGGCGCTCAATCTCGTGCGCTACTTCCAGATCACCGTGGGCGCCCGGGAGCGGGGTCGCACGTGGAAGCGGACCTTCGACTACGTCTTCCAGTCGATCCAGACCCTGCGCTTCGAGCTCATCCAGCAACCGGCACGACTCGTCCGCCCGCAAGGCCGTCCCGAGCTGCGCTTCGCCGCCTCTCCTACCGCCCGCAAGCGCATCGAGGCCGCCGAACGCGCCTTGGCCAGAGCCGCCTGAGCGCTACCGTCCCCGCCGGTGACACCCCAGCGACTCAATCTATTCTCGGATCGGGGCTAGAAGTCGAGCCCCACGGTCATGAAGTACTTGAGGTCGTTCTTCTTGTCGCCCGGCTCGATGTCCGTCTCGTACTCGTTCTGCGCCCCGATCGTGAGGTTCACGGTGGGATCCTCCGCCAGCAGGATCGTGAACTCCCCGATGCTGAGGTTGCGGAACTCCGCCACGGTGGGCACCAGCTGGAAGAAGAGGTGGTTCGAGATGCTGAAGGTGTAACGCGCGCCGGGCCTCCAGGTGTACTCCAGGCCGAGCAGGGCATCGCCCTGTTGGCGTTTCCGCTCTCCGAACTCCCGGCTGAAGAACATTCCGGTGAGAGCGTC
>JBHHYV010000228.1:0-2318 GCA_046757685.1 Myxococcota bacterium
CCCGGCCATGGACCGCCCCTGCGTATTCGCCGGCAATCCCCTCGCCCGGGCCGACGACCGGCGCCGCCAGGCCGACTGGATCGCGAGCCGGCTCGCGGATCCCCACTCGCGCTTCCTGCCGCTGTGGCGGCTCTCGGTGCTGGTGCGAGAGGAGGCCTCGCCGCGGCTCGCCTGGGCGCGCAGCGAATTGACCGACCAGATGGACCCCGAGACGGGCGCGATCTTCCTGGGCTTGCGCGACGACATCGCTCACTTCGCCCTCGATCTGTCCGATGTCTCCGCTCCCGAGGAATCGCTCGGGGTCGCGGGAACCGCGAAGTTCTCGGAGCTGCGCCAGGTAGCGGGCCAGCTCTCTCCCGAGGACGCAGGGATCGCCGCCCAGGCCCGCCACCTGATCGACTGGCACGCGCGCCATCGCTACTGCCCGGCGTGCGGATCGAAGACCCGCTCCAAGGACGCGGGCCATGCGCGCCAGTGCACCAGCTCGGGCTGCGCGCGAGAGCACTTTCCGCGTACGGACCCGGTCGTGATCATGCTGGCGATCCACGAGGATCGCTGTCTCCTCGGTCGCCAGGCCAGCTGGCCGAGCCCCTTCTTCTCGGCGCTGGCGGGCTTCGTGGAGCCGGGTGAGACGCTCGAGGAGGCGGTGCGACGCGAGGTGCGCGAGGAGACCGGCGTCGAGGTCGGAGCGGTCCGCTACCAGGCCTCGCAGCCGTGGCCCTTTCCCGCGTCGCTCATGCTGGGCTGCCGCGCCGAGGCGACCCGCGCCGCGATCCGCGTCGACGGCGCCGAGCTCGAGGACGCGCGCTGGTTCTCGCGCGAGCAGGTGCTCGCCGCGCTCGAGGCCCCCACGAAGGAGCTGGCCGTGCCCCCACCGCTCGCCATCGCCCACCAGCTGATCCGCAGCTGGGCGACCGGAGACTGAGCCGAGAGCCAAGGCCCCGGCACCGCGCGAGCGGGGCCATCGAACAGGGTGCGGCTATGCGTCGAGCCGGCGCTCTCCCGCGCTGCGACACCGCATTCCGAGCGTCAGCAGCCCGAGCCCGAGGCCCGCGAGCGCGGCGGAGCCGGGCTCGGGAACCACTCGCAGGGGCCCCTGGTGGGTCTCGAACTGGAACGTCGGCCCACTCGCCGCGAACGAGAAGCCCGTTCCGAAGATGCTCGAGTTGAGGATCGCCGGATCCGTGATCAGCGCGTCGGATGTGACGAGACTGAGTGGAAGGCCGGTGGTCACTGCAGAGGCCGAAAAGAAGTCGCCCCCGAGGGTTCCGTTCCCCGCCACTGCGTGCGACGCGCTCCCAGTCGTGAACGGCGGTAGCTTGATTGCAATCTGGAAGACCGGAGTGCTGAATGCAGTACCATCGAGCGTGACGACGAGATTCGAGGGCGCTCCGAACTGATACTTGCCGAGCGCAGGATCGGGGTTCTCGTCCGGGGCGCTCGACTCGAACGTGTACACGACCCGAACCGGCGAGCCCGGCCCGATCGCGAGCGGACCCGTCGTCCCCGAGACAATCCCGAGCGTCCCCTCGAGAACCACCGTGATCGGCAAGGCGCGTACGACCGCGGGCGTCAGCAGAAGCACGTGCACGGCAACCATGACGCAGAGCCCAGTCAGAGTGCGAGACGTCATTCCCCAACCCCCCATCGTGATCGACGGCCCGGCGCCGGCATCCTTGTCAGCCGCGACCAAGAAGTCTCGAGACGGAGAGTATGATTCCTTGGACGTTGGTTCACCACAGCCTCGCAGCAGTTTGATAGCTCGGCCAGTAGCAGATGCCTCTGTAGGGGCATCTGCACGTTGTGCCCAGAGACCTCGGCCTGATACTCTGACTACGGGAGATTGAGGGGCGGACACATGGGGTCCTGGAATGCTCCGAATCGCTCTGGTCTTCGCTCTGCTCGCCATACCCGCTCTCAGTCATTCCCGCCCAGTACTGGTGAACGCTAGTAAGTTCGAAGTCAGTGGCAGGGCGTCTTCGTTCCTTCCGCCAATCGAGAGCGTAGCGCCCGGCCCCCTTCCTACTCCAACGGACGACCGACCGTTTCAATCGGGTTTCCTCCATGCGATCCCTCGCGGCGTGGACCGTTATCTCGTCCTCGTTCTACACGGGCGCTGCGACTCCGGACCCACTGCCGCGCCAACCTACCGATTCAGCCAGTTCCCTTCGGGATCGACCAGCCAACTTCAGTCGTTCACGCTGCTGGGCTCCTCGAGTAGTGGCGTAGGCTCGGGCCCTTGTACATGGGTCTACGGCCTCCCTGTCGAGGGCTGCGAATAGCGGGGTGGTGCCGTGGCGGACGGAGTCGTGGGTGAC
>JBHHYV010000229.1:0-2246 GCA_046757685.1 Myxococcota bacterium
GAGGAGCGCGGGCTTCGGCTGAGCAAGGTACATCAGCTCCTGGTCCGGCACGGGGTTGAGGTTCCGTACAGCTCGCTCCATCGGTTCGCGGTAACGCACTGCGGGTTTCGCGACTCGCGCCGGGTGACGGTGCGGGTGGCGGACGTCGCCCCGGGGGAGCTGGCCGAAGTGGACTTCGGGCGTCTGGGTCTGGTCCCGGATTCCGAGGGCGATCAGCGCCATGTGGTTCATGCGCTGATCGTGACGCTCGTACACAGCCGTCACCAGTACGTGCACATCACGCGTACTCAGACGCTCGGGGATCTGATCGGAGGCCTCGAGGATGCCTGGCAGTTCTTTGGCGGCGTCCCCGTCCGAGTCGTGATCGACAATCTCCGGGCCGCGGTCACCAAGGCGGACCGTTACGACCCGGTCTTCCAACGCACCTTCGCCGAGTACGCGCGCTACCGCGGCTTCGTGATCGATGCCGCTGTCCCGCGCCATGCAAAAGGAAAGCCGCATGTAGAAAGAGGCGTTCAGTACCTCCGCGAAAATTTCTTCCACGGTGAGCACTGGCTCAACCTCGAACACGTGCAGCGAGAAGCCACGCGCTGGTGTTTGACAGTCGCGGGCCAGCGAGTGCACGGCACCACCCGGAAGTGCCCGCTCGCGGTCTTCGAGGATGTCGAGAAGCCCGTCTTGAACCCGCTCGAGAGCGAGCGCTTCGATCCGCCTGAATGGGCAGAGTGCAAGGTCCACCCCGACCACCACATCGTCTTCCGCAAGGCCCTCTATTCGGTCCCGACCCGCCACGTGGGCAAACGGCTCTGGGTGCGCGGCGATTCCGCGCTGGTCCGGCTCTACTGGGACGGCGAGCTGATCAAGACCCATGAGCGTCAGTCCGAGGGCGGACGCAGCACCGACTACCACGACTACCCCGAGGAGCTCGCCTCCTACGCCATGCGGGATCCGGATCGCATGATCCACGAGGCACGCCGCCAAGGAAAGCACGTCGGCCAGCTCATGGGGAAGCTTCTGGCCGGTCCCTATCCCTGGGCCAAGCTCCGCCAGGCCCAGAAGCTGCTGCGGCTCGGAAACAAATACGGACGCAACCGGCTCGAGGTCGCCTGCCGTCGCGCGCTCGCCTTCGACCTCACCAACGTCCGCCGCGTCGAGGCCATCCTGAAGTACGACATCGACGCGTCCCCGGATCCGCGGAATCCGCAGCCGAAAGGTCAGCTGGTCCTGCTCTCCTCTCGCTTCCTGCGTTCCCCAGACAGTTTCACCCACCCCACAACCGAAAAGGAAACGACCGATGGAGATCACTCCCTCCCTCAAGACGGTGCTCAAGCGCCTGAAACTCTCGGGACTCCTCCCGACGCTTCCGGAGCGGGTCGCCTATGCCCGCAAGACGAAACTCCGTGAGCTCGACTTCCTCGAGCTCGCCCTCCAGGACGAGGTTGAACGACGCGACCACAAGAATCTTGCGCTTCGCATGACGCGCGCGGGATTCGAAGAGGAGCAGACCCTCGAAGGCTTCGACTGGGACGCCCCGATCACCTTCGACCGTGATCGTGTCCGCGATCTCTTCAGCCTGGGCTTCGTTGAACGCCAGGAAGACGCGATCTTCCTCGGGCCGGTCGGAGTCGGCAAGACCTTCCTCGCTTCTGCACTCGGCCACGCCGCCTGCCGCGCCGGTTACGACGTGCTCTTCCTCCGTGCGGATCGGCTCTTCCAGCTCTTGCACCAGTCGCGCGCCGATCACAGTACCGAGAAGGTCTTCCGAGGGCTGCTCAGCCCGGACGCCTTGATCGTTGACGACTTCGGGCTGCGTCGCCTCGACTCCGAGCAGTCGAGCGACTTCTACGAGCTCATCCTCGAGCGGCACCGCAGAGCCTCCACCCTCTTCACCAGCAACCGCACCATCGAGGAGTGGATCCCGCTCTTCGACGATCCGATCCTGGCTCAGAGCGCTCTCGATCGCCTCGCCCACAACGCCCATCAGATCGTCATCGAGGGCGACAGCTTCCGAAAACGACAGCGCCCCGGCAGCCCCGATCGTCCGGCTCCCCGACCTCGCAGCGCTCGGGTGGGCCGCCGTCGGAGAAAGCTCTAACCCACCACACCTGCGGTGTGGTATTCAATCACCCGGCCAATGGGACCTGGGATCAAGGTACTGAGAATACTGGGATCAAGGTCGTGAGAAGTGACACTCTAACTCATACATCCGGTGACAAGGACTCGGATGCACTAATCTCAAGGTATCT
>JBHHYV010000230.1:0-2139 GCA_046757685.1 Myxococcota bacterium
TTTGCTTCGCGATCGTCCCGGGGTGGCCGCATGCGACAGGTTCTCGACGACTTCGAGACTGCAGACATTCCCGAGCTGCACAAGCTCTGCTGGCGCTGGACGCGCCGCTTCGTCGAGCGTAGCTGGGAGTCCACGCAGGCCGAGATCCAGGAGCTTCGCGACGCGGGAATCCCCGATCGCGAGATCGTCCACTGGGCCGAGAGCGCGAGCGTGCAGACCTGGTGGGTGATGAGCGCCGACGCGGGCGGGGTTCCCCTCGACGAGTTCACGCCGACGAGTGGGCGCGTGGTGGGCCTGGAGCGCCAGCACTACGAGTCCAGCACCCGGGTCGCCACGGCGGCTCCGCCCGGAAGCGGCTTCGTCGCGCCCGCGACCCCGGCCGGCGATCGCGTGGCCTGGGTCGAGACCGACCTGCAGGATCCCGCCTACCTCGAGTCTGCCCGGTGGGCGCGCGAGCGCTACGGGTTCGTGCCGAACTTCTTCAAGGCCTTCTCGCTGCGGCCCGCGCTCTACCCGCGCCACCGCCGGGCTCTCGAGCTGCTCGAGGCGCCCGTCTCGAGGACCCTCGATCCCCGTCGCCATGCCCTGGTGCGGGCGCTGGTGTCGAGCCTCAACCGCTCCGCGTACGGGGCCGACACGACGCGACCCCTGCTCGAGCGCACGAGCGGTGACCCGGACCTCTGGGAGCGCGTCACGGGCGACTACACGCGCGGAGAGTGGGACGAGACCGACCGGGCGGTCCTCGACTTTGCCGCCAAGATGACGCGCTGCTCCTACCGCGTCAGCGACAAGGACGCCGCGCGCTTCGTCGATGTCGGTCTCGATGCGGGCGCGTACGTCGAGGTGGCCAACGTCGTATCGATCCAGACCTCGATCGAGCGGGTCGCGAATAGCTTCGGGATCGTTCCCGACCGGCGGCCACTGCTGCGCTAGGTCGAGCAGCCCGACGCGCGAGGGCTCCGCGAGCGGGAGTCAGCGACGAGACGCGGGCGTGTGCGCTCCGCCCGCGCGCCGCCGGGAGTGCCTCGCCTCGTCGACGACTCGCAGGAGGATCGTCTCGTCCGCGGGCATGCCGAGCACGTGGGACGCTCCGTTGCGCATGAGGGCGATGACTCGCTCTCGCGTGGGCTCCTCGCAGCAGGCGATCATGGGAAGGGTCCAGGTGCGGCCCGCCAGCCGAAGCGTCCGGCACGCCTCGAGACCCCTCTCGTTCGCAGCGAACAGGACGAGCTGGATCTCTGCCCCCTCGGAAGGCGAGAGCTCGTCGGCTGCGATCACCTCGAAGCCGGCGGACTCCAGCGGCGTCTGGAGGCCACCGCGACCCGTCTCGTCGAGCGCCACCAGGGCGACCTTGCCGGGAGGCTCGGTCTCCTCCCCCGCCGGAGTCTCGCCCTCGAGCAGCGACTCGGGAGCCGCCAGCCAGAGACGAACCGCGGGACCGTCCGGGATCGAGAGAGTCGCCGTTCCCAGGACCGCGTCCGACGGGGGTTGCTGATTCTCGCCGGGCTCGTCGCTTCGCCACCACGGGAGCGCCTCGGCGCGCAGCTCGGTCGCGCCTCGCTCTTGGAGCGCGGGCTCCAGCGCGGCGCCCATCAGGCTCAGGACCTCGCCGATCGCATCGAAGTCCTTCGGCGAGAGCTCGCGCGGCTTGTCGGGATCCTCGTCTCCGAGCGAGCGGCGACCGAGCGAGACGAGCTCGCCCTGGAGGCCGATCAGGTGCACCCGTCCCAGCTCACGGTCCCCCGAGCACACGCGCAGTGGCAGGATGGCGAGCGGATCCTCGGGGAGGGCGTCGGCGGTGCCGGGCTCGTCGACGGTGAGCTCGGTCCCGACTGCGGGCCCGACGTTCGCCGCGCAGCCGCGGAAGACCGCGTTCCAGAGCTCGCTAGGATCGGCCACGGCTTCGAGCCCTGCCTCAGCTCGGGAGGGGACGAGGCGGGACCCTGGGCAGGGTCTCCAGGTCCTCCAGGACCAGAATCTCGGGCATGCTGCGTCCCTTCAGCGCCTCTCTCGCCTCCATCGTCCATCGCGGAACGCGACTTGACAGGGGCCTGTCGGCTCCGCAGCGCTCGCGCAGACCCCAAACGAGGACAATGGTCGGGGCGGCCGGGCTCGAACCGGCGACCTTCGGCTCCCAAA
>JBHHYV010000231.1:0-2137 GCA_046757685.1 Myxococcota bacterium
TGAGGCCCGGGATCATCGAGCCGAACTCGGTGAGGACACCCTCGATCTTCTCGATGCCCATCCGGGCGAGCACGGCGCGCGCGATCTCCGGCGCCTCGCCGGTCAAGCGGCCACTCTCGGGATCGACGTAGGCATAGGGGGCCTCGTTCGCGAAACCGACGCGGGCCGCGCCCTCGCGACGCATGCGGTCGAGGGTGGACTCGCCATCCCGTCCCGCTGGCGAGCAGGCGACGCCGAATGCGGCGGCCAGCAGGATGGCGAGACACCGCACCTTGTGCAGACGGCCGGCCAAGGCCTCAGTCCGTCCCGATCGGTCGGAAGTCGCGGCTCGCGATGTACTCGGGCCGGGGCTCGAGGCCGCCGAAGGGCTCGACCAGCCCGTTCTCGACGCTGTTGTACACGAAGAAGACGTTGCTCCGCGGGTAGGGGGTGATGTTCCCGTTCGAGCCGTGCATGGCGTTGCAGTCGAAGAAGACGACCGAGCCCGCCGGCCCGGTGGGGGCCTCGATGCCCTCGCGCTCGGCGAGCCAACGCAGCGTCTCGCGGTCGGGCACGCCGTATTCCTGCTTCCGCAGGGAGACGCGATGATGATCTTTGGGCGTCGTCCCCGGACAGGACACGTAGTGGCGGTGGGAGCCGGGCATGACCATGAGGGGCCCGTTGAAGGGATGGTTGTCGGTCAGGTTGATCGAGACCGAGAGCGCGCGCATGCGCGGCATGCCGTCCTCGACGTGCCAGGTCTCGAAGTCCGAGTGCCAGTAGAACTCCTTGCCGTCGAAGCCGGGCTTGAGATTCGCGCGCGACTGGTGGACGTAGACGCGGCTGCCGAGGATCTGCTCCGCGACCCCGACCAGTCGTCGGTCGGCCGCCAGGCGCGCGAAGGTGGGATGGTCGCGGTGAACGCGGAAGATCGAACGGATCTCTTCGCCGTCCGGCTCGCGGATGACCTCCGGTGAGGCATCCCCCTCGCGACGCGAAACCTCTTGCCGCAGCTCCTCGGCGAGGCCCTGGGCTTCGCCTTCCGAGAGAAGGCGGTCGAAGAAGAGGAAGCCCTCGCGCTCGAAGCGGAGGAGCTGCGGAGGGCGCAGGGGCCCGGGCACCCCCGTCCGCGGAGACGCGTAGACGACGGGGTCCTTGCGCTCCGTCACCGCGGCCCCGCCGCCGACCCGGGAGGGATAGACGTCGCCGGGCCGCGGGAGACTACGGTCGCTGGCTGCCGCGCTCACTCGGTCTCCTCCGGAAGGGGCGTCGAGGGTGGATAGGCCCCGTCGGGACCGTGGACCTCCTGGCCGTTGCAGGGTGGATTGAAGACACAGACCATCCGCATGCGTGTCTTGGCCCGCAGCACGTGATGTTCGTGCCCGTCGAGAGCGTACAGCGTGCCCGGCTGGATCGCGTAGATCGGCCCGTCGGGCAGGACCTCGATCTCGCCTTCGCCCTCGATGCAGTAGACGGCTTCGAGATGGTGGCGGTACCACATCGGAGTCTCGGTGCCGGCGTGAATGACGGTGTCGTGCATGGAGAAGCCCATACCGTCCTTCGCCAGCAGGAAGCGGCGACTTTCCCAGGTATCGGCTCGGGTGTGGCGCTCGGTGTCGACGAGGTCGCCGAGACGGCGGACGATCATCGCGGGGTCTCCTCGGGCTCCTGGCCTGCGCCGAAGCGGGCGAGGCTTTCGATTTCGGGCTCCTCGAAAAGGAGCGTCAGGCTGATGTGGTCGTGGGTCTCACTCTGTGCCATGTGCAGAACGCGCACCGGGTGGGCGCACAGGAACTTGTTGGTCTCCTCCTCCACCTCCTTCACGAGTCCCCGCACGACCTTGCAGCGCAGCCTCATCGGGGCCGCGTCTGCTCCGGCTCCAGCGGATTCGCGACGCGCAGCCGGCGTCCGCGGGCGGCGATCACCGCTTCGAGGCTCTGCGCCAGGATCTGGAGACCGTCCTCGAGCAGGTCGTCCTCGATGACCAGCGGCGGCATGACCTTGACCACCGTCGACTCGGGCCCGGAGGTCTCCAGCACGAGTCCGCGCTCGAAGGCGGCGGCGCTCACCTCGCTTGCGAACCCCGCGTCGGGGCAGTCGAGCCCCTGGATCAGCCCGCGGCCGCGCGCCTGCGCACCGAGTGACTCGTGCTTGCGCG
>JBHHYV010000232.1:0-2097 GCA_046757685.1 Myxococcota bacterium
ACGCTGCTCCAGAAGATCAAGGAGTGCGGGCTCGCGGAGTCGTGAGCGGACGGGCTCTGCGCCCTACTTTTGCAGCCGGATGATGAGGATCGGTCCCGGGAGGCCGGCCGCGATCACCATGCGATCGAGTAAGCGAAAGGGCAGCTTCAGCCAGCCAGGGAAGTAGTAGTCGAACTGGCCGATCCGATGGAGGGTGGGGGTCACTGTGCACTGGCTGAAACCGTGCGTCAGGCTCCGAATCCGGGCCGGGGTGTTCATCCGGTAGAGCGTGGGGAAGTTCTTGTAGCTCTTCTCTTCCTGCCCGCGCCGGACGACTCGCAGGAAGGCATCCTTGACGCGGAGCTTCTCCATCCAGGTCGAGATCGCGCTGAATGGATGGCGCGCATCCACTGTGAACGCCCAGAGGACGCCCTCGGGGCGAAGGATCTCGTGGGCACGGTTCAGGAACTGGCCGGGATCGGCGACGTGCTCGAGGACAAAAGCGCTCACGATCACATCCACCGATTCCCGGGGGATGGGTGCCTCCTCGAGCATGCAGCGGTGCAGCTGAGAGACCCAGGGGCTGACCTCGACGGCAGGATCCGGGTCGAGCCCGATGTAGCGCGCCGACTTGCGGGCCAGCTGCTCCTGGGCTCTTCGGCTGTTGTCGAAGCCCTCTCCGCAGCCGACGTCGAGCACGACTGGGGCCTCTTCTCGCTGCTCGACGTCGCTGAGCACCAGATCCAGGCACATCCCTGGCCGGTGGCCCGTGCGCCGATATCGCTCTAGAGCCGGTCGCCAGGCAGCGGGGATCGCGCCCCGGGATTGCTCCCCAGGGGCTTCGAGCCCACCCCGATCGGATCGGCTCATCGCGGTGGTCTCCGTCTCGGCATCTCCCATGAGTCTACCCGGCGGGAGGGGTAGCGTTCCCCGTCCCGGGCGTCAGGGGCGGCGGTTCGGGGGGCTTGGCGTCGGTTGGGCGGACACCGGCAATCGGAGCGCTTCTGGGGCAACCCCGCCGAATCGCGGGGACTTTGCCCCACTGGGAGACGCCGATTCCGGATATATGTAGTCTCCTACACATCGCTCCTGTGCACATGTCTCTGAGGCTCGGCTCAGGCTGGCACGCTTGTGGCAAGGAGGCGCGAGCGTAGCCCCCGGCCCGCCCGAGCCGAGGGATGGCGGAATCCGCTCCAGACTCGGGTATGAGAAGGATGGCATGGCAGCTCGAGAGCCCCGACGATCCCAGCAGCAAGAGACAGGCTTCAGCCTGGGTGATCTGTCTCGGATCTTTCGGAGGCGATGGCTCTGGTTCTTCATTCCCATGGGACTCGGCATGGTCCTGGCGACTGCCGTTGCGCTCGGGCTACCGGCGATCTACGAGGCCTCGACGACGATCCTGATCGAGCCACCGAAGATCCCGCAGGGCATCGTCGAGACGACCGTGGTGCAGGACAAGGAGGCCCGCTTCCACAACATCCGGCTCCAGATCCTGTCGCGAGACGATCTCTCGGACCTGATCGACCGCTTCGAGCTGGACCCCCGCGATGGTACGGCTCGCGAGGATCTCGTCACCGCGATGCGCGACAACATCTCGATCGAGCCGATTCTCCCCGAGGTCGCGAACCCCCGCGGTGTGTACGAGATCAACTCGATGCGAATCGCCTTTCGTTCGGGCGAGCCAGCGAAGGCCGCCGATGTGGCGAACGCGCTGGCGCGCGACTTCATCCGCCAGAACATGCAGCAGCGAGCCGCGGACGCGGAAGGGACCAGCGAGTTCATCGCCGCGGAGCTGGCGCGCGAGAACAAGCAGGGCGCCGCCCTCGCCGAAAAGATCAAGGAGTTCAAGGAGGAACACCTCGGCTCGCTCCCCGAGCAGCTCGAGACGAGCCGCCGCACCCTCGAGAAGCTCTATCTCGAGATGAACAACAAGAAGACGGATCTGGACTTCGCCAGCAACCAGGTCAACATGCTGCGGGCGAGGCTCACGGCCATGCGCACAGGGCAAGGGTCTGAGGACGACGACCCTCTGCAGCACAAGCAGGACCTCGCCATGCAGCTCTCCCAGGCGCAGGCCCTCGGGATCCGTGCGCATGACGTGCAGTCCTTCTCCGTTGA
>JBHHYV010000233.1:0-2094 GCA_046757685.1 Myxococcota bacterium
GAGCTCCTGTCCCAGCTCCCCAACGCCCGGCCCGACCCCGATCGCTTCGGAGGGCTCTCGAGGCTGCAGGCGCCGGACCTGATCACGGCGGTCTGGGGGGTCACCAAGTTCAGCGATACCAATGTTCCCTGGCTCGCGAACCTGAACGCCGCCATCCGCCCGGGCGGCTACTTCACGCGGCCCGCGGCCGACACGGTCAGCCAGTTCGCCTTCGGCCTCTCCGACGACCTGCAGGACTCGGTCATCACGCTCGCCGACGTCTCGAAGGCGGTCGGCTGCGACCCGAATACCGATCCCACGCAGTGCACGCAGTTCAAGAACCAGGTCATCACCCTCGATCCGACCACCAAGCTGCGCGAGAACAACGGCACGATCGCCCAGTTCTACGGGCCGGACGGCATTGTGGGCACGGCCGACGACCTGCCGCGCACCGCGAATCAATTCGTCAAGCTCGAGGACGGAACCCTCTTCAAGAGCGGGCTGCGGCTGCAGGCGGGATCCGTCGGAACGGTCCAATCGACGGGAGCGACGATCTCGCTCTCTCCGACTGCCGCCGATCCGAACCGGAACCTCGTGGTCGCCAGCGACGACACGGTTCAGCTCTTCAAGATCGTGAAGCCCTTCGATCCCGCCAACCCCATCACCCAGAAGCAATGCCGCGACCTGCTGGCCGCGCAGTTCAGCACCGCCGGCCAGAGGCCGGGCCGCGATGGGGGCGTGAACGCGGATGGCGACTGCATCGCGCTGGCCTCGAGCGAGAAGGCCGGAAGCAACGGCGGAATCACGAATGCCCAGGGGGACCCCCTGGGCCAGCTCGCGGCCCTGGCGGCCCTGGGCGATCCCGCGTTCCGCCCGTCGAGCGCGGTCCTGGAGCCCACGGACCTGACCGACCTGGTGGGTCGCAGCGTGTCGTCGGGCCGCGGAATCCCCGCCCGACCTGCCAATCCCCAGGGCGGTCTCTTCTTCCGCACGTTTGGCTTCAACAAGCTGATCAAGGATCACAACGACGTGATCGGCGACCTCGACCTGAACTTCGACGAGGACGAGCTGCGCTGGGACCACGGAGCCAGCCAGGACGAGAACGAGTTTCGCGAGGGCTACCTGGAGGGCGAGTTCTGGGACAGCCAGATCTTCTTCCGGGTGGGCAAGCTGCTCATGGTCTGGGGCAAGACGGAGCTCTTCCGCAACCAGGATCGCCTGAATCCGCTCGACATCGGAATCGGCACCCTGGCGCGGCTCGAGGAGGCCCGCATCGGGCAGTGGGCGGCCGACCTGACCTTCTCGCCCGAGGCCTGGATGAACGTGGGGCCGGCCAAAGACGTCCGGCTCGAGATGGTGATGCTCCTCGACAACTTCCAGCCGACCGACCTGGGCAAGTGCGGGGAGTCGCTCACCTTCTCGCTGGTCTGCGGCCTGGCCTTCGGAGCCGAGGCCCACGGGCTCGCGGGGCTCGGAGTCGCGGGCCTCGTCAATCCCTACCACAACTACGCGGGTCTCAAGCGCTTCGACTACGCGGTGCGCCTCGAGGGTCGCTTCGACCGCTTCACGTTTGCCCTCACCGACTTCTGGGGCTGGGACGACGGCTTCCTGATCGACACCATCCAGCAGTACGCCCGCAACGCCGACTCGGTGACCGGCGCCCCGGTCGTCTCGACCGGCGGCAGCTGCAGCGTCCGGAGGAACGCGCAGGGAGTCGCCGTCGGCCCGGACGGCCGGCACTTCTCGGGCCAGACGGCCCCCGGCCTCGTTCACCCCTTCAATCTCGACGACAACGTGCCGAGCGTCGGCAACTGCCTGCTCTTCGAGGACCACGGCGAGGCTCCGGGCGTGGCGCAGAAGCTTCGCTCGAGCGACCAGGTCGCGCTGCTCCAGGGGGCCAACCAGACGCTCTTTCACACGATCTGTACGCTCACCTTCGACGAGGACTCGGGCCGCTGCGCCCTCGACCTGACGAACGACGTCTTCATCGGCTCCTTCGTGTCGCGGGTGCTAGCCGGCGACAGGCTCGCGCCGGGCACTGCCACGCGCGGCTTCGACACGATCGAGAGGCCGAGGAAGTCGAACGACATCACGAGAGTCGCAGCCACGGCAGAC
>JBHHYV010000234.1:0-1968 GCA_046757685.1 Myxococcota bacterium
CCCTCGAGGCACTCAAGATGCCGGTGTCGGGACTGGTCCAGGAGCTCGCACCCGTGCACATCTACTGCTACCTCGATACCGGCATCGTCACCCGGATCAAGGGCGAGCGCCTGCGGGAGCTGGTGGACGTGGGCGCGCTCAACCCGACGCACGGCTGGAGCCACGCGTTCGTCGACGAGTTCGTCTACCCCCAGATCCTCGAGCCCATGACCAAGGGGCCCGGCTACCCCATCGGAGCGGCCTTCGACTGCGGCGGAGCCGGCACGCAGGGATTGCTGACGGCCGTCGACGAGGGTCTCGGGGTGTGCTGGACCGCCTTCAGCCCGGAGCCGGCCAAGAAGCTGCTCGACATCCCGGACGACTGGATTCCGCTCTACGTGATGAACGTGGGGTACTGCCTCGAGTCGCGCACCGCGGGAGGCCAGCGGCCAAGGCCGCCCTTCGAGGAGCTCTACTTCGAGGGCAAGGTCGGCCGGCCCTTCCCCCGCGACCCGAAGGTCGTCGAGGAGCTGCGGCGCGAGAAGCTCTTCCAGGATCCCGCGCCCCTGCCGGGCCGCAAGCAGGAGGTGCGCGACCTGGCTCGCAAGCTGGGGCTTCCCGAGTAGCCGTGGCGCGGGCCAGGCCCCTCGAGGAGTATGCGAGCGTCTCCGCCTGGGCCTCGGGTCTCCGCCAGCAGTGGGGGGGCGACCCTCTGTCCGAGGAGCCCGACAAGCTCGAGACGCTCGAGCGCTTCTGCGCGTTCATCGGCAGGGATCCGGACGAGCTGGTGGCGTACTGCTTCCTGCGGCGCCGTGAGACGGGCGAGCGCTTCGGCAGCGTGAAGCGCCGCGAGGCGCTCGCCCAGCAGCTGCGTGAGTTCCGCGACGCCTCGCGGCTCTCGGGCACCAAGGCGCGCAAGCTCGTGAACGACGTCCTCTCGTTCCTGATCCACAATGGCGTGTTGATCCATCCGGGGATGATCTGACCCGAGGAGGGAATGCCGTGCCCAAGCTCGAGCTCCTGCTGGAGTACCACGCCGACCTGAAGCCGCCGGTGGCCATCGGGGTGGGTCCGCTCGGCAATCGCCAGATCTTCGACGTGACCGGCGGGACCTTCGAGGGCCCGCGCCTCCGGGGCACGATCGTGCCGAGCGGAGCGGACTGGCTGCTCGCAGACGCGAACGGCGTGGGTCGGCTCGACGTGCGCGCGACCTTCGAGACCCACGATGGCGCGTTCGTCTACGTGCAGTACTACGGCATCGTCGTCATGAACGAGAAGTTCACGCAGGCGCTGGCCACAGGCGCGCCCTCCAGCTATGGCGACATCTACTTCATGATCCAGCCGCGCTTCGAGACGGGCGACCCCCGCTACGCGTGGCTCAACTCGGTGGTGGCGGTCGGCGAGGGACGCGTCCTGCCGAACGCCGTCGAGTACCGCGTGTTCGAGGTGCAGAACGCCTGACGACCCGCGGCCGCACTGCGCGCTCCCGATCGCCGGTCGCTAGGGCTGCCCCTCGCGCACGGCGATATTGAGCTGGCCGGCGAGCCCGGCCTCGCGGTGGGCCTCGATCTCTGCGAAGTCGGGGCTCGACGCGATGGCGAACAGGGTCTGGGGCGAGGGGTACTCGACCAGGCCCACCATGTCCCAGAGCTCCTCGACCCGGCCGAGCAGCAGGCCCTCGACGGCCCCGCCGAAGAGAAAGCGCCCGCCGGCCGCCTCGACCCGCTTGCGCATCTCGCCGGCGTAGAGCTGGTACGCCTCCATGCCGGAGAGGTCGGTCTCTCGCCCGTCCGCGTAGACGGCACGCTCCCTGAACTTGAGCAGGTTCACCATGACCACCGGCTCCTGCCTGCCCGACAGGAAGCGCTGGAGGTTCTCGGGGCTGGGACGCACCTGGTTCTCGACCTTCATCTCGATCTCCCTCCGATCCTGGATCGCCGAATTATGACATAGTTCATGCCAGAATCGGGTCGGGCCAGAATCGGGTCG
>JBHHYV010000235.1:0-1958 GCA_046757685.1 Myxococcota bacterium
TCGAAGCGCTGAAGCAGGGCGGCGTCGAGGGGGAACGTCTTGGTGGAATGATCGATGTACGACCGCCGCAGCTGGGTGTCGACGGAGAGCCTGGCGAGGGTCTCGTGGAGATCAAGAATCTCGTCCCGGTGGGCATCCAGCCGCTGGAGGAGTTCTCTCATCTCGGGGCTTGCGAGCTCGAGCTTCGAGGGCCGCAGGTCCCCCAGGACCCGGTGGAAGAGCTCGAAGTTCTCTCTGAATCGCTCGAGCGTGGTGTAGGTCATCGAGAGCAGAGCCGCGTCCAGGCGCCGCTCGGCGTCTTCGACGGTCGTCACCTGCTTGCCCTCGCGCGCTGTCGTGCAGGTCGCCGACTTCTCGCCGATGTTGATGACCGACGCCGGGGATCCCGCGACGCAGGAATCGTAGATGAGCTGCTTCGTCATTCGGCCTAGACCTCCCACCATTCACCGTCAGCGCGCCGATCTACGCGCGGAAAGAACTCGCTGAAGCGATCACCTTCGAACGAGTGGATCGGCACCACCCGCTCCGGAGCCAGGGCGTCTACCAGTCGGCGGAGGTCCGGAAGGTAGGCGTGGCCACTCGAGTGGTGGTGATGCAGCGGGATCGCCAACCGGTCGAGCCAAGCCTGGAGTTGCTGGCCAGATTGCTTGCGGAGATACCCGGGCCACATCGACCAGAGGGCGTGTGCGCCTTCCAGGCACCCGATCTTCTCGATCTCTCTCGCCATCGATCCCCGAAAGAGCAGCACCAGCTCTCGTCGTCGCTCGCGGAGCTCTTCTGGATAGATGCGGGCGGGGCGGACGGCGTCCGTGCGGTCAAAGGCGCCGCTCTGCATGACGCGGGCCTTCTGGGACCTCGGGAGGTACACGCGAACCCGGTCCCAGTGGGCCTGGGGGATCGTGGCGCGGCCGGTCGCGGCGGCGACGGCTGCGGTGTACAGGTCGACCACGAGGTCGCGATCGGACTGCAGTGTCGCGCGGTAGATCGTCACCAGGCGGTCGACGTTCTGGGGGCTGAACATCGCGAGCACGATGCCTTGGGTGCCTCGGAAGGTCTCGACACACGCGCGCTCGACGTCCTGCTCGCTCGGCCCACCCTGGCCTGCCGTGCTGTCGGCGCGGATGTTGGTGCCCTCCATCAGCAGGACGTCGATGTCCCCGGGTGGCGCCTGGATGAACTCTTCGAACACTCGCGCCTTGCGACCGTGCGCCCGGATGTCGCCGGTGTAGAAGAGACGGCGGCCGTCCGCCTCGATCATCAGCGAGTAGGCGTCGAAGGCGCTGTGGTCGTTCAGGAAGGGCGTGACGCGAAAGGTCCCGAGCTCGAAGGCCTCGCGATGGCCCAGTAATCCCGCAGGCGTGCACTCGAGCCCGCCAGGCGAGAAGAAGGCGGCCTCGCCCAGGATTCGGCAGGCAGCCTGGCCCATGTAGACGGGAACCGACTCGGCCACCTGAGGCAGCAGGCCGAAGTGATCTGGGTGCGGGTGCGAGAGGATCACACCGCGAAGCGATGGATCTCCACCCTGGGCGAGCCCCGGCACTGCTGGCAGTGGAACGTCCTCGTCAGGGCCCGCGGTGATCGGCTTGCCGATGTCGAGCACGAGTCGCTCACCCTGGGCCTCGACTTCCACACAGCTGCCCCCGATCTCGTGGGCTCCGCGGTGGATCTTGGCTCTCACTTCCTGGTTCCTCCATCGCGTCGAGCCGGATCGAGACTGACGAAAGGCGTGCGTCAGCGGTCGCGGTTCGCAGGTTCTACGACGTCCGATGCGCTCCGCCTTCGCCCCCGAGTTGCAGCCCGAACGTCCTCGAGCCCGAAGGCAGCCGAATCGACGAGGCGGCGGGCTGCTCTCGGGCCTCCAGGTCGGGCTAAGTCGTTGGTACGACGATCTCGATCCCGGCGTCCTTCATCTTGGCCACGTCCTTCCTGATGCCCTTCCTGTACTCCCTCTCCTCGTC
>JBHHYV010000236.1:0-1955 GCA_046757685.1 Myxococcota bacterium
GATCGACCCTGTGATCGGTTGCCTGTTCGCCTTGATCGCTCTTGGTTCTGCTTTCTGGGTCGCCTGGAGAGTACGGCGCTTGAGGGCCGCGTACTTTCGGCTCGACTGGCCCACCTAGAGTCCTTGAACGAGGTTTTCGGTTGAAGATGGGTCAGGTTTGGGTCGCATCATGCGGCGAGTCTGTCCTGGGCCCAGATACGATCGACGGCTTGATCCACGCGAGCCAGGGCGGATGCGAGTGGGGTGGGAGCGGGCGGAGCGGCGTCCAGCGCGGCTGCGAGGCCGGGACGGACGAGTCGCGCATGGGCGCGGGTGAGGAAGAGCGCGGTGCGGAATCCGGTGTCGGTGACGTGGTAGCGGTGAGAGCGGGGAATACGTTCGATGAGGCCATGGAGGCGGAGCCGGCGGAGGTGGTAGCTCATCTGGCCCTGGCTGAACTGGTCGGGGTCCAGGCCGAGGAGCGGGGCGAGGTGCTCGCGTAGGTCTTGGTTGGAGAAGCCGCGCGGGAGCAGGCGAAAGAGCAGCAGAGCGGAGAGCAGGGCAAAGACGCGGGGGTCACCGAAGCGCAGCCCCGATGCGCGTTGACCGTCGATCCGGGCGGGTTGCTGGACACGAGAGAGCACGTCCTCTCCGAGGGGGACGTCGTGGCTGATTCGTTGGACGCGCAGGAGGCGTCGGTTGGCCTGGAAGCCGACCTTCCGCAGAGCGGAGAGGTTTTTCAGCCTTCGTCCGACTTCGAAGTCGTACGTGTCGTTGATGGTGGTCTCGGTCCGGAGGGCCTGGCCCTCCTTGTGGTACTGCTTGATGCGGGTGTGCTTGTAGTCGATGTGGAGCGAGGGGATCACCCCCGCAGTGATCACGCGGGTCCGGAAACGGCCCGGCGTCTTTCGTGTGATGCGGCGGGCGAAGATCAGCTGGATCTGGCTCGGACGCCCGATGTCGAGATTGTCCCGGATCACCTGCTCGAAGAACAGGCGCCCGTGAACGGGACGGTCGAGCACCTGGGTGAGCGAGAACTCGGTCTGGAGCATGGAGATGTCGTGGGTGTAGCCGGCCCGGCGATCCTCCGGGGTAAAGGGGTGGGGAAGACGTCGGAGCCACGTGCGGGCCAGGCGGTCGATCTTTCGAGCGGAGAGCCCGTCGCAGATCCGCTGGAGGCGTCGGGGGTTCTCGCAGGACCGGATCCCGTTGTCCAGCGCCTCGTAGCGGATCCCGTTTCGGTCGAGCTGCCGCTTCGCGTACTCGTGGCCATTGAGCAGGAGCTTGCCGTTGTAGGGGAAGTAGGAGCCGATCTTGATGAAGAACGGACCGAAGTCCCGATCCACGCAGTAGAAGTAGTACTGGTTGACCATGGCCGTGCTCATCACGAGCCACGGATAGGTCTGTCCGGTGTCGGGGTTGCGGCGCTTCTCGGTTCGGACGACGCGCATCTTCTCCTGCGCCTTGCCGATGAACACTACGCCCTCCTCGGCGTGGAAGTCCTTGAGGTAGCGCTTCGCCACGTCGTCCTTTCGCTCCCCCCGCTTGAAGCGGATCAACGGCACGCCCTCCTGCTCCGCGAAGCGCTCGATCGAGTGCACGAAGGCCCGAGACATCGGTCCCATCTGGGCGCCGGAGGGGAAGCGGGAGCCCCGATGCGAGCGCCAGAAGTGGGCAATGCCCGCCTCTCGCTGGAGGATCGGCACGTACAAGTTCAGGTACATCCGGTCGATGCACTCGACCTCCAGGGTGGTGTGCTCGTCGAGAATCTCGGCCACGCTGCGTGTTATAGTCATCCTCGTGGGCTCCGGCCTTCTGTTCCAGGCGGTCATTCTTGACCACCGACCGGAGACGGTCCAATGAACGCGCGGCCTCGGCCGCGGGAAGCCTCGGGGCGAGGCCGGACCCACTCCTCAGCCTCCGAGCGGAACTCGGACGCACATGCCTGGTCGGTCTGAGGCAGAGCCTCGTTAGGT
>JBHHYV010000237.1:0-1913 GCA_046757685.1 Myxococcota bacterium
CTTTTAATCCATCGGTCCGGGGTTCGAGTCCCCGCGGGCCTACCAGGGGATTTCGCTGTGGGGGCAGGGGGTTGCGGGATTTTCGGGGCCCCTGCTCGAGGAGCCGCGCGCTCGCTGCGAGGTGCTCGCGGCCTTACTGCCTGAAGGTCACGGCCCTGAGCTCGACCTGGAGGCGGTCCGCTCCCGGCACCGGGTGGTACTGGCATGTGAGCCATACGGTCTGCCCAGGGGGAATGTTCGTCTGTCCACCACAGCTTGGGTCGTCTGCGATTGCGCCCTGCCGGGATCGGTAGTGGACCGTCACTCCGAGCCCGCCGACGGCCAGTTGCGACGCGTTCTGGAACTGCATCCAGATGAGACCACGTCCCTGCGCATCGACGCGCGTCTGAAGTATCCGAACCAGTCCCGCCTGGTAGGCCTGGGTCTGGACCGCTGCCTTCTTGCGCTGATGAGCCTCGTCCTTTGCGGCTCGTTGCTTGGCGATCAGCTCGAGGGCAGCGGCCGTGGCATTCAAGAGTCCGGCACCCGGCTGACGCTGCAGCTTGCGAGCGTGCGAGAAGAGAGGGTTGTTGGCCCGATGACTCTCCCAGTCGGGATCGCGTACGCCTGGGCGGTAGTACTGCCGGACCCGAGTGGCCGCCTCGAAGGTCAGACGGATCCGATCGGCGCGGAGTGGGTGGTCATAGAGGTAGCTTCCCGGGTTGCTCCCTTGCTTCAGGAGCGCGACCTGCCAGATGCGAGGCGCCGCGAGTGGGTCGTAGCCAGCCAGTGCTAGGTACAAGACGCTGAGCTTGTCGGCTTCCGCCTCATTGGCTGTGCTGTAGGAGGCCGAGAAGTACGGATCGTCCCGGAGCTTCTTCAGGAAGATCGCATGGGTCGTCCGCTCTGCGCCATGCATGAGCGTGACGTGCGAAATCTCGTGTGCCAAGACGGCTGCAACCTCGTCGTCGCCCGGGGACACGAAGCCTTGGCCTCCTGGCCCGTCTGTGAAGATTCCTTCGAAGACGAACACCATTCCTCCGCCCGGCGTCGCGGCGTTGACCGTCGGAGCGCGGATGAGATGAACTTCCCACGGGAGATCTGACCTGTGAGCGACCGCCACCAGGTGCCCGAATACACGGCGGATCTGCTCGAGGCGCGGGCCCGGCGGATCTACTGCGATCCCCTCCTGAGCGGCCGCGAGCCGGGTCCACGTTTTCCGGGCGCCCGCCACCTCGTCCTGCTCGCTCACCAGATTGGCCATGGGGAGGCCCGTCACCGGGTTTGTGGGCACGAGCTCGTAGAGCGCAGAGTCGACGGAGCTGGCGACCTGGCCCACGGCGGTACACCCCAGGGCGCCCATCGTCAGAGCCGCCGCGATCACGGGATTTCGGAGTGTCCTTCTCATCGGTCCTCCGGCTCCGGAGCCCAGCCTACCACCCCGTCGCAGGCATGAAGGCATTTCTCGGATCACCGATGGGGCGCACGCGTTCAGGATCAGCTCCGGGTTCGAGCGGTCCAGCGGACCGGCCAACGTGCGAAAGGAGCCGATTTCTCGGGACCGCGAGAGCAGAGGGGACGCGTGAGAGCCGCCTACATGCCGTATACGAGGCCGTCTTCGCTCAGTCGCGCGTGATCAGAGCGGAGCCGCTCCGCGAAGCGCGCTTCCGGCTCTGCTCGATGACTCCGACCAGTAGATCCTCGAGCTCTCCAACGCGGTCTGCCCACTTCTCGACTACGAGGGGTGGGTACCGCCTTTCGAGATCGGGCGGAAAATCTGCGCCGAATTCAGCGACCAGCCTTTCCGCCAGAGCCTCACGAAAAGCGATCTGGCGGTCATCCTCGGTGAGATAGCCGAAATTCCAGGTAACTCGCCCGTTCGTGAAGACGGCGAACGAAGCTCGGCGAGAGATTTCGGAGACGACAACGCTGAA
>JBHHYV010000238.1:0-1850 GCA_046757685.1 Myxococcota bacterium
AATAGGGTTCGGTATGGCAAACGCGCTTGCTCCTCATTACAGAGGCCGCTTTTTAGGCTCTCCTAAATGCCGAGTGGGTGGCCGATCGGAAGCAGGACCCGTGTTCATGGGCTTTTCCGCAATCGAGGCGTAAGTGACTTTCTGCAGCAGGGTTTGGCAGCTCCCGAGGGTCTCTTGAGTGGATGCGCCGAGTTGTTACGTACCCGCGGGACACCCTTGGCTTCGATGCCGCTCCACCGGGTCTCCGGCGGCAAAGCTCGCGCCCTTCGGTCACTCGCTTCGCGAGGCCTTCGACTCCGGCTCCGCTCGTCTGTGAGGGTGTGGCGTCGTGGTTTCCCATCGCCCCCAGAAGGATTGAAGGGGGGCGATGGGAAAAGCGCATCGTCGATGAGGAGGAGAGCGAGATGGGACGCAGAGGGCCCCGTCCGCTGGCTCAGGCGTGGAAAGGGGTGGAAATACGCACGGGGTCGGCGCATGCTTTCGTGGTCCAGAAAAACAACAGAAAGCAGGAGGACCCCATGCGCATGACTACGATATTCCGTCGGCTGCTCGATGTCACGAGAATGTTGGTTCGATCGGTCGAGTTCTCCCAGGGGGAGCTCATCGTCGAGGTCCGCCCGAGGTGGCGCCGCCCGCGATGCGGCAGGTGTTCGAGGAAGGCACCAGGGTACGACCAGAGGCGCATCCGACGCTGGCGGTCCTTGAACTTTGGCGCCACGCGGGTCTGGCTCGAGTACGCGCCGCGCCGGGTTGAGTGCAAGCGGTGCGGGGTGGTGACCGAAGAGGTGCCCTGGGCCCGTCTGTCGAGCCACTTCACGCGGGACTTCGAGGAGATGACGGCCTACCTGGCCCAGACGACGGACAAGACGACCGTGAGCCGACTGATGGGAATCGCTTGGGCGACGGTCGGGAAGATCGTCGGGCGCGTCGTCGCCGAGCGCCTCGATCCGGGCCGTCTCAAGGGGCTTTGTCGTATCGGGGTCGACGACTTCAGCTACCGCAAGCGGCACCGCTATCTGACGCTCGTCCTCGACCACGACAGTAAATGCGTCGTCTGGGCGGCCAAGGGGAGATCGGCCGAGACATTGAAGAAGTTCTTCGAAGAGCTCACTGATGGGGAGCGAGAGAAGATCGAGTGTGTGACCATCGACATGGCGGCTGGCTACATCAAGGCGATCAAAGAAGCACTCCCCAACGCCCAGATCATCTTCGACCGTTTCCACGTGCAGCGCCTGGCCTCCGACGCCCTCGATGAGGTCCGCCGCGAGCAGCTCCGCAAGCTCCGGGGGACGAGCAAAGGAAGAGAGCTCCTCAGGAGCCGCTTCCCGCTCCTGAAGAATCCCTGGAATCTCACACACGCCGACGATGAGAAGCTCTCGGTGATTCAAAGGACGAACGCCCCGCTCTATCGGGGTTATCTGCTCAAGGAAGGACTGGCCCTTGCCCTCGACTACAAGCAGCCAGCGCGCGCCAGGCGAAGCCTCGAGGAATGGCTGGCTTGGGCATCCCGCTCGCGACTCGAACCCTTCGTTCGACTCGCCCGTACGATCCGCAAGCACTTCGAAGGCATCATCGCTTACGTCAAGTACCGTCTGACCAATGGCGTGGTCGAAGGCACCAATAACCGCCTTCGCGTCATCGCCCGCATGGCCTTCGGATTTCACAGCCCAGAACCTCTCATCGCCATGCTCTTCCTATGCTGCGGCGGGATCACGTTGTACCCACCACTTCCCGGGCTTTCCCTGAACAGTATCCTGAACCACCCACTCGTCATTTAGGAGAGACGAAAAAACTGTGCTGCTGGGCCTGTCAACGAGGTATTCAGCGCATCTACCCACTCCCCGAGAGAG
>JBHHYV010000239.1:0-1808 GCA_046757685.1 Myxococcota bacterium
CGATCGCTGCACGGTCCGGCGCATCATCGATGGAGACACCATCGACGTGGACTGTGCGGGTAGGCGCGAGCGGGTGCGGCTGCTGCAGATCGACACCCCCGAGCGCGGACAGCCCGGGTACCGGGAAGCCACGGCCGCACTCCGGTCCCTGATTGGAGGATCCGAGGTGACCCTCGAGTACGCCCAGCCGGGTCGGCCCACGCGCGGTCGCTACGGTCGGCTGCTCGCCTACGTCTTCGTGGACGGGATCAACGCCAACGTCGAGATGGTGCGCGAGGGATGGACGCCCTACTGGACCAAGTATGGCCGTAGCCGCTTCGAGCCGGACTTTCTCGCGGCCGAGCGCCAGGCGACCCTCCGGCGGGCCCAGCTGACGCGCCGCTGATCGCACGCTAGCTGTGGCGGCGCTTCCTGGAGTCGTTCCACAGCGCCCCCCGGGCCGGCTCGAGCCGCTGGGAGCCGTGATCGAACGGACCTTCCGCACCTGGTGCGCCCGCTACATCGACTGGGTCGACCCGGTCTTCGTGCGCCTTCGGCGCGACGAGCTGCTGCGCGAAGGCCCCTTCGCCCCCGCCTTCAAGGAGAGGATCCTCGGCGCCTACGTGCAGCGCGCCCTGGGCAGGTAGCTTCGGGGCCGCTCTGCGCGCGATTCCTGCTATCCTCCGCCCCTTCGAACCCCCCTTCCCCCAGGAGAGCCCCCCATGAAGATGTACGGAGCGGATCTGTCGCCTTATGCGAGTCGCGTTCGGATGCAGGCGTATGCGAAGGGAATCGAGCTCGAGCAGGTGGAGCCGCCGGGGGGCTTGAGCAGCGACGCGTACAAGCAGCTCAACCCGACGGGCAAGATCCCAGCGCTCGACGTGGAGGGGCGCGTGATCCCGGAGTCGGAGGTGATCTGCGAGTACCTCGAGGAGCGATTTCCGACGCCGGCGTTGCTGCCGGCCGATGCGCTCGAGCGGAGCCGCTCGCGGACGCTCTCGCGCAGCACCGACCTGTACCTGCTGCCCGCGCTCTTTGCGCTGGTTCCCCAGATGGATCCGAAGACGCGCGACCAGGCGGAGGTCGATGCGCGGCTGGGGGAGCTGGGTCAGGGGTTGGACGTGATCGAGCGCCATCTCGATGACTCGGGCTACGCGGTCGGCGACTCGCTCAGCATCGCGGACTGTGCGCTGGTTCCCGCGCTCTTCTTCATCACGCGGATGGTGCCGGCCACCTTCGGGCTCGATCCGCTGCAGGGCAGGGCGAAGGCCTCCGGCTGGTGGGAGCGCGTGCAGTCGAACGAGCATGCCCAGCGCGTGATCGACGAGCTGACCAAGGCGATGCAGGAGCGCTTCGGCGGGGGCAGCTGAGCGCGCCCGCGCAATCCCGTCGCAGGCGACTCAGGCGACTGGGTGCTCTACTGCGAGGCTCTGCGTCCGCGCAGGCGCGGCAGCCAGCGCGGAACGGCGTCCGCGTAGGACGGGTAGCGCTCCCCAAAGCGCGCTCGCAGCTCGGGCTCCTCGACGTGGACCACCAGCCAGTGCGCGAGGGCCGAGATGGCCGCGGCGTAGAGCACCAGGCCCAGGCTGGCGAAGGCGATGGTCTCGGCCCAGATCACGGCCAGCTCCCCCGTCATGATGGGGTTCCGCACGTGTGCGAAGGGCCCGACCGTCACGAGATCACGCGGTGCGTCGACCGCCAGCGGAGTCCCGCCGTGGCGACTGAAGGCCTCGAGGCACCAGAGCCACGTGAGACCGCCCGCGATCCCCAGGACGAGGGCGAACCCGTGTCGCAGCCCTGCGCCGGTCGAGAGCGACGCGGGCAGCAGC
>JBHHYV010000240.1:0-1764 GCA_046757685.1 Myxococcota bacterium
CGGCGGTCTGCGCGAGCGCGGCATCGTGCGCCCGCAGACGCTGTGGAAGGATCGCGCCGGCGCGTAGGCGCGACGACCCCGCCCGTCGTCAGGGCTCGGCGAGGCCGTTGCGAATCGCGTAGCGAACCAGGTCGGCGACGCTGTGGAGATCGAGCTTCTGCATCAGCCGCGTTCGGTGGGTCTCGACCGTCTTGACGCTGATGGCGAGCTCTCGGGCGATCTCCTTGTTGCTGAGGCCCCGGGCAATCCAGCCGGCGATCTCCCGCTCGCGCGGCGAGAGCAGGCCCGGCGGATCCGTCGCCTCGCGAGGCCGTCGGCGCCGGTCGGAGAGCGCTTCACTGACGAAGATCTCGCCGCGAGCCGCGCGCCGGATGGCGTGTGCCAGGTCGCCGAACGCATCATCCTTGAGCACCACTCCCGCAGCCCCCGCCCCGAGCGCCCTGCGTGCCAGGTCTCGTTCCGTGTGCATCGTGAGGAGCACGACCGCGGTCGGAAGGCGTCGCCTTCGCGCTTCGTCGACGACTCCCACTCCGTCGAGACCGGGCATCGAGTAGTCCACCACCGCGACAGCCGGTCGGAGGCGATCGATGCACTCGAGCGCTTCGGGACCGCTGCTCGCCTCCGAGATGACGCGGAGGTCGGCCTCGGAGCGAAGGAGCGCGGCGAGCCCCTCGCGCATGATCTGGTGGTCATCGGCCAGGACCAGATCGATGACCTGGGCTGTCCCGGTGTCGGGCCGCGGCAGACGCGGATTCCGGGAGGTGTCTCGCTCGCTCATGCGGAGTCCCGGACGCGCACCTCGATGCAGGTCCCCGAAGACGTGCTCTGGATCTCACAGGACGCACCGATCAGGCCAGCCCGCTCGCGCATCGTCGAGAGCCCCATCCCCAGACCGCCGAGCTCCGCGCGGTACAGGTCGAAGCCCTCTCCGTCGTCCTCCACGCGCAGCCGGGTCTCATGGTCGAGGTGAAGCAGACGCACCTGGATACTCCGGGCGCTCCCGTGTCGGATCGCGTTTCCGATCGCCTCCTGGGCGATCCGGTAGAGGTGCTCGTCGCGAGCTGCTCCGTGGAGCGGGGAATGCGTCGGCTCGGTGCCTCGGGCCTCGAAGCGGATGTCGATTCCGGAGCGCGTCGCGAGGATCTCGGCGGGGCGCTGCAGGGCCTCGGCGAGGGACCGACCTGGTCCCTCCAGCGACCTCTGGTCCTGCGCGACCGCGCGAAGCTCCTCGACACTCTGGCTGACCAGCAGCGTCGCACTCTTCAATGCTTCGTGCTGGGGTACATCGCCGCGCGCGGCCAGCTGAAGACCG
This sequence comes from Myxococcota bacterium, assembly GCA_046757685.1. GTDB lineage: Bacteria > Myxococcota_A > UBA9160 > SZUA-336 > SZUA-336 > JBHHYV01. Next base: position 1,313 of record JBHHYV010000240.1, read on the forward strand.
AGCTTGGCAGCCTGGAGATTCTGCGCCACTCCGTCGTGAAGCTCGCGCGAGAGTCGGCTACGCTCCTCACTCTGTGCCGAGAGCACCTGCTCGGAGAGCTGCATGAGCCGCTCTCCCGTCATGAGCTGGCGCCGCGTGAATCCCAGGAGCGAGAACACGGGAATCACCCAGAACACGGGAAGCACTCCATAGCGCATCGTCCAGTCGGCGGGCTCCGGGACGAGGGCCGTGGCAGCCCCCCAGACGCCGACCGCGAGGGCCGAGGCCGCGCATACGAGCATGAGGCCCGATCCCTCTGCGCGGCGTCGCAGCGCGCGCAGCACCTCCCAGCCGAAGAGCAGACCCAGCAGGGGACACAGCGCCAGCCATGCCTCGGACAGGATCACGTCGAGCCGGTGGGCGGGATGCAGGGTCCATGCGGCGGCGACGAGAGTGAAGCCGACTGGCAGCGC
>JBHHYV010000241.1:0-1729 GCA_046757685.1 Myxococcota bacterium
AGGAGACCGCATGGCTCCTTGCCCAGGCCCTCAACACCACGCCAGAATTCTGGCTCAACCTTCAGTCCGCGTATGATCTGGCTCGCAACCGCCCGAGAAGGCCGGTGCCTCGCCTGCGTCGCGCGTCCTAGGCTGGCTGCCCAACACCTATGAGCCCCCCTCCCGTCAAGGGCTAGATTTCTCCTGTTCGACCGCGGCCGCAGGCCACGATGCCTTTGGGACGAGCGATGTCGCTCTGCTTCGCCACGCCGTCTTCGCTCCGCTCTTCTGCGCCGTAAGCGCTCAAGCAAGACATCCCCAGCCGAGCTGCCCGCGCTCTGGGGAGAGCGCCGGATCCGTGCGCGTTCGGGGTTCGTGGAGGTGGTGTGCTCAGTGCTCGGTGTCGCGCTCGGACTGCGGGATCTCGATCCGCCAGGGGAGGAGCGTCTCGATGTCTTCGGGCCCCGTCGCGGCGGGAAGCTTCGTGAAGACCTGGTGGAGATACGTCCAGGGCTCGATGCCGTTGGCCTTCGCGGTCTCCACCAGGCTGTAGAGCCGGGCGCTTGCCTGGGCTCCCTTGGGCGTGTCCGCGAACAACCAATTGCGGCGCCCGATGACAAAGGGTCTGATCGCGTTCTCCACGAGGTTCGTATCCAGCGGGATCCGCCCGTCGTCGAGCACGTGCACGAGCTTTCCCCACTGTCGGTCGAGGTAGGACAGCGCCTTGCCCGTGAGACTCTCCGGAGGCACGCGGCCGAGCGCGGCATCGAGCCACGTCCGGAGTTCTTCGAGCCGGGGCTTCGTCTTCTCCTGGCGGATGGCGTACCGCTCCTCGGGCGACGCCTCCCGGCAGCCCCGCTCGATCTCATAGAGCTTGTTGATCCTCCGCAGCCCCTGGCGTGCGAGACTCTCCTTCGTCTTGGGTGGGTGCCGGGACGGGCCGTGGCCGCGGAGTGCCTCGTCGAACTTCCGCCGCGCATGCGCGAAGCAGCCCACGTGCACGATCCCGGGCTCCGCGCCAAGCGCGTCGTACCCCCCGTAGCCGTCCGTATGCAGGAACCCCCGGAAGCCTCGCAGCAATCGCTTCGGCACCTCCCGGCTCCGGCTCGCGTCGTACTCGTAGAAGAGCAGTGGATGCTCGGGGACCCCACCGCGCAGCGCCCAGAGGTACGACTCGCTCGTGGCCCGCTTGCCGTCTTCCTTGAGCACCTGGAAGGGCGTCTCGTCCGATTGCACGTAGTCGAAGGCGCGGATCTCCTCGAGCATCCGCTCGAGCAGGGGCTCCACGAGCTCGCCCATGCGGATCATCCACGAAGCCAGCGTGGCCCGCGAGAGGTCGACTCCCATCCGTTGGAAGATCTTCGACTGCCGGTGCAGCGGCAGGGCATCGACATACTTCGAGGTGGCGACCTGGGCCAGCAGCGACGGCGTGGCGAGGCTCTTCGGGATCGGCTGCGGGGGCAAGGCGGCCACCTTCACGCCGTCTTTGCAACACGAGCAGGCATACTTCGGACGAACGTGCACCAGGACCTTCGCCGTCGCGGGGAGGAAGACGAGCTGCTCAAGCTTCTCCCGGCCGATCTCCTGAAGGGTGTGGCTCGGGTCGTTCGCGCAGACCTTCTGATCCTCGGGCAGGTCGTGGAGGATCTCTTCGCGCGGCAGAAAGTCAGGCAGCGGCCGCCTGCCACCCCGCTGGCGTCGCGTATGGCTGGGAACCTCGATCGTCGAGGCTGCGTCCTCTGCCTCTGCG
>JBHHYV010000242.1:0-1709 GCA_046757685.1 Myxococcota bacterium
CAGGTTGATCAGCGGCTGCACCCCCTGGCCAAACTTCACCATCCACTCAGCAAGCTCTGCGTGGGCGATCAGATGCGTGGGAGCGACGGGATCTGCCTGAGCTTTGGCGGCGTGCGCGTGGATCGTGCCGTAGCCGCTCAGCTCCTGGCCGCGGTCGAGCCCCACGCGATCGAAGCCGCAGCGGAGGCGGCAAGGCGGGCCCGGGAGCTCAACGAGGAGGTCCGCCGAGCGTTTGCCCGGGAGCTCGAGGAGACTGAGTACGAGGCGAAGCTGGCGGCGCGGCGCCACGAAGCAGTCGATCCTGACAAGCGCCTCGTTGCTCGAGAGCTGGAAGCGCGCTGGGAGGCGGCACTGGAGAGCGTCCGCAGCGTCGAAGAGAAGATCGCGGCGGCCGAGAGAAGGGCAGCGACCCATCCGCCCATCGATCAAGAGAAGCTTCTGCGCCTCGCACACGACCTTCCCGCCGTGTGGAACGCGCCCACGAGTGACATGCGCATGAAGCAGCGGTTGGTGCGCATCGTCATCCACGAGGTCATCGCCGACCGGGACGAGGAGGCGAACGAGATCGCCTTGACGATCCACTGGGCAGGGGGGCAGCACACAGAGATCCGTGTGGCTCGCGTCCGAAGCGGGCGCTATCCCGCGGATCGGCGTCCCAGCGCGGCTACAGCGATTCGCAAGCTCGGAGGACGCTGGCCCGATCGCCAACTCGCTGTGACCATGAACCGCATGAGGTGTCGAACGCCCAGCGGAGGATCGTGGACCACCGTACGCGTGCGTGAGCTCCGTGAACGCCTCGGGATTGCTGAGTTCGATCCGTCCGCACCGCGTGAGGAGACCATCTCTCGCGACGAAGCGGCGCGCCGGCTATCGATCAGCGTACCGTCCGTTGATCGGCTCATCCGCAAAGGCGTACTCCCTGCTTCCCAGATCATGCCATCGGCTCCCTGGGAAATTCCCATCGCTGCACTTGACAGTGAGGCCGTCCGGATAGGCGTGCGGGGCATCATCGACCGTCGCCCTCGTAACTTCGCGAAACTGCAGGACTCGCGAACGCTGCGCCTGCCGGGAACCTGAAGGAGTCACGCACAATGTCACGCGATCCCGCTTGCGGTTCGCGAACACGAACAACGTCGCCACGAACGGGTCGAGCCCGAGACCCTCCTCCACCAGGATCGACAGCCCGTTGATCGACTTGCGCATGTCCACCGGCTCCCGACACAAGTACACCGGCACCGCCGCGTCCGGTCGCATCATCCGCACAGTCTCCCGAGCAGCGTGGCGAGCTCTGCGACCCCGGGGGCGCTCGCCCACTCCAGCGTTGCCCCGCTCGGCAGCTGCACCCGGAAGCCTGCCTCCCGTGCAGGCTCCGACGCTGCCATGACCCGCGCAAACGTCGCTCGCTTCTCCCTCGACGCCCCTGCCGAGCTCGACCACCTGCCCCGTGCGATCAGCCGGCGCTTCGCCTCGTAGAATGCCCCCACCGAGATGCCCGCGCGCTTCGCGTACACCGTCGCCGGCTCGCCCGATCGCGCCCACGCCTCCACCTGCTCGAGCCAGTACCCGTCTCCCGCCGGCCTCGCCCGCTTCGATCCACCCGCCTTCGTTCCTCGCCTCGCCCCCATCCTCGCCCCCCTCCGATCCTGCGATCGGCGAGAACGATGCGCCCGAGCTCGACCCCCTTCAAGACGGGTTCACTGAGCGCTTAC
>JBHHYV010000243.1:0-1699 GCA_046757685.1 Myxococcota bacterium
CTGGTGACCCGGAATCGTGCCCTCCCGCAGCGGCGGGAGATCGCCCTCGACCAGGTGAAGGTCGGTCCGGCAGACCCCGCAGACCGAGACCGCGACGATGATCTCGTCGGGACCGGGCTCGGGCGCGGCCCGCTCCTGGAGCTTCAGGGGATGCTCGGCGATCGGAGCCGGGTGGGGGAGAGCCATCGCGCGCACGGGCTCGACAGCTTAGACTTCGCGCCTCCGTTCCGGGAGGGCGGGAGGCTGCCGATGCTCGACATGGACAAGCTGGTCGCCCTGTGCGCCAACCGCGGGTTCGTCTATCCCTCGAGCGACATCTACGGGGGCCTGAACGGCTTCTGGGACTATGGACCGCTCGGCGTCGAGATGCGAAACGCCGTCAAGGCCGCCTGGTGGCAGACGATGGTTCGCGAGCGCTCCGACGTGGTGGGCCTCGACACCTCGATCATCGCCAATCCCGAGACGTGGGTCGCGTCCGGCCACGTCGCGAACTTTCACGACCCCATGGTCGACTGCCGCGAGTGCAAGCGCCGCTTTCGCGCGGACCAGCTCTCGGAGGAGACCTGCCCCGAGCACGCGGGAAGGCCGCTCGCGGAGTGCGACCTGACCGAGCCGCGGCAGTTCAACCTGATGCTGCGCACCGAGATCGGCGCCACCGAGGACTCGTCGGCGGCGGCCTACCTGCGCGCCGAGACCTGCCAGTCGATCTTCCTGGACTTCCGGCGCGTCATGCAGTCGGCGCGCAAGCGGCCGCCCTTCGGAATCGCCCAGATCGGCAAGGCGTTTCGCAACGAGATCAATCCGCGCAACTTCATCTTCCGCTCGCGCGAGTTCGAGCAGATGGAGTGCGAGTTCTTCTGCGAGCCCGAGAGCGCCATGGAGTGGTTCGAGCACTTCCGTGAGCTGCGCTGGCGCTGGCACCTCGACCTGGGCGTGCCGGAGGCCAGGCTCCGCTGGCACGAGCACGGCCCCGAGGAGCGCGCCCACTACGCGCGGGCCGCCTACGACATCGAGTTCGAGTTCCCCTTCGGCTGGGCCGAGTTCGAGGGCATCCACCACCGGGGGGATCACGACCTGGCCGCCCACAGCCGCCACTCGGGCAAGGATCTCTCCTACACCGACCCCGACACGCAGGTGCGCTTTACGCCCTACGTGATCGAGACCTCCATCGGCGTGGACCGCTGCATGCTCGTGCTGCTCTGCGCCGCCTGGGGCGAGGACGAGGTCGGGGGCCAGAAACGGCAGGTGCTGCACCTCGATCCGCGGATCGCTCCACACAAGGCCGCGCTGCTGCCGCTGTCCAAGAAGCTCAGCCAGCCCGCGGCCGGCCTGCTCGCCGACCTGCGCCGCCGCTTTGCGGTCGACTGGGACGCCTCGGGCTCGATCGGCCGCCGCTACCGTCGCCAGGACGAGATCGGAACGCCCTGGTGCATTACCTGGGACTTCCAGACCGCCGAGGACCACAAGGTCACGATCCGCGACCGCGACACCCTGGAGCAGGAGCGGATCGCCACCGACCAGGTTGCGGCCTGGCTCCAGGACCATCTGCTCCCCGGTCCCTGAGCCCGCGAGCGCCCCGGCGCCCCCCGCCAGGAGAGGGGACCCACCTGACGCGGTCGCTGGGCTATGCTCCGCGGCCGTGAGAGTCAGGGCACGGCCGGCGCGAAGGTGGGGAGTGGGCGTCCTGTGTGTGGGCGTC
>JBHHYV010000244.1:0-1603 GCA_046757685.1 Myxococcota bacterium
CCGGAGGTAGAGGAGGCGCCGTCAGCCGGTTCAGCCCTCGAGCACGGCGCTGAGGAAGGCACGGGTGCGCTCGTGGCGCGGGTTGGAGAGGATGTCGTCCGGGGCTCCCTGCTCGATCACTTGTCCCTCGTCCATGAAGACGATCCGGTCCGCGATCTCCCGGGCGAAGTTCATCTGGTGCGTGACGAGGATCATCGTCATGCGGCCTTCGCGCGCGAGCTGCCGCAACACGTTCAGCACCTCCCCCACCAGCTCCGGATCGAGAGCCGAGGTCACCTCGTCGAAGAGCATGATCTCGGGCTGCATGGCGAGCGCCCGCGCGATGGCCACACGCTGCTTCTGGCCCCCCGAGAGATCGGCCGGATAGGAGTTCGCCTTCTCGAGGAGCCCGACGCTCTCGAGGAGCTCCCGGGCCTGGCGCTCGGCCTCGTCGGCGGACAGTCCGAGCACCTGCCGCGGCGCCAGCGTGAGGTTGCCGAGCACGGTGCGGTGGGGAAAGAGGTTGAAGTGCTGGAAGACCATGCCGACCTTCCGGCGCAGCCGCTGCAGCCGCGCGCGCTCCGCGCGGCTCGGGCGCTCGGGAGCGGGACCACTCCAGAGGGTCTCCCCGCACAGCTCGACGACCCCCGCGTCGATGCTCTCGAGGGCCATCAGGACGCGCAGGATCGTCGACTTGCCGGAGCCGCTCGGGCCGATCACGGCGAGCTTCTCGGACGGGGCCACCTCGAGATCGAAGTTGCGCAGCACGCGCACCGAGTCGAAGGCCTTGCAGACGGTGTGGAAGCGGACGATCGGTTCCAAGGGGGTCCTCAGTGACGGAGCTGGAGGCGGTTCTCGAGGCGCTGCACGGCCCAGGCAGACACGAGGCTCACCAGCAGGAACAGAAGGCCCACGAGCGTGATCGGCTCCAGGTACCGGAACGACTCCGAGCCGATGATCTTCGCACGCTGGAGCAGCTCGAGCACCGTGATCGCGGAGAGCATGGGCGTGTCCTTGAAGAGCGCGATGAAGCGGTTGCCGAGCGCCGGTATGACCGGAGGGATGGCCTGAGGCAGGATCACCTGCCGGAACGTCTGGAGGGGGCCCAGGGCGAGCGCCGCGGCCGCCTCCCACTGGCCGCGCGGAACCCCGTCGAGGCCCGCCCGATAGATCTCCGCCGTGTAGGCGCTGTAGTGGAGCCCCAGGGCCAGGATGCCCGTCGTGAGCGGAGCCAGGGTGAGCCCCAGGTCGGGCATGACGTAGAAGAAGAAGTAGATCTGTACCAGGAGCGGTGTGTTGCGGACGAAGTCGACGACGACGCGCGTGGCTGGTGCGACGCCTCGGACAGGGGTGCGCTGCAGCACCGCCCAGAGGAGGCCGAGCGCGAGGGCGACGGTCATGCCGACGACCGTCGCCTGCACGGTGACGACGAGGCCCCGCAGGAGCTCCGGCACGATCCTCCACGTGAACGCCCAGTCGATCACAGCCGCACGCTCCCGACGGCGCGTCCACGTGCCAGGTGCTGCTCGAGGGTCCTCACCCCTTGCGAGAGACCGAGCGCGAGCAGGGAGTACACCGCGAGGATCCCACCGAAGATTGCTCCCGAGCGCAGCGTTGCGGCGCG
>JBHHYV010000245.1:0-1539 GCA_046757685.1 Myxococcota bacterium
CGGGCGAGAGGCGCGCAACGAGATCGTGCGCCTTCCGGCGGACGGCCCCGGGCCTGTGACCGTCATCGCCTCGGGGCACGACTTCGTCTCCTACCCTCGACTCTCGCCCGACGGAGAGCGGCTCGCATTCACCTCGTGGGAGCACCCGCGCATGCCCTGGGACGGGACCGAGCTCTGGGTGGTCGAGGAAGCGGGCGAGGCGGGCATCGGCGCACCGGAGCGGGTGGCGGGAGGTCCGACCGAGTCGATCTACCAGCCTGCGTGGAGCCCGTCCGGCGCGCTGCACTTCGTCTCGGATCGCAGCGGCTGGTGGAACCTGTACCGGCACGAGAGCAGCGGGGACGTCGCGCTCGCGCCCGCGTGCGCCGAGTTCGGCCGCCCCCAGTGGACGTTCGCCACGACGACCTACGCGTTTCTGGCGGACGGCCGGATCGCCTGCACCTGGATCGCCGACGGCCGCGATCACCTGGGGGTGATCGCGCCTGGCGACGGAGCGCCGCGCGAGGTCGAGACCCCCTTCACCTCCTTCGGCGGTCCCGCGCCCCTGGGCTCGGGCTCCCGAGTCGCGCTGGTCGCGGCCTCTGCGCGGGAAGCGGCCGCCGTCGTCGTGATCGACGTCGACACGGGCGAGGTCGAGGAGGTCCGGCGCAGCCAGGATCGACCCCTCGAGCGGGCGTACGTCTCGGTTCCCGAGGCGATCGAGTTCCCGACCTCGGGGGATCGCTCGGGCCACGCGCTCTTCTACGCGCCGACCCACCCCGAGCTCGAAGGACCCCCCGGCGAGCGGCCTCCCTTGCTGGTGGTGAGCCATGGCGGGCCCACGGGCGCGGCTTCGAGCGCGCAGAACATCGCCATCCAGTTCTGGACCAGCCGCGGGATCGCGGTGGTCGACGTCGACTACGGGGGCAGCACCGGGCACGGGCGCGCCTACCGCGAGCGGCTGCGCGACCAGTGGGGGATCGTCGATACCGCGGACTGCATCGCCGCCGCGCGGAGCCTGGTCGAACGGGGGCGAGCCGACGGAGGGCGCCTGGCCATTCGCGGGGGCAGTGCGGGCGGCTTCACGACGCTCTGCGCGCTGACCTTCCACGACCTGTTCCGGGCCGGTGCGAGCTACTACGGAGTCGCGGATCTCGAGGCACTGGCGCGAGACACCCACAAGTTCGAGTCGCGCTACCTCGACTCGCTGGTGGGCCCCTACCCGGCGGCCCGCGAGCGCTACCGGGAGCGCTCCCCGATCCACCACGCGGAGCGCCTCTCGTGCCCGCTGCTCCTGTTGCAGGGAGACGAGGATGCGATCGTGCCGCCCGCCCAGGCCGAGGTCATGGTGGCGGCGCTGCGCAAACGCAGGCTTCCCCATGCCTACCTGCTCTTCCCCGGCGAGCAGCACGGCTTTCGACGCGCGGAGACGATCGTGCGGGCCCTGGAGGCCGAGCTCTCCTTCTACGGTCAGATCCTGGGCTTCGAGCCCGCCGGCCCGATCGAGCCGATCCAGATCGCGAACCTCGCCGAAGCCGGGCCGGGATCACGCTTCTAGCC